>CAZRAY010000019.1:0-34150 GCA_964598235.1 uncultured Piscirickettsiaceae bacterium
ATGGACGGCATTGGGGCTTGCATTCCCGACATTTCTATCCCTATTCCTACTGGGGTCCAAGATATCGATATAGACATTAGCGAGTAGGGCTACTGCTAAGAATAAATAACTGTTATGCTTTCTGTGATTTTTGTTACAGAGAGCGGTGAACATGGAAAGCCTTATTTTCATTCTTGCGGGACTTTTTATCGGCGGGCTGGTGCTTGGTGATGAAGGCATACTGCTTGGTGGCTTGATGGGGCTGGCTTTTAGCATGATCGTGTCGCTTAAGGGGCGTGTTTCGATATTAGAACAGGCTTTGGAAAAGAAAGAACAACCCGCGACAGATACCCTACAAGAAGATGTTTTTCCTCAGCGAACGAAAGCGATGGCGGCCTCCGAGGCGGTTTCTGAACAGACCGCCGAATTAGATCAAATTTTAGCATCGGCGATAGCCGTCGAAGCTCCCATTCCGAATGTGATAACAGCCGCTGAACCACTCGAGCCAGAGCGGGATGACTGGGAGGAGCGAGCTCTCCGCCCTGTAGAAAAAGAATCAACAAATAATTTGCCGATAGATAAATTTTTCACGATGGTGCGAGAGTTTTTCACCACGGGCAATGTGGTGGTGAAAGTGGGTGCGGTGGTGTTGTTTTTTGGTGTGGCATTTTTGCTGAAGTATGCAGCAGAGAGGAGCCTGTTTCCGATAGAATTCCGCTTGATGGGGGTGGCCGCCGCCGGGATTGCTGCGTTGGTGTTGGGCTGGCGGCTGCGGCGGGAGCAGCTTGAATATGGCCTGATTTTGCAGGGAGTGGGTATTGGCGTGTTATACCTTACCGCTTTTGCTGCCGCCAAGTTTTACCATGTTATCCCTATTGGCTTTACCTTGATTATGATGTTGCTGCTGGTGATCCTAGCGGGCGTATTAGCGATAAAGCAAGATGCAAAATCATTGGCTATTTTTGGTGCGGTAGGTGGCTTTTTAGCGCCGATCTTGATGTCGACAGGCAGTGGTAGTCATGTCATGTTGTTCTCATACTATGCATTGTTAAATATCGGCGTATTGGGATTGGCATGGTTTAAATCTTGGCGCTTGCTCAATTTAATTGGTTTTGGCTTTACGTTTATTATCAGTGCAATGTGGGGCTATAAAGCGTATCAAGCGGATTATTTTATCTCGACAGAGCCATTTTTAATCATATTCTTCTTGTTCTACCTGATTATTTCAATCTTGTTTGCCCACAGGCAAGCGCCACAGTTGCGCGGCTATGTAGATGGCACCTTGGTCTTTGGTTTGCCCTTCGTGGTGTTTGCCTTGCAAAGCCGGTTGGTGGCGCCCTTTGAATATGGCGGTGCGATATCAGCAGCAGCCATGGGCGGCTTATATCTTTGCTTAGCAAAATACCTATGGAAACCTGAAAAAGACGGGGTAAAGCTGTTGGCAGAATCTTTTCTGGCGCTGGGGATCGTATTTGTGAGTTTGGCGATTCCGTTGGCATTAGATGGTCGCTGGACGGCGGCAGTCTGGTCTCTAGAAGGCGCGGCATTAGTGTGGATTGGCTTGCGGCAGTCGGAAATTATTTCGCGTGGTTTTGGGTTGTTGCTAGCATTCGGTGCGGGCATGGTGTTTCTTGAGAATATCCATGACGCCTTACCGATGAGTATGCCCATTTTGAATAGCGCCTTTATTGGTATGGCATTAGTGGGTTTTGCAGCACTGTTGATCGCGTATCTCTATGATAAGAATCAAGAAAAATGTATCCCTTTTGAGCGGCAATTAAGTGTGGTGATTGTGGCATGGGGTTTGCTGTGGTGGTTTGCGGCAGGATTGATTGAGATTGAGCGTTTTGTGCCGAGGGATTATCAGCTAAAAGTGGGTTTATTGTTTATTGCTTTAACCACCTTCGGCCAGCTTGTTTTGAGCCATAAATTAAATTGGTCTCGGATTTTATTATCTTCTATTTTGCTGACGCCGATACTATTGCTGATATTCGTAGGCAGTGCTGTGGTGACGTATGACGATAGTCCGCTTGCCTATCTAGGCTTTTTGGCATGGCCGACTGCATTGGCTGTGCATCTGATGGTGTTGTGTAAACATGAGCAGATATGGCCGACAGGGTTAATGAGATTATGGCATGCGGCAGGCGTTGCGATAGTCATTCTGCTGCTAGGCTGGGTGGCGTTCTCATGGATTGATGGGTTTAGCGGGTTATCTCGTGTCTGGTCAAGCTGCGCCTTTGCAATAACGTGTGTGGTGGCGGGAGGTGCCTTGATGAGGAAGGGGAATCAGGTGGCTTGGCCTGTGGGTCAATTTAAGCAGGCTTATTATACCTGGGGCTTATTGCCGATTATGGCACTGCTGTTAGTCTGGCAATTTATTTGGTTTTCTGATGCGGCGGACTCACGTTTATTTTCTTATATACCCGTGCTTAACCTGCTTGATCTCACGCAGGCATTGGTATTTATAGTAATGGGCTATTGGTTGTGGTTTATCAATTGCGAAAAAGAGACACAATTATTGTCGATGCCGCCGCGTTTTATTTTTGGAGCGATGGCCGCAATGGGATTTGCGTGGGTCAATGTGGTGATGGCGCGCACCGTGCATTCTTTTGCGGGTGTTAATTATAACTTTAGCGCATTGATGGCTTCAGATAGCTTTCAGATGGCGGCTTCAATTGTATGGACGCTGATTGCAATATTATTCATGATGATTTCATCTAAGCGGGCATCGCGGCTATTTTGGTTTGCAGGCGCAGGCTTGTTGGCGCTGGTTGTGGTTAAACTGTTCTTTATTGATTTAGCGGGCAGTGGCTCAATTTCACGGATCGTTTCGTTCTTGGTGGTGGGGGTATTGATGCTGGTGGTGGGTTATTTTTCGCCACTGCCACCCAAATCAAAACAAGCAGATATTTTGAGATAAGCCCAGAAAGGGCGTATCCTATCCCTCTGTTTATTGAGGAATTTAAGTCGCCGAATGGCTGGAAAATTATTTATTAGAACGATGGGTTGCCAGATGAATGAGTATGACTCATCGAAGATGGCAGAGGTGCTGGCCGAATCACATCAGTTGGAAGTGACGGAAGCAGCCGAAGAGGCAGATGTATTGTTACTCAATACCTGCTCTATCCGTGAGAAGGCGCAGGAGAAGGTGTTTCATCAGCTGGGCCGTTGGCGAAAGCTGAAAGAACAGCGCCCTGATATTATGATCGGCGTGGGCGGCTGTGTGGCGAGCCAGGAAGGTAAGGCGATTCGCAAGCGTGCGCCGTATGTTGACGTTATTTTTGGCCCGCAAACTTTGCATCGCTTGCCTGGCATGTTGGATCAGGTGCGCAAATCGCATCAACCGCAACTTGATATTTCATTCCCCGAAATCGAAAAGTTTGATCACTTACCCGCCCCAAAAATGGATGGGCCATCGGCGTTTGTATCAATTATGGAAGGCTGCAGTAAATATTGTACGTTTTGTGTGGTGCCTTATACCCGTGGCGAGGAAGTGAGTCGGCCAGTTGATAGTGTGTTGGCGGAGATTAAGTTGCTGGCGGCGCAGGGCGTGCGCGAGGTGAATTTATTAGGCCAGAATGTGAATTCATATCAGGGCGAGATGGGTGATGGTGAACCTATCGATTTGGCGATGATGATCCATTATGTGGCGGCGATTGAGGGCATTGATCGCATTCGATTTACGACCTCCCACCCCGTTGAATTTTCGGATAGTTTGATTGAGGCTTATGGCGAGGTGCCGGAATTAGTGAGCCATTTGCATCTGCCCGTTCAATCCGGTTCGGATCGCATTTTGGCGATGATGAAGCGTGGGCATACGGTGGCAGAATATACGGCCAAGTTGGCGCGTTTGCGTGAGATCCGGCCTGATATTAGCTTATCCAGCGATTTTATTATTGGCTTCCCGAATGAGGAAGAGGCTGATTTTGAGGCGACGATGGATTTGATCAATGCAGTGAAATTCGATCATTCATTTAGCTTCATTTATAGCGCCCGCCCAGGTACACCTGCGGCGGCATTTGACGATACGATTCCAACCGATGTGAAAAAACAGCGTTTGCAGATCATGCAAGATCGTTTGCGTGAATTAGAAACAGCTTATAGCGTCGCGATGGTCGGTTCGATTCAGCGTGTGTTGGTGGAGCGCGATTCACAGCGTGGCGATGGACAATTAGCAGGTCGCACGGAGAATAATCGGGTGGTGAATTTTGAAGGTGACCCACGATTGATTGGTGAATTTGTGGATGTGACGATTACAGAAGGATTAGTGAATTCTTTGCGTGGCGAGTTGGTGGCTTCATCAGTGCCTGCTGGGGTGATGGATAAAGTGCTTAAAACAGAGAAGAAGGTGAATAGTTTGGCGACAATTGCAGTGGTAACAGGGTAATGGCGACAGTGAATGCGGTAGAAGACGTGGATGTGATTCAATTTGAATTGACGCCGATGGATAATGTGCGGCTGGCGAATTTATGTGGGCATTTGGATGAACATTTGCGAATGATTGAGCGCGGACTGGATGTCTCGATCAGCAATCGCGGTGTGCGTTTTCAATTAAGCGGTGTGCCCGCAGCTTTAACAGCGGCAGAGCGGGCGATTCAAGATTTATACCGCGAGACAGCGCGCGGTATTTTATTGCCAGACCAAGTACATTTGGCCTTGCGAGAGGCAGGCGCACAATTAGGCGCGAAGATTAAAATCGATAATATTGCAGGCGATCAACCGGAGGTGAGCATTAAAACCAAACGCGGTTTAGTGAAGCCACGCGGTAAGCATCAGCAAGATTATTTACGCCAGATTATGACCCATGATATTAGCTTTGGCGTGGGCCCTGCGGGAACGGGGAAAACCTATTTAGCGGTCGCCGCCGCGGTGGAGGCGCTGGAGCGGGATTTTGCGCGACGGATTGTATTGGTGCGCCCTGCAGTAGAAGCAGGCGAGAAGCTGGGGTTTTTGCCGGGTGATTTGAGCCAGAAAGTGGATCCGTATTTACGCCCGCTTTACGATGCCTTATATGAAATGCTGGGCTTTGAAAAAGTGGCGAAGTTGATTGAGCGTAATGTGATCGAAATCGCACCGTTGGCCTATATGCGTGGTCGTACATTGAATGAATCCTTCATTATTTTAGATGAAGCACAGAATACGACTAAAGAACAGATGAAGATGTTTTTAACTCGCTTGGGCTATAGCTCAACAGCCGTGATTACGGGTGATATTACACAGGTGGATTTACCGCGTGGTCAGACGTCTGGCTTGAAGGATGCCATTCGGGTTTTGAATGGCGTAGACGGCATTGGCTTTACCTTCTTTGATGCGGACGATGTAGTACGTCATAGCTTGGTGCAGAAGGTGATTGTGGCGTATGACAAAGCTGAAAAGGCGAGCGATCAAGAGAATAACGCTCGGTCGTGAGCATTACCTTAGATTTACAAAATGCCTACGAAGGCGCGGTGCCGAGTGAGGCCAGCTTCCAGCAGTGGTTAGATGCGGCGCTGGGCAAGCTAGATGAAGAGTTGGAGCTGAGTATTCGGCTGGTAGATGAAGCTGAAAGCGCGACATTGAATGAGACCTATCGCGGCAAAAAAGGGCCAACGAATGTGCTCTCTTTTCCATTTGATGCACCGATTGAGTTATCGCCACGATTATTGGGCGATTTGGTCATGTGTGCGCCAGTGGTGCGTGCGGAAGCTGAGCAGCAGCAGAAAAAAGAAACAGATCATTGGGCGCATATGACGGTTCATGGTTGCCTGCATTTATTGGGCTACGATCATATTATCGACAATGAAGCCGAAGCAATGGAAGCGTTGGAAAAAAAGATATTGAATACACTAGAGATTGCAGATCCCTATGAGGAAAATCAATAAATGAGTGAAGAACGTTCGACAACTAATCGATCAAGGTCAGACCGATCCTGGATAGATAAATTAAGCAGTATTTTTCAGGAGCCAAAAGACAGCGAAGAATTGCTTATGCTATTGCGGTCGGCATCTGAAAATAAAATATTAGATGCGGATATGCTGGCGATTATTGAGGGAGGATTAGGCGTGTCACAGATGCAGGCGCGCGATATTATGATTCCACGTTCGCAGATTGTAATGGTGTCTCGTGACGCATCGCAGGCAGATGTGTTGAAGCAAGTGACTGAGGCGGCGCATTCTCGTTTCCCCGTTATTGATGATGACCGCGATGATGTCATCGGTATTTTATTGGCCAAAGATTTACTCACAGCGATTGTATCTGCTGGTCGTTTTGAATTTGATTTGCGTGAAATCTTACGGCCAGCTGTATTCATCCCTGAAAGCAAACGCTTAAATGTGTTGCTACGAGAATTTCGCACACGACGAAATCATATGGCGATTGTAGTCGATGAATATGGTGGTGTTGCGGGCATGGTGACGATTGAAAATGTATTGGAGCAGATCGTCGGCGAGATTGAGGATGAGCATGACGTAGACGAAGTGGCGGCGATTTTGAAGCGTAGCGATACGGAATACCATATCAAAGCACTGACCGAAATTGATGAATTTAATGATTATTTCAAAATGGATTGGAGTGATGATGAATTTGATACGATTGGCGGTTTGGTGACACAACGATTTGGACATTTACCCGAGCGCGATGAAAAAATTACAATTGAGAATTTTCAATTTAAAGTCGTGCGGGCCGATAACCGACGAGTGCATTTATTTGAAATGACGATTTTGCCAGAAGCAGGCGAAGAGCTTCCTGCGATGGAGCAAGATAATTAAATCGCTTAAACAATTTGCATCCAAAGCTCTCTCCCCAGCAAACGAGGGCTTTGAATGCGCATCAATATAATGATCTTCCTTGCGGGTGCATTATTGCCACTTTCTCTGGCGCCTTTTTATGTTTACCCCATCGCATTATTGAGCTTGGCGGGATTATTTTGGGCTTGGCAAGATGCCACGCCGAGGCAAGCTGCATGGCGAGGCTGGTTATTTGGTTTAGGGATGTTCGGCGTGGGTACCTCATGGCTTTATGTTGCTTTTCATCAATTTGGTGGGATGAATATGGTTTTATCCGCTTTGATGACCCTTGTTTTTACTGCTTTTCTCGCAGGTATTATTGCCGCATTAGGCTGGCTACTAAAACGGGTCATGCCAGTGAACATGACCGCAAGAGACATGGTGCTTATTTTTCCGCTTGCATGGTTGGGCTTTGAATGGTTCAAAACCTGGTTTTTAACAGGCTTTCCGTGGTTAGAAGTAGGCATAGGGCAGGTGGATGGCGCTCTAGCGGGTTACATACCGATTATCGGTGTGCAAGGTGTGTCATTACTAACGGCGGTCATCGCCGCATGTTCATTAGTGGCATGGCAGGAAAAATCATGGCGATATTTCTTACCTGCGGCGGCGATTTTGGTGGGAGCTGTAGGGTTAACCTTATTGACTTGGACGCAGCCAATAGGCGCGCCGGTTAAAGTTGCTGTGATCCAAGGCAATATTCTGCAATCCTTAAAATGGGATCCTGAGCAAGCAGCTAAAACGTTGGCGGTTTACCGTGAATTAACCCGTGATAATTGGGATGCAGATGTGATTGTGTGGCCTGAAAATGCTTTGCCGGTGTTTTATCATCAGGCGCTAGAGACTTATTTAGAGCCTTTGGCAGAAGAAGCGCGCAAGACGAATACCGAGATTATTTTGGGCTTGCCTTATCAAGTGCCGGGTACGCAGGATTATCATAATTCGGCGGTATCGTTGGGTGGGGAGCGCAATTTTTATCATAAGCAGCGATTGGTACCGTTTGGTGAATATTTACCGTTGGCATCGATGTTGAAAGGGGTGATTGCCTTTTTTGATTTGCCGATGTCAGGTTTTGTGCCGGGCGCAAAGGGACAGGCTTTACTGAAAGTGGCGGGCGCGCCTGTGGGCGTATCGATTTGTTATGATGATGTATATCCGAGCGTGATCCGTGAAACAGTGCCGGAAGCAAGGATGCTGATTAACTTAAGCAATAATGCATGGTATGGTAATTCCTTAGCACCACACCAACATTTACAAATTGCTCGCGCTCGCGCTTTAGAAGTGGGCCGACCGATTATCCGTTCGACGACGAATGGTATTTCAGCGTTGATTGATCATCGCGGGAAGGTGATTGCACAAGCACCGCAACTTGAGCAAGCAGTGTTGCGCGGGAAAGTTGAATTGAGACAGGGTTCGACGGTGTATGTGACGTATGGACGCTGGATTTTAGGTGGCATCATAGCGTTGATGATGGGTATTTGGATCATAGTGAGACAACGAGGAGGGAAGGCTTAGCATGCAGCTGTTAACGATTCAAAGATTGTTAGGTGTGTTGCTGGCGGTGTTTAGCATCACGATGCTGCCACCACTGGCTGTGTCGCTGTTTTATCAAGATGGCGCGAGTGAGGCTTTTTTCACTGCTTTTTTGGTTTTATTAGGAACAGGCATTGTTGCTTGGTTCCCGGCCCGCAAGCATCGTAAAGAATTGCGGACGCGAGATGGTTTTTTGGTGGTTGTTTTATTCTGGCTGACGTTGGGATTATCAGGTGCAGTGCCCCTATTTTTAACCAGCATGCCTGAAATGAGCATTACCGATGCGGTGTTTGAATCCATGTCGGGTTTAACCACGACAGGTGCAACTGTTTTAATCGGCTTAGATAATCTGCCTGAATCTGTTTTATTCTATCGCCAGATGTTGCAATGGTTAGGCGGTATGGGGATTGTTGTACTCGCGGTCGCTATTTTGCCATTGCTTGGCGTCGGTGGCATGCAGCTCTATCGTGCGGAAACCCCAGGGCCGATGAAAGATTCCAAACTTACCCCCCGCATTACCGAAACGGCAAAAGCCCTTTGGTATATCTATCTCACGCTTACGATTGCTTGTGCGGCAGCTTATTATATGGCGGGCATGACGTTATTTGATGCGGTTGGCCATAGCTTTTCCACCATTGCCATTGGCGGCTTCTCTACCCACGATGCCAGCATGGGTTATTTTAATAGTGCGACAATAGAAATGATCGCTGTCGGCTTTATGTTGCTGGCAGGCATGAATTTCTCATTGCATTTCTTGGCTTGGCGGCATAAAAGTGTGCGCCATTATTTATCCGATCCTGAGATGCGGGTCTATCTGTTGATTTTACTGTTGGTTGCTATTGTTGCATCAGGTTATCTCTACTTAACACGCACCTTTGAAGACCCCTGGACGGCGATTCATCAGGGTATTTTCCAAACGGTTTCTATTGGCACTACCGCCGGCTTCACCACTACCGATTATTCACTCTGGCCGGGCTTTCTACCGATCCTATTATTGATGGTCAGCTATGTTGGCGGCTGTGCAGGTTCAACAGGCGGCGGGATGAAAGTGGTTCGTGTCATGTTGCTTTTCAAACAAGGCTACCGTGAGGTCTTGAGGTTGATACACCCTGATGGCGTATTTGCGATTAAGATCGGTGATAAGGCGCTGCAACCCAAAGTGGTGGGTGCGGTGTGGGGCTTTTTCGCCATGTATGTATTTTGCTTTGGCATTATGTATTTATTCTTAATGGCAACGGGACTCGATTTGGTGACTGCTTTTTCAGCGGTAACCGCTTGCTTGAATAATCTTGGTCCAGGTTTGGGTGAGGTGGGGGCCAATTATGGCGATATTAATGCACCGTCTAAGTGGGTGCTCTGTGTGGCAATGTTGCTCGGCCGCTTAGAAATTTTCACTTTATTGGTCGTATTAAGCCCTGCTTTCTGGCGGCGATAATGGCGGCTATCGCTGATAAATGGAACCAGATTTATCAACAGCAGACAGGCGCGCCAATCGTTGCCGAGATACTAAATCGTTATCAACATTGTTTACCCAAGCAGGGTGTCGCGCTGGATTTAGCGTCTGGGCGGGGCGGGAATGCGTTATTGCTTGCTAGAGCGGGTCTGCAAACGATGGCATGGGATATTTCAGTGCTTGCCGTTGAGCGGTGTCAGCAAATAGCGGATGAGGAAGGTTTGCCTTTGGTGGCAAGTGTTCGGGATGTTGAAGCGATGCCGCCGGCGCCAGAAAGTCTTGATGTGCTGGTGGTGAGCCAGTTTTTGCATCGGCCTATTTGCGGTGATTTAGTGGCGGCATTACGGCCAAATGGCTTATTATTTTACCAAACGCATACTGTGCATAAACTGGCAGGTGTGGGACCAAAAAATTCCGATTATATATTGCAAGATAACGAGTTATTAACCTTGTTTTCAGATCTGCAAATACGGGCATATCATGAACCGACTGGATACGGTGCGGCACAGGATGTTTTTCAAGGCCAAGCGGGGCTGGTGGCAGAGAAAAGATAAAGCTTGCTGTATAGCAAATTAGCAGTATAATATCTGGTCTTATTTAGTCTATGCGGTTTTGCATAGGTGAATTGAATTTAAAGAGAGCAATATATTATGAAAGCAGATATCCATCCAGAATACAGTGAAATCGAAGTGAAATGTAGCTGTGGTAACACCTTCAAAACACGTTCTACACGTACGGAAGCATTGAGCTTAGATGTGTGTTCAGAATGCCACCCATTTTACACGGGCAAGCAAAAAGTATTGGATACTGCTGGCCGCGTTGACAAATTCCGTCAAAAATACGGTAAATAAGCGTTACTCAGCTTCGGCTGAACTCTGGATCAATTTTAGTTGTCGGAGTTTGCAGAGGGTGGTTATAATGGATTTGAAATAATTCATTCAAAAAAGGAAAAATGATGATGAAACCAATACAAACTGGTATCACAATCGCGCAAAGCCTCCGCCTTCTGGTGGGGGCTTTGTTGTTTTTGACATTAGTGGGCTGTGCAACAAACCCGGTGAGTGGTAAGTCAAATTTTGTAACGATAAGTGAAGATCAAGAAATTGAAATTGGGCGTAAGAATCACCCGCAGATCATGAAGGAGTTTGGTAAATATGAGAATGTGGCATTACAGACTTATGTGCAATCAGTTGGCGCGCAGTTAGCAGCGCAAAGCCATCGGCCTAATTTAATTTATCGTTTCACCGTGTTGGATTCACCGGTTGTGAACGCGTTTGCCTTACCAGGTGGTTATATTTATATCACACGAGGCCTGATGAGTTATTTGAACTCGGAAGCGGAATTAGCCGCGGTATTGGGCCATGAAATTGGCCATGTCACTGCACGACATGGTGTGCGTCAACAAAGTGCTAATCAAGCGGCACAATTTGGTTATGCAATTGGCGCTTTATTATTGCCTAGCTTGCGCTCTAAGGCAGGGCAACAAGCCTTTAACATGTTGGGTGGCGCCTTGCTTAGTGGCTATGGCCGAGAACATGAACTGGAGTCTGATCGATTAGGGGCGCAATATTTGGCGAAGTCAGGCTATGATCCTCAGGCAATGATTGAGGTTATTGGTGTGTTGAAAGATCAGGAAATATTTGGGCAAGAGCAAGCGAAAAAATTAGGCCAGAAACCGCAGGGGTACCATGGTGTGTTTGCGAGCCATCCTGCGAACGATACACGGTTACAACAGGTGGTGGGCGAAGCAACACGCTTGGCTATTGCGGGAGAGAATAAAATTGGCCGTCAAGTTTATTTAGAACAGACGGATGGTTTAGTGTTTGGTGATAGCGAGGCACAAGGTATTCGTTCAGGTCGACACTTTTATCATGGGCCGATGGGGTTTGCGCTTGATTTTCCTGAACGCTGGCAGATCCAGAACAAGCCAAGCAAATTAGTGGCCATTGCGCCCGGTGGCGAGGCCTTTATAGAGGTTCAAGTTGACGATGTTAACCGTAAGATACCGCCGAAAGAGTTTATAAAAACGCGATTAAAAATTGAGAGATTGCAGGATGGTGAGCGGATTAAAAGCAATGGTTTGAAGGGCTATACGGGAATAGCAGAAACGAAAGAAGGTCGGCCTATCAGAGTGTCAGTAGTGTATTTCCGAGATCAAGCGTTTATGTTTTTTGGGGCGGTGAAAGATCCACGAGCCTTTAATCGATATGATGACGCCTTTGTTGAGACAGCAAGAAGCTTGCATACTTTGCTAAGAAGTGAGCAGCATTTAGCTAAGGCGAAGCGTTTGGGTGTTGTCAGGGTTGGCAAACGTGATTCTTATGCAAACTGGGCCAAACAATCCCCTATTAGTAATAGTCCGTTACAACAATTACGCTTGTTGAACGATGATTACCCGAATGGTGAATTAGAACGCGGACAATATGCTAAGCAGGTGCAATAACGCCGGGATTGCTTAGAATAAATCGGCAGCAGAAGAAGCATTGCCACCTGCTTCAACGGTGAGCGGTGCTGATTTTGCAGGCACAAATTCCGTTCGGAAAGATTCAGAAATGGGTTTTTCGGTGCCGGCATTTGCGAGCAAACCTGTTTTTGCATCGATGGTAACCGTTGTCATGCCAGCCGGTTTTTTAAGCGGTGTATTCGGAATGCCATCTAGCGCCACTTTCATAAAATCCATCCACATGGGTAAGGCTGCCTTGCCACCATATTCGCCGCGGCCGAGTGTTTTAGGCGTGTCAAAACCGACCCAACTGATGGCGACTAACTCCGGATGAAAACCATTAAACCAGGCATCAACTTGGTCATTTGTGGTGCCCGTTTTACCTGCGAGATCTTTGCGGCCCAATTTGAGTGCCCGTCGTGCCGTACCAAAGCTAACGACGTCACGCAGCATGCTGTTCATGATGTAGGCATTTTGTGGTGTGATAATACGGGGTGCGGCATTAAAGCCTGCTTGCACAGGGTTATCCGTCTCTACATCAAGGTGACAAGTATCACAAACGGTAGCGGGCTCAGCTTGCATGAGAATATTGCCATTGCCATCTTCAATACGCTGAATAAAGTAAGGCTCAATCAAATAACCGCCATTGGCCAATGCGGCATAGGCGCGCGCCATATCCCAAGGTCGCGCACTGCCACTGCCAAGTGCCATGGATAAGTCTTGCGGCATTTGTTTGGCATCGAAGCCAAATTTTTGCACATAGCCCATGACGGTTGGAATGCCTAAGTCACGCAATAGTCGGATGGAAACAAGATTACGAGAGTGTGTGAGCGCAAGACGAAGGCGTGTAGGCCCAAAGAATTTGCCGCTGGCATTCGCAGGGCGCCATGCTTTTTCTAAGCCTGGGCCATCAAATACGACAGGCGCATCATTAACGAGTGTAGCTGCCGTGTAGCCATTTTCTAATGCGGCAGAATATAGGAAGGGTTTGAAGCCTGACCCTGGCTGGCGTTGAGATTGGATAACACGGTTAAATTTGCTTTGGAAGTACTCAAATCCGCCATTGAGGGCGGTAATCGCACCATCAAAAGGAGACACGGCAATCAGTGCTCCTTGTGCCTGCGGGAGCTGGGCGAGTTGCCATTCTGTTGTTGTGATTGGTTCAGCATTTTTTTCAGGTTTTTGGGTGGCATCTTGTTTGGTGAGGTAAACGATGTCTCCTCGTGCGAGGACATCATTGGCAGATTTAATTTTTGGGCCTCGTTTATCGGTATCAATATAAGGCCGCGCCCATGTGAGCGACTTACTTTCGAATGAAACATCGCCATGTTCACGCGCATGGAGGTAAACAGCTTTATCTTGGATAGACAAGACAAGGGCAGGAATGAGGGGGCCAATGGAGTCGTGGTCTTTTAATATTTCTTCAAAGGCTTGCGCATCGGCAGATTCGTCAAGGGTTACTTGCGTAAGCGGGCCTCGGAAGCCATGGCGACGGTCGTAAGCCAGTAACGCATTGTGCATACCGTCATTTGCGGCTTGTTGGTGGGGAGCGCGTAAGGTGGTGTAAACGTTATAACCATTATTATAGACGTCGTCGCCATATTCCTCGATCATGTGCTTACGAACCATTTCCGCAACAAAAGGTGCGTGAACTTCAATGTCTCGTTGATGGTAGCGCGCAGTGACGGGACTTGCCTTACCGGCAGTCAGTTCTTGTTCACTGATCATTTTTAATTCAAACATGCGTCGTAAGACATAATCCCGACGTAACTGTGCGCGATCAGGATTAATGATGGGATTGAATTTTGAGGGTGCCTTTGGCAGACCAGCGATCATGGCAAATTGTGGCAGACTCAACTCACTTAAATCTTTGCCATAATAAACTTTCGCGGCAGCACTGACACCATAAGCACGATTACCAAGAAAAATTTTGTTGAGGTAGAGGGCTAAAATTTCTTGCTTCGTTAGCTTGTGTTCAATTTGCAGGGATAAAATAATTTCATTCAATTTTCGAAGATAGGTTTTTTCACGGCCTAAGAAGAAATTGCGCGCAACTTGCATCGTAATTGTGCTACCCCCTTGCGTTTTTTTACCTGTTGTAATTACACCATAGGCGGCACGCAGCAAACCTTGATAATCGACGCCAGGATGTTCAAAGAAACGATCATCTTCAGATGCTAAAATAGCTTGTACCATTTGTTCCGGGATATCCCGATATTCGACAGGAATACGACGCTTATCGCCAAACTCAGCAATCAATAACCCTTCACTGCTGAAGACGCGCAAAGGCACTTGTAGTTGCACCTCTTTGAGGTTGTCTGTTGTGGGTAATTGGGGGGCGAGGATGAAATATAACACGGCAATTGCAGCAACCCCGAGGATGGCAAAAGAAGTGAAAAAGAAAATAATGGTGCGAAAAAATCGGGTCATAGGTCATCAATAAAATTTTAAGTAACATGCTTAGGGTACATGCATTTGCTGCGCGTATCAAAGGGAAGAAAAGCATAAGATGGCCAGCAAGGCGTGTTAAAGTAAGGCGGTCTTGGGTACAGATAGCTTGTGTTTTTAATGTGCTTGCATTATAGTCGTGATAAATCACTTTAAGAATGACGGGTTAATTTTTGAATTTAGGTAACTATTTAAGTGCATCCCTAAACGGATAGGAAGGAATCGGGCAACCATGTTTGGACAAAAAAAAACATCGCTACTAGGAATTGACATTAGCTCTTCTTCGGTTAAGGTGTTGGAGCTGGGTAAGCGCGGTGATCGCTATGCTGTAGAGGCGTATGCGGTGCAGCCATTGCCAGAAGAGGCAGTGGAAGAAGGGCGCATTGTTAATGCGGCCGAAGTAAGCCGTGTAGTGAAGCGCGCGGTAAAACAATCGGGTGCAAAAGCAAAAGACGTGGCGGTGGCAGTGTCAGGCGCTTCCGTGATAACAAAAACAATTTCTGTGCCCAAAGACTTATCTGGCCGAGAATTAGAAGAACACGTCAATAGTGAGGCAGAACAATATATTCCTTACCCGCTTGATGAAGTAATGCTGGATTTTGAGGTGGTGGGGCCATCTGAAGCTGATCCTGATGCCGTAGAGGTCATACTGGCTGCCTCACGTAGTGAAAACATTGAAGTACGAATTGAATTACTAGAAGATGCGGGGTTGAAGGTAAAGGTAGTTGACGTACAGGCATACACTATGGAGAATGTTTTTCCGCTTGTAACACAGCATTTACCTAATTACGGACAAGGCATGACAGTTGCGTTGGTCGATATTGGCGCAACCGTTACAACGGTGAACGTGTTGCACGATGGAAAAATCGTTTATACCCGAGAGCAATCCTTTGGGGGGCGCTTATTAACAGAAGATATTGAGCGTTACTATGGTTTGTCTTATCAGGAAGCGGGACGAGCGAAGCGTGAAAATAATTTGCCAGAAGATTACGGGCAAAAGGTATTAGAACCATTCAAACGTACGATGACACAACAGATTACGCGATCGTTACAGTTTTTCTTTTCCGTTACGCGCCAACATCAAGCAATTGACCATATCGTATTGGCTGGAGGTTGCGCAAGCATCCCAGGGGTGGGTGAAATGCTGGAACAAGATACGGGAACGTCGACATCAATTGCTAACCCTTTTGCCGATATGTTGCTGGGAGGCAAGGTTAAAGTACAAGCGCTAAGTAATGATGCGCCTGCTATGGTTACTGCATGTGGCTTAGCAATGAGGAGCTTTGACTGATGGCCCATATTAATTTGCTACCGTGGCGTGCAGAGCAACGTGCAATACGACAAAAAGATTTTTTCAAGGCAATGATTGCAGGGTTGTTAATAGCGGGGGGGCTCTTCTTTCTTGCAATACGTTATGTTGATGGCTTGCTTATGGAGCAATCTGATAGAAATACCTTCTTGCAACAAGAAATTACCAAGGTTGATTTAAAAATAAAAGAAATAGAAGCGCTTGATGAGGAAAAAAACAATTTGGTTGCGCGAATGCAGGTTATTGAATCTTTACAGTTGAGTCGCCCTAAAATTGTAAAAGTATTTGATGGTTTAGTGCGAAGCGTTCCTGCAGGGATTCATTTGGATAAGCTGACGCGGCAAGGAAACACGTTGACGCTTCAAGGTGTTGCACAATCTAACGCTCGGGTGTCGGTGTTGATGCGTGAGTTAGACGATGGCACGGAGTTTGTGAAGCCCACCTTGGATGTTATTCAGCGGATATCAGCAACCGACAATGCCATTCGGAAGTTTACCTTGCGTACGGATGAGTCTAAATTGAAGAAAGATAATGGAGAAGAAGATGGCCTCCTTGAATGAGTTAGATTTTAATGAAATAGGTGAATGGCCTGGTGCATTAAAAGTGATTTTTATTTTTATTTTATGTGCATTACTTTGGGGGGCAGGATATTACTTCATAGTTAAAGATAAGCGCGTTCAATTAGCGAGCCTCGAGCAAAAAGAACAAATGTTGAAATCGGATTTTGAATTAAAGCAAGCTCGAGCAGCAAACCTAGACGAATATAAGGCACAATTAGAAGAAATTAAGGTCGTTTTTGGCACAATGTTACAACAGTTGCCAGGGAAAAGTGAGGTGGCTGATCTGTTGTTAGACATTTCGCGTGCAGGGCAGTCAAATGGCCTAGAGTTTGAGTTGTTCAGGCCTCAAGGCGAGCAACCACGGGACTTTTATGCGGAACTACCTATACAAATGGAGGTGACAGGGGGATATCATCAATTTGGTGAATTTGTCAGTAGCTTAGCGGCGCTACCTAGAATTGTTACGCTCCATGACTTCACCATTGATAAAGTAGATGGTAGCGGTCGTCAAAGTGAAGCGGAAGCGGAAGCAGCAGATATGAAAATGACGATTACTGCGAAAACATATCGTTATTTTGATGATGAAGAGCTTGCTGTATTGGCAGCAGAAGAAGCGGAAGCCAACAAATGAAGAATAAAAAAGCTATGTTAAGGAATTATTTTCGAGTTAGCGCGCTGTTAATAGTGGTTTTCGGGTTGACAGGGTGCTTACAGCCAGAGAAAGAAAATTTGCAGCAATATGTTGAACATGTAATGGCAAAAGAAAAGGAGCCGATAGCTCCAATACCAGAGGTTAAAATACATCAGAACTTCAGCTATGCTGCATCAGAGCTCCGCAATCCGTTTAAAGCAACCCTCGTTGAAGTGCAAAATTTAATAGAAGGAACCGAAGCCTCTACTGATAATGGGATTAGGCCTGATGCACACCGGTTGAGGGAAGTGTTAGAGTCCTATGCATTAAAAGACTTGAGCATGGTAGGTGTGTTAGAAAAGGGGCATCGTTCTGCAATGATTCGTTCACCGGATGGTGTAATACACTTAGTTAATGTGGGGAATTATATAGGTGAAAATAGTGGAAAAATTTTAGTGATTACAGACTCAGAATTGAGGCTTAGAGAGATTGTAGCTGGGGAGACGTTTGCTTTTGTGGAGCGTGAGGGCGCCCTTTCTTTAGAGTAATATTTCGGAAATTATTTGGGTTTTAATTTAAACACTGTTAACAAAATTATTCTTGCGGCATATAGGCGTTGAAGGATAATTTAAATGATGACACCAACAAGGCACTAATGATATGACAAGTAAAAATGGAAAGAAAATGATAAATCAATATTTCACCCAAAGCTTGGTGGGACTTGGACTGTTTATGCTATCAACGTTGTATGTGTTAGCTGCAGATTTGCAAAAGATAGACGTTTCGTCTTTAGCGGGAGAGAAGACTCAAATTACATTAACCTTTTCAGAAAAGGTTAATGCACCTAAAAGTTTTTCTATTGATGACCCTGCACGGGTCGTTTTGGATTTTGCCGGCGTACAAAACAAACTGACACAGAAAACACAACAAGTGAATGTGGGCTCAACACGGAGCGTATCAACGGTTGAAGCAGGTGGCCGAACGAGAATAGTAGTGAATCTTACACAGTCAGCGCCTTATATTGTGAAACAACAAGGGAGACAGGTGTTTATAACAGTCTCAGGGGGCAGCCAGGCGGCGCTTCCCGTTGCAGAGACTGCTGTTGTTACAAATGCGACTGCAGGCGTTACGGCAAAAAATAAACGGAGCGTAACAGATATTGATTTTCGCCGAGGGGAGCAAGATGCGGGACGAGTGATTTTGACTATAGATCAACAAGGAGCGGCAATTGATGTACACCAAGTGTCAAATCGGATTGTTGTTGATATGGGAAACATGACGTTGCCCGAGTCTCTACACCGGCGTTTGGATGTAATAGATTTTGGTACACCTGTCCAAATGATTGAGAGCGCACAGAAGGGACGTGATACACAACTAACAATTTCAACACAAGGGGAATTTGAATACCTATCGTACCAAACAGACACCAGTTTTGTGGTAGAAGTAAAACCAACATCAAAAGAGAAGCAAGAGGCGGCGCTAAAAGCAAAACGCGGTTATCATGGTGAAAAACTTTCACTCAGTTTTCAAGACGTGGAAGTGCGAGCAGTGTTACAAATTCTAGCTGATTTTACGGGATTAAACTTAGTGACCAGCGATGCTGTGACAGGAAATATAACATTGCGTTTAAAAAATGTGCCTTGGGATCAGGCGCTTGATATTATTATGAAAACTAAAGGTTTGGCGAAGAGAGATAACGGCAATGTAATTTTAATTGCACCTTCTTCAGAGTTTGCGATCAGTGAGCAGGAAGAGTTGGCGGCAAAAGAGCGGTTGATCCAATTAGAACCACTGTACTCAGAAATTATTGAGATTAATTTTGCAAAAGCGGGAGATATCGCGAAAATTTTATTGGGGGAATCTACGGTTGCCAAAGAACTATCTAGTCGGCCTAACGTGCGGGAGAGAGGAGAAGGGTTTGCTGCCGGCGAGGAAACAGTAGGGGAAGGAAGATTTTTGACCGTGAGGGGGAATGTGAGTGTTGATGGACGAACTAATACCCTGTTATTACGAGATACCGCAGAGGCTTTAACGAGAATTCGAGCATTAATAGAAATCTTGGATATCCCTGTTCGTCAGGTGTTGATTGAAGCACGGATTGTAATTGCGAATGATGATTTTACCAAGGAGCTGGGTGTACGATTCGGTGTGAATAAACGAAAAACTTCGGGGAATAAATTTATTGATGAAGGTGTAACCTCAGGGACATTGAACGGAACAACGGAGGTGCTTAATGGTGATACGCTTGAGTTTGATGATCGGTTAAATGTAAATTTACCGGTTGCAAATCCTGCCGGGAGTATTGCATTGGCATTAGCGAAGTTACCTCTGGGGTTATTATTAGAGTTGGAACTATCAGCTATGCAAGAAGAAGGTACTGGTGAAATTATTTCAAGCCCGAAGGTAATTACTTCAAATCGTTCAACAGCTTTGATCGAGCAAGGTACAGAAATTCCGTATCTGGAGGCGTCATCAAGTGGTGCCGCAACAGTTACCTTTAAGAAGGCAGTACTCAAGTTAGAAGTAACGCCTCAGATCACACCAGATGATCATATTATTATGGACCTCGCAGTGCATAAAGATGAAGTGGGCGAGCTTTTCCTTGGCATTCCAAGTATTGATACTCGGAAAGTCTTGACGCAAGTGTTAGTGGATAATGGTGAAACGATTGTATTGGGTGGAGTGTATGAAGAAGCGATCACAAAAGGTTCGACACGAGTGCCTTTCTTTGGTGACTTACCCATGGTAGGTGTATTGTTTAGAACGACAACTACAGATGAGAAAAAGCGTGAATTGTTAATTTTTGTGACACCAAAAATCATCAAACAAAGTTTGAAATTCTGATCTGTTCATTTAACAAATGAATAAAAATAACCAGCATCCTTGCTGGTTTTTTTTTATAATATCGGCATGATAAAGAATGAAATCACAGGCAGTATTTTTTTAGTGGGTCCAATGGGTGCGGGTAAGTCGACAGTAGGCCGACAGCTTGCTAAGGTACTGGGTCGTGACTTTTTTGATAGTGATAAGGAAATTGAACGGCGTACCGGTGTCGCTATTTCTTGGATATTTGAAAAAGAAGGCGAAGTGGGTTTTCGAGCGCGCGAACAAAAAATCATTGAAGAGCTGACCCAAGAAAAAGGTATTGTGCTCGCAACGGGCGGGGGTGCTGTGTTGTCAGAAAAGAATCGACGCGTGCTTCGTGCGCGGGGTCATGTCGTGTATTTGTCTGCATCGGCAACTCAGTTGATTCGGCGGACGGATAAAGATCAGAATAGACCATTACTGCAAACAGATAATCCAGCAGAAACGATTCGCCAATTATTGGTGGAGCGCGACCCCTTGTATCTTGATGTGGCCGATGTAGTGATTAAAACAGGTGAACAGTCGATTCAGCACGCAGTAATGCACGTAATAGACATGATTAAGGAATCTCAAGGTAATTAAGATGGCAAGTGAAATCGCAGCGACATTAATAGTTGATTTGGCAGAGCGAAGCTATCCGATTTATATTGGACAGAATCTGCTAGATGATACCGCATTATTGACCGGACATATTGCGGGTCGTGAAGTGTTGATTGTTACGAATACAACCGTGGCGCCATTATACCTTGCCCAATTAGAGGCGCATTTAACGGAATATCGGTGTGAAAAAGTAGTGCTGCCCGATGGTGAGCAATATAAATCCTTAGATGTGCTGAATCAGGTCTTTGATCGTTTACTGGAAACAAAGTGTTCAAGACAAGTGACCTTGATAGCATTGGGCGGTGGGGTGGTTGGCGATATGACGGGTTTTGCAGCGGCTTGTTACCAACGTGGTGTACCGTTTATCCAAATTCCAACAACGCTATTGTCGCAAGTTGATTCATCTGTGGGTGGCAAAACAGCAGTGAATCATCCCATGGGTAAAAATATGATTGGGGCTTTTTATCAGCCACAGTGTGTGATTGCAGATACGAACACGCTGAATACCTTAGCCGGTAGAGAGTTATCATCAGGCATAGCTGAAGTCATTAAATATGGTTTGATTAATGATTTAAGTTTCTTTGAATGGCTAGAAGAGAATATTGAGGGCTTGCTTGCGCGCGAACCCGCCACACTTGCTTATGCGATTGAGCGATCTTGCCAAGATAAAGCGGATTTAGTGGCGCAAGATGAAGAAGAACGCGGTGTACGCGCTTTATTGAATTTAGGGCATACATTTGGCCATGCGATCGAAACCGGTATGGGCTATGGTAATTGGCTGCATGGTGAGGGGATTGCTGCGGGCATGGTGATGGCTGCCACGTTATCACAACGCATGGGTTGGCTAGATGAAGCGGAAATCACGCGAATTACTTCTTTATTACAACGTGCGGGCTTGCCCATTACGCCACCAACAGAGATGACCGCAGATCAATTTATGCAATTGATGGAGGTGGATAAAAAAGTGCAAGATGGCAATATTCGTTTGGTATTGATGCAGGGATTGGGCACATCGGTGATCAGTGATGATTATGATCGTGCCGCCTTGGCGGCAACGCTTAATGATTTTCAGTTAGCCTAGCGAGCAAGGCAGTTGCCTGCGTGCTGTTATCGGCGAAAACAGCACGGTAGACAGGTTTTCCATTCACGATCGCACGTGAAAAGGTACCTTGCGCAATGCATGTGGTGAGTTCAGGTGCGTCATCCATCAGTGTAAAACAGACAATGCCCGTCGGGCTATGTTGAACCCAGCTAGCATATGTTGTGAGGCCTGCTACAAATTGCGTAGCCTGCTCGAGCCGATCTCGGATGGACTGCGTGATAACATCTGTTCCTGTCAGCATTAAGGTGGTCCATAAGGATAAACAGTGTTCGCCGCCATGCGATCCGATAAGTTGAGTTGGTGGCTGTGGATCAAGATAGTCGATTGCATTATCAAGTGTCAATTGCATTGGCTGACGGTAGCAGAGCAAACTGGTGGGTTTAGGTTGTCCTAAGGTTTTGTGGGGATCAAAGCACAGAGAATCTGCATCTGTCATACCATCGAGCCAATGGCGTTGTTCAGGCACTAAGGCAAGGCTACCTCCCCACGCGGCATCAATGTGTAGCCAAGCACCATGGCGTTGTGCAAGGGCAACGCACGCAGCTAGAGGATCGATAGCGCCACTAGCGGGTGTACCGGCGGTGGCCACAATAGCAAGGGGTGCTTGTACTTCACATGCATCGCGTAAGGCAGCAAGGCAAATTTTCTCATCTGCATCGGTGGCAATGGATTGAAATCTAAGCCCAAGGATGCGACAGGCCTTAGCAACAGAATAATGCGCAGCCCGCGAAGCATAGACCACAGGCGTATGCTTCGGATGTGTTTCTCTCGCCTGCCAAAGGGCCTCTAGTGTCCCTGCTGTGCTGCCACTGGTGAAATGCCCCATTGGGAAAGAAAACAGCTGACATAGCCATTGTAGGGTGTGTTGTTCTATTTGAGTGAGTAGTGGATATAGAGAGAGTGATAATAGGTTACCATTGTGTTGTGCTGCCAAGAGATGCCCGACAAGGCTATGATCGTCAATCATAGGCGTCATATGGGCCGCCCAATCAGCATGCCCATGCTGTGTGCCTTCTGAGATAATAGCAGCGAATAGCGGCAATAAATGGGTTGTTTGGTGAGGTTTAGACGATATTACAGGAAGTTTTGATACATCGATCTTGCCCTTTTCTTGCTCGGCTAACCGCGATAAGAGCTGAACGACATCTTGATTCATAGCAGTTGCAGGCCTGAATGATGTTCTCCAGAGAGGAAAGAAGGCAGTGCATTCACTTGGCTGGCATGTATTAATGTTGTTGGGATGGGGTGTTGCTGATAATGGCTTGGGAAAGCAGCATCGATCAGCGTTAGAGAGCTTGCTTGTTCGGTTGTTAGCACTGATTCTGGTAGTTCAGTATTTTTAATAATAAGCAGTTTATCGGCCTTATATTGTTGTGCCAGCCAAAGGGCAAGACTATCAGCGCTAACATCCCAATTTTGATCAATTTCTTTCTCGGAAAGTAGGTCTTTACTTGGTACCCAAAGCAAGTTTTTATCAGTACTTTTAATTTCATTACCAATAAAATAATAAGGTGTTAATTTAGGATGCAAACCACAAAGTAGCAGTCCAAATTGTGCCATAGCGAGCAGCGCCATATGGTGGGCATCCGCATCGTTGATGGGGTGTTGTTTTTGGGCATCGCGCACTTGATCTGCGAAGGGGCCTCCACCGGGTACGATGATAATGGGCTGGGCACAGGCTACGATTTTATCGAGCCATTGTTGTAGGTATGGCGAGCCGTATAGACTGCCACCGAGTTTAATGACAATCAACTTAGCCACTCAACTGTTCAATCACGGCCAACAATGCGGCTGCTTTATCATGAATTTCTTGGAATTCAGCATCAACATCTGAATCAGCGACAATGCCACCGCCTGCATAGAAACGTAATTTATTGTCGCTATAAACGAGGGTACGGATGGTGATATTCGTATCCATATTACCATCGAAGCCAATATAACCGACGCTCCCGCAATAAACACCTCGGCGATGGGGTTCGAGTTCTTCGATAATTTCCATGGCACGGAGTTTGGGGGCACCTGTGATTGAGCCCCCAGGGAAGCAGGCGCGCAATAAGCTAAGGGCATCATGATCATCTGCCAGTGTACCGGTGATAGTGCTCACAAGGTGGTGCACGGTGGCGAATGATTCGAGGGCAAAAGGATCGGGTACACGGATGGAACCGGGCTGACAAACCTTACCAAGATCATTGCGCAATAAATCAACGATCATCAGATTTTCAGCGCGATCCTTCAGGCTGGCTTGCAGTTCATCGGCAAGTGCTTGGTCTCGGATGGGATCGGATAAATCACGCGGCCGCGTACCTTTTATGGGTTTGGTCTCAATATGTTTATCGGAGACTTGCAACAGCCGCTCTGGTGAGGCACTGAGTAGTGTGACACCAGGGAAGTTGCAATAAGCGGAGAAGGGAGCGGGGTTTTGTTGGCGAAGCAATAAATAAGCTGCCCACGGATCACCTTCAGCTTCTGTTTCAAAGCGCTTGGCAAGGTTGACCTGATAGCAATCACCTTCTTGAATGTAATGTTGGATTTTGTCGAAGGCGGTTTGGTATTGCATTCTATCTAAATTGCATTGCAAAGGCTGGGTAACCTGAAAGTCAGCGGCGGGAATTTGTTTAGGCGTGTGCAACCGCTTAACAAGTGATTCCCATTGGTTTGATGTATCGGGATCCAATCCATAGCTAGCTAGCAAGCAGCGTTGTTGTCGGTGATCGGTAATCAGTGCCCAATCATAAATACCGACGATCATATCGGGTATGTTTTCGGCATCGAGTGCGGTGCTAGGCAAGTCTTCTAGTCGGCGACCTAAATCATAGGCAAAATAACCGACCGCGCCGCCACAAAAGGGCAGGGTTGTCGGCGTTTGTTTAGGGTAGTCACTTAAAGCTTGCTGTAAGAGAGAAAAGGGATCATCACTTGATTTTGTTGCCTTGCCATCACGATATTGTAGTGTCGTGAGATCTCCATGAGTTGTTAGGGTAAGGATGGGATCGGCGACGGCAATATCATAGCGTGCATCGGTACTAGGTGCTTGGGTGCTATCGAGCAGGATTGCAGAAGGAAG
Source organism: uncultured Piscirickettsiaceae bacterium (assembly GCA_964598235.1). Taxonomy (GTDB): domain Bacteria; phylum Pseudomonadota; class Gammaproteobacteria; order Nitrosococcales; family Methylophagaceae; genus UBA652. The sequence goes on from CAZRAY010000019.1 coordinate 24,749, forward strand.
TTCGCGCAAGGCTGCAAAACGTAGCGGACTTGCATCTTGACCATCGCGTAAATAAGGTAGCTCAGTGCACAGTGGTGGGTAAAGCGGATCAGTCATCCATCTATTCTACTGGAAGTCGGCTTGTGCCAATAGGGCGACAGCGACAGCGGGGGCATGATCGGCTGCTGAGGGGAGCTGGGTTTGCAGCAAGGAGGTGAAGTCAATATACGGTTTACCAAGCTGCTTAGCGCAATCTGAAATAATTGATCTTCCTATTCCAGCACCTATAATTGGCTTATTTATTTCTATATTGGATGATTTTCCGATAACGTGTTTTATGGCGCTTATGATTAATTGAGTCTGTTTATCGGCAAAATACAGGGCTAATGATTGCCAAATAGGATCGCTAGGATCCAAGGCATCAGTGCCCAGTAGGCGGGCAATTCGGCGAGCGGCGTGGTCGGGGGACCAAGGCTTTCCATCGGCGCTATTATCTTGAATGGTGTTAGGGTCGAGTTTATTGAGCAATACCCAGCAATCCGCGGTGGTGGCGAATAGCTCAGCGGCGAGGCCGACATTTTTGCCTTTGAAAGGCGCATCATTGGCAAGCGCAATCAGGGGGGTGCGGATCATGCCGGTATAGAGTAATTCTCGGCTTATTTGGCGTTGGTGATCATTAACACCTTGGGGTGTGGCATGGCCATTCTGGAGGGGAATAATATCGCAGGTGGTGCTGCCGAGATCAATGAATAGTCCGTTTGGAACATGCTGGGCGGTAAATTCGGCGCTGGCTTGCCAGTTTCTGGAAGCGACATCATGCCAGTATTCGCTGGCTTGTTTGGGAGCTAACCAACCCAGGCTGCCAGCATAAATATGAGTATTATCTTCGGGGAAATAGTTAATAAAAGTACTTATAATCTCCGAAACACCAGACTTTCTATCGATAAAGCAGTCGGCAAGTTCACCTGTCATTGTGATGGCGGCGGCCCCCGTTTGAGCATTCGAGGGGAGTTGAGATAGGGCAGATTTGATGGCGGTATGTAGTGCCTCAATCCCTTCCCAGAGAGGGCAGGGGATTTGAAAAACCTGTTGTAATTTTCCTTGTGGATCACATTGCGTGACTTTGAGGTGGGCACCACCGATATCCCAGCCTGTGATGTGGTTTGCTGTCATAAGGTGATTTTAACAGGAATGGGAGATGCCATCGCTGTCAAGCTTGTTGAACTGTTATTTTTCAGTTGGATTAAATGTTGGATGGGGTTGATGCCAAGTGATTCAGAAAGGGCAACATAGGGCGTGGTGAGTCTAGGATTGATATCGATAATAACGGGGCCTTGTTCGCTTATAATTAGATCGATCCCAAATATACCCCACAAGCCGTGGATTGAGGCATAAATACTTCCTGCTAATTTAGCGAGCTCGTTCTTTTCTATTTTAGATAAGTTGAGTCCATTTACATGGCATCCTGTGAAGCGAATAGACTCTTCTTGGTGTGTGATGAATTGTTCATTGAATGCAAGAATATGAACATCGGTATTAGTTGCTAAGAGGGTGAGGCTGATCGCAGCACCTTGGATATAGGCTTGGATAAGTAGGGTATTAAGTTGCGCTGGTGATTGTTTGGCAAGCCAGTGGGCGAGTTGATGGTCATCTCTGAAATACTGCGTTTCTTCACAGCCCACGCCTTCAATAGGCTTAACGATAAATCCATGCGGTGCTGGGAAAGCATCAGGCTGCCATTGGCTGGCAAGTTGCTCGGCGGGTGTGGGTAGCTGATCTTTTGCGAGGTGTTGACTGCAGCGGTATTTGTTTGTCGTTAGCACAACGGCAGCGGGCTGGCAGCCGAGCAGGATTTTATTTTTATCGAGTATGTGCTGATTAAGCTGTGCTAAGAGCCCGTCGCTTTCAGGGCCGATAATGAGTGCGGCATCACACTGTTCTAACGCCTTATCCCAGGCTACTTGAAAATCATCAAGCATCGTGATGGTTTCTGTTTGCAGGGCTACATTAGTAGTGAGCGGTGGCAGCCGATGATCGCGTAAGGTGATTATTTTTAAGTCACTACATTGAAGCGCATCGCGCAGGGCAGCTTGCAACATTAATTCGCCTTCATGTAGTAAGCTGGACGATAGCGATTGATCGCAAAGCGCACCACTGGTAATGTGTTCGTAAAGAAAAAGCATCATATTGTGTGGAAGGCATACGGAAAATATAAAGAGTGGAAATTATACCTGTTATTGATGTGATGAAGGGGCGTGTTGTGCAGGCGAAAGGTGGCGTGCGCGCAGCATATCAACCGCTACAATCGCAGTTAACTCAGCAGACGGATACGATTGCGGTAGTGGCAGACTTATTGGCATACGCGCCATTTAAAACACTTTATATGGCAGATCTAGATGCAATTATGGGCAGGCCACCTGCGCATGATTTATATCAAGCCTTAACGGCCGCTTTCCCACAGCTAATGATTTACTTAGATGTGGGCATTAAAACGGTAGATGATTGGCATGCCATCGCAGGCATATCGGGGATCCAAGCTGTTATCGGTAGCGAGACCTTACAAGATAAAACATTACTCTCAGATGAATTGATCCGCAGACAGGGTATTTTATCGTTAGATTACCGAGCAGGAAATTTATTGGGGAGCGCGCATTTACCCGACCGAGCAGATTGGCCAGAGAAAACGATTGTGATGAGCTTGGATTCGGTCGGCGCGAATAAAGGGCCTAATGTGGACTTATTATCTAGCTTACGCAAACGGGGCGAGCGGCAATGGCTTATGGCTGGCGGCGTGCGCGATAATAAGGACATAGACATGTTGCGTGAGCAGGGCGTGGCAGGGGTTTTAGTGGCGAGCGCATTGCATTCAGGAAAGTTAAAGATATAAAAAAGCCCCGCTTCTATTTAGAAGCGGGGCTTTTAGATTTTGCGCTAACGCGTGATCTTAGTGATCAGCGAAAGGATGTGCTGCAGAAGCACGTTGCGCTAATACGTCAGCCGCTTTTGGCTCACGAGCAACAGCGCGTTTGATTGATTCTTTTGTTGCTGCGTAGTTCCAATCTTGGATTTTTTTATCGTCATTTGCACTTGGCGCAATGAAAACACCAACACATAAGAAAATATCATCAGCTTCATTTGCTGGGATAGTACCGTCTTCAACACAATCAGCAACAGCCATCGCCACGCCACGTTGTGCTGGGCCGAACATTTGGATTGCTTGCTTCATATTTTTGATAGTTACTTTATTGAACATAACAGTCGCAGGTTTCACCATTAAGTTAGGTGCAATCACAGCTAATAAGCCGTTTACGCCTGCTTTTTGGTCTGTTACTGTGCGGCAGAAAGCATCTTCTGCAGCGCTACCACGAGGGCCCATGATGAGGTCAATATGGGCTACATTGTCTAAATCACCGTCTTCAATTACTAAAGACTCACCTACTAATACACGATCGATAACTGGCATTTTATTTACCTTAGTTCCTATAAAATTAATAAATATAAAAAAACAAACTTGTCCTTACAATGAAGGAGATTTACGTGATCAAGGAACGTAGATCAAATCCTGTTCGATAAACGCAAACACCTGCGATTCTCGATATACTTTACGACGATATTTTTGCAAATTCCTTTTGCAATGCGACAAGTAACAGCATGGCTGCTATTAAATCTGCGCTTGTCCCTGGGTTTATCGCCTTTTCTTTCAATTCTGTATCCCATGCTGCCAACTCAGCTGATAATTCAGATAAACCACTGATTTTTAATGACTTAGAAACGAAAAAAGCCGCTTTATCGGCGACGTTTTTAGCGTGTTCATCGCCAAACTTACGGCGAATCAATGTATCTGGTGCATGTGAAAGGATCATAAGATACGCGAAAACGGTTGCCTGCTCAACTGTTTCGCCGATCTTTTTTGCTTTTAGAAAGCTCGGGAAGCTTAAGTTAAAAGTAAGATCGAATGTATTTAGATATTCAGCCGCAATCGTATCGCGGTTTTTTGCTTTTCCCATTGCCTGTTTTAAGGTGATGCTGGGCGGCTCAGAAATATCATGTTCCGCCTCTTTTCCCATCCCGCCAGGTTCCGCTAATTGAATCGCGCGGTAGGTGTTTTCAGCATCTTCTACCGTCAGCACATCCAGTATTTTTGCCAATGCGGGCTGGAGCTGATCAAATCGCTCACATTGCAATGCCGCTTGGCAAAGCGGCGCAAATAACAACACAATACCCAAATTGGTATTGGTATCGACCACCTCACGTGTCGCCGTAATCGCCGCCAAGATGCGGTCGCCTACATCCCCCGGTTTTGACAACATCGGCGCAATCGCTGCTGCGCTATCCAGAAATTGTTGCAACACCATCTGATGGCCATCGCTATTTTTATTCACATTACCCGGCTTGGGCGCAGACACCTCCTGTTCGCAAGCCCACACAATGCATTTTTCTAACGCATCAGATGACAGCATCATGTTTACACCCGCCGCGCAATTGCACGCGCCAAAAATCCCGCCACATCCACACCACTTGCCGCCGCCAATCCCTTCCAAGCCGGCACGCTATTCACTTCTAATACCGTAAATGACCCATCTTGTTGGCGGATTAAATCCACGCCGGCATAACAGGCATTCACCGCCGCAGTCGCCGCCAGCGCCAGCGCAATCATCTCATCATTTAATACTGTTGAAGCACACCGTGCGCCCTGTGCAAAATTCGTGATCCAATGATCAGAAGTTCGCGACATCGCCGCACATACCTCACCCTCCACCACCATTAAGCGCCAATCTTGCCACTTATCTGGCTCCATGGGTTTGATATATTGCTGTAAATAAAAAGCATCGCCCACCGGCACCTGCGCATCAAACTCCGCTAACGATGTTATTTTCACCACGCCTTTTCCTTGGCAGCCAAATAACGGCTTCATCACCAGCTGAACACCCACATCAAATTGTCTCGCCGCAATGTCCCGCACCATCGCCGAATTCTCACAAGCCCAAGTTTTAGGCGTGTTGATCCCCGCCAAATGCAAGCGAAGCGACGTGCGTGCCTTATCTACCGTATGCTCAATCGCGCTGGCAGGATTAAACACGGGAACATTTAACTCAGCCAAAGTATGCAACACATCCATCCGCAAGGTGATTTGTTCTAATGAGCCAGGCGCAATGCCACGCACCATTGCCGCAGCTGGCAAGGCATCTTCAAATCCGGGGATCAATAAACCTGTAGGCTGATCCAGATCGATTCGACAATCGGCCAAATCGGTTAACACAGCAGAAATACCTAGTGGCGCTAAGGCATCCACTAATTGCTGGCTATGCCAGCCGTGGGTATCATTGAAAATCGCTATCTGTGACACAGAAATTAGTGACCATATAAAGCAGGAATGGCATACAAAACTGTGCCAATTAAGAAAAACAGTAAGAAAGCGAACGATAACCTACTTTTCAATTTAAAGAATATAACTTGTTCGATTGAGCGTAGGAACCAGAAGGCGGCCATTAAACTTAGCAGGCTCTGGCCGAGCGCTGATGAGAGGAGCTCGTTAGTGTGAACAAGCGAAATATAAGCAAATATTATAAATACGAAAGTAAGACTCAGATTGATGACTTGCATCACAGCACGATTTATAAAGGAGAGCTTACGAAGATCAGTTTCCCAGTTAAATAATTGCCAAAAAGAAAGGTGGAATACAACGAGGAGAATATTATAGAACCCACCTATTTTGACTAGCCACTCCATTTGTTATTTCAGCCCAAACGACGTCGCCACCAACTCTGCATTCAATTCACCTGCCGTAAAGCTCTTACCCGTGTTCACATTGGTCACAATCACCTTAGCAGGGCTAAACAGCATCGGGTCAACTTTGAAGAAATCATATTCATAGGCTTTAAACACATCGCCGAATGGGCGGCCATAGTCTGATGAGGTGCTGCTTGGTAATTTTTCTGCCAAGTCTTGTGCTTCATCGTCTGTTGCGCTTACAAACAACTGCACCATGCCGCCATATAAAATCGCATCATTGGTTCGACCCATGCCCGTTACAAAATCACCACCTGGAGGTGCGACAGGGGTGACACCGTAACCATCAACGATATTTTGCATGGGAAATTCAAGCGTATGCGCCTTATGCATCGCCACTTCTAACACCCGAGCAGCGATTTGCATTACGCCGGCAAGGCTAGAGGTCGGCGTTAAAATAAAGGTGAGATCTTTAGGTTTAATACCGCAATCTTTCGCCACTTTTTCAGCGACTTCAATCGGCGGGAATTTATCAACTTCTAATACGATAACGGTTTTATCCGCGGTATCTTTATAGCCAAATTCTTTTAATACTTCTTCTTTACCCGCTAACGCGCGACCCGGGCCACTGCCCAATGCAAAGAACTTCTCATGCGATAAACTCCAGCCAGCATATTGACTACCGAGGCAGCTTAAAACAGGTGTTTTCGCATGTACATTCACCGACCAAGGCCAGTTATCAAAGCCGCTATTGGTGCCTAAGGTAATGGTCGCCAAGCCGCCCATGCAAATCTCGCCAATTAAGCGTCCTGCTTCCAAACCACCTGTGCAATTAATGCCTGCATCGATGATGCGTGTGCCGTTATCGAGGATGCTGATTTCGAGCTGAAGCGCTTGTGCATCAGCAACGAGGGCATCGACTAACGGTTGGCAATGCTGATTAACGCTGGTCCAGTTTTTGGAGATATCAGAAGAGGTGCTCATGGGGTTGGCCTGTTTTGTTAATTCAAAAGGCATATTATACGCGATGCGGTTGTGCTGTGGTTTAGGAGAGCGTTTGAAGGGGTGACGCAGTGAAGCCGATTTGCGTAAGAGAGTGAAATGACATGTAGGCTATTTATGAAAGTGGCTAACACTCGCGCTGCCATATTTCAATTTCCATAGAGTGGCTTCGTCGTTATAAGACTCGAGGTATATTGTAGAATAACCTAAAGGGATACCAGCATCCTCACGGAGATGCGCGATTTTAAGTGTGCGGGGGATTTGAATTTTGAAGCTATTTTTTAGCACATTTAATACGCGAACTTCTTGCCAGATATACGTCTTACCTTCGCCTTTATCCGTTGTTTTTATTCTAAGGACAAGGTTTACCTGTTTTGATTTATAGGTATCCCATAATTGATCCGCATGCGCAAACGAAGTCAAAGATAAGAGTAGGCCGATGATTAGATTTGTTTTTATAGACATAAGCCGCATATTTATAACATGATGTGATTATTATACGCTATCTGTTTTGAACATAAACTGAATGGCGGTAACTCAATAAGCCACCTTTGTTATACCAATTGGCGTAAAATAGCGTTAGACAAAGGCTTATAGCCGAATGATTAACTTAAATTCTCACCAGAATATGCATTTATCAGACAACCACTTCACACCCTTCCAGCAATCCGTAGCAGCTTATAGTCTGCCAGAACGGTTTACCTTTCCATTTTGTTACGAACCACATCGGCTATGCGAGTTGGCCGCGAAAGAGTTACAGCATCATTTAGCAAGCCAAACAGATTGGCAGCATAATTTTGGATTGGGTGCTGGGGGATCTGAAAATGCCATTGGTAAAATGTTTGGTGTGCTACTGGTGAAAAACAAACAGGGTGAGGTGGGATATTTATCGGCTTTTTCAGGGAAGATAGCAAATAGTAATCATTGGCCAAAATTTGTGCCGCCGGTATTCGATAGCTTGGAAGCGGATGGTTTTTTCCGAACAGATTTAGTGCATATTACCGAGATCAGCGACCAGATTAAGCGGCTAGAAGCTAACCCTGGAATTGTCCAACTTGAAATGATATTCGCGAATGAAAAAGAGGCCTCGCTAGTGGCGATTCAAGCGCATCGCGAGAGCATGATTGCAGGGCGGAAAAGCAGAAAAGAACAGCGGATTACGGCTGAGAAATCGCTAAATGAAACGGATTTTTTAGAGCATAAAGACATGCTTAGCAAGCAAAGCATCGCACAAAAAAATGAATTGCGATATTTGACAAGTTACTGGAAAAATCGTCTAAATGAAGTTAAAAGTCCACTTAATGCATTGAAAAGTGAGGTTTTGGCGTTAAAAGAAAATCGTAAAAACCAATCTACCCGCTTACAGAAAAAGCTATTCGAGCAATATCAGTTTTTGAATCAAGCTGGGATTGAAAAAAGCTTAAATGATATTTTCCAAGATACACCTCAATTAATCCCACCTGCTGGGGCGGGAGAGTGTGCAGCGCCCAAATTATTACACTATGCTTTTCAGCATGAGATAATGCCTTTAGCCATGGCAGAATTTTGGTGGGGTCGTTCGCCAAAATCTCAAGTTCGGCAACATCTGAATTTTTATGAAGCCTGCAAAGGAAAATGCCGGCCGATCCTCGCACATATGCTGGCGGGGATGAAGATAGATGACAACCCTCTGTTAGTGAATCCTGCTGAAGGTAAAACACTTGAGATTGTGTATCAAGATGAAGAGATAGTTGTTATTAACAAGCCTACCGAATTCTTATCGGTGCCTGGGAAAGAGATTAAAGATTCCGTATATGAGCGGATGAAAGAAGATTATCCTGATGCTAGTGGGCCGCTGATTGTGCATAGGCTGGATATGTCTACCTCTGGCCTGATGGTGATTGCGCTAAATAAACGCGCCCATAAAAACCTACAGCAGCAATTTATTAATCGCACCGTGGAGAAACGCTATGTTGCTTTATTAGATGGTATAGTAGAAGGGGATGCAGGTGAGGTTAATTTACCATTACGAGTAGACCTAGATGATAGACCGAGGCAGTTAGTATGCTATGAATATGGCCGTTCAGCCGAAACGCGCTGGGAAGTAATCGAGCGGAAAAACAAGCAAACAAAAGTCTATTTCTATCCCAAAACAGGCCGAACACATCAGCTACGCGTACACGCAGCCCATATTAAAGGACTGAGTATGCCCATTGTTGGTGATGATCTTTATGGCAAGAAAGCCGAGCGGCTCTGCTTGCATGCAGAAACCTTAGTGCTTGATCATCCTGCTACGAAAGAACGGATGACATTTCAGGTTGAAGCGGAATTTTGAGTGCAAAAATAAAGACCTGCCCCTCACTTCTGCCTTTCACCCCATGGATACATTCGTGGAATAACTATTGTGAAAAGTGTTGCAACTACCATAGCGATAGTTGCACCATAGAAAAACACTGCCCAAGTTTCAGGCTTTAGAACGCCGAGTGCAATAATGAGAAATAGTATAGGAATATCTAAATAATGTGTAAATGTAGGAGTGATTTTTGCTCTTTCACTTTCAAGTTCTGGCGTTATTTTTCCTTCATCAAGTGCCTTTTGTGTAATTCGGCGTAACTTTATAAAATAAAGCCTCGTAATTGTATTGCCTTCGATAAATTCGAGTTAATGGCAAAAACGGGTGCTTTTTTAGCTGTTTTTCAGTGGTTTTCTAAA
>CAZRAY010000020.1:0-31896 GCA_964598235.1 uncultured Piscirickettsiaceae bacterium
TCTTAATTAAACCAGCAATTTCTTGCTCTAAAATAACCACGTTTAGGGTCAAAAATACTTCACAATCATGCTCGTGCGCTAAGCGTGAAATCCCCGGTAAATCATCAAAAGACAAATTAGAGGCTCTGTTACGCGCATTGAAATTATCTAAACCACAATACACCGCATTAGCACCCGCAATAACCGCTGCTTTAATGGCTTCAACATCGCCACCTGGCGCTAATAATTCAATTTGTTTATTCATTTTGCGGCTCAGTATTGATAGACAGTGACTAAGGAGTCAGTTTAATGTGGGTTTATAATGATAAGGGTGAAGGGTTCAGCGACAGCATATTATGCATCATGGCAAGAATTAAGCAAGATAACGGTGTTTGCTTTGTGCCTTCTCGGATGACGCTATCGCTTATCCAAGCTACAGCAGACCTAATTCTCTACTAGCCTGTAAATAACTTTGTGTAACTGCCATATTGATTAAATGAAGCCCGCCAATGGGTCTTCAAACCGAATGGTAATTTCAATATTAAGATTTCTAGCGACTTCTTTTGACATTCAATCAGTGGATGTCAGAAAACACTTCAGGGTGTTGCTCTGCAACGCGTAACAAAGATTTAGCGGGGCCTTTTGGCATTCTTCTACCTTGCTCCCAGTCTTGGACTGTCCGAATACTCACACCCATTAAACCTGCAAAAGAAGCCTGAGAAAGCGCTAAGTTTTTACGAATTATTTGAGCAGATGAAGGATCTGTTAACGTTATTGTTTTTAACTGAATCTCACCTTTGTTATATTTTTTTATCTCTTTTATGCCGTCGAGAATTTCCATGCCTATATTACGATCAGTCATATTGAATCTCCTGTGCTATTTGTTTAAGAATATGGGCGGGTATTGATTCTTTTTCATTTTTCGCATACAGCGTAAGCAACCAAATTTCATCAGCAGTATCTTTCCAGTAATAAATCACTCGGAGACCACCGCTTTTGCCTTTATTATTGATGGCCCACCTGATTTTTCTTACGCCACCGCTGCCTTTAATAATATCTCCTTTTTCAGGGGCATCCATGACATACCGTTGAAATAGGCGATACTCATCATCATTCATATACCTTGAAAGGTGATTTGTGAAAATAGATGTTTCAATAAATACCATGGGCCAATGGTACGGCAATGCCGTATTAATTTCAAGTGTTAGCGTTTAAGTTGGGCTTATTTATTCAGCAAAAACAATAATACAATGAAAATTAATAGGTCAGCCAGCTTGATTTGAATAAATGCACTAAAAGGATGCGGGGCATTATTCTAATAGTGCATAAGTCAGCCAATCATCCATTGAAAAAGCCAGGCGACACCGCGGATTCCCTGGATGATGAATCCAAGCACTAAAGCCAATGCTAGCGTGCCAAATATCCAGAGCACCCAGCTAAAGCCTGAATCCACAGGTTCTACTTTATAGTTTATTCTTGCTTTAACTTGCTCAGGGAGGTTGCCGGCACTTTCTAATTCTTGAATCACTATTTTAGGATAAGCATTAAATTCAGCCTGTCGGGCTGACTTAGGAAAGGTACCTAATATGTTGTGGATATCCTTGTGACCATGACGTTTAAAATATAAAGATATTGCCTCGGTATAAGCAATGTTTCTAACACCAGATAAAAAGAGATATTTTCCTGCTTCCATGGTGTCGCCCATGGCGAGCAAGACTTGTCCATATTGCTCGTAAAGTGTTACATCATATTTTGAGGTTGCCAAATGACTTTGCAATATTTCTTTTGCTCGCCAAAGCGTGCCATCAAGAATATGCTTTTCTAGTTCTATTTCTTGCATGAATGTTACTCCAGCAGAGCATAAACTGCACCCGCACCACCATCATGTTCTGGGGTGGAGCAGAATGCTTGTACGGCAATAGTTTGTTGCAGCCATGCATTGACCATGCTTTTGAGGACGGGTTTATTGTCTTTAGAGCTCCAGCCTTTGCCGTGTACGATGCGAACGTAGTGAATTTGATAGCTATGGCAGTCTGAGAGGAATTTTTCGAGTGCTTGGCAGGCGATGGTGGCGGTCATGCCATGTAAATCCAAAGAGGCTTCGATCTTAAATCGGCCAGTGCGAAGCTGGTTGATAATGTTTTCTTTTACATCTTCTCGGTGGAACTCAAGCACTTCTTCGCTGCCGACTTCAATGGGGTCAAATTCAGCCGAGAGGCGGGCTTGCAAAGGGGCTTCTATGAACACGGGCGTGGCAGTTGCTTCTGGGCGAAGTTTTGCGGTGGCATCAGGGTGTTGCTGTTCTGTGCTGAGCCGTTCTACATCGCCAAACACTTCATGAAATAGATCCTCACCTTGCAAGGAGGATTCTGCCAATAATTGCTCAGGTTCTTTGGTTTCTTCTATTTGTTCCTGCTGATCTGCTTCCTGATAAGCAGAATGGGCATTGCCCTTGATACGTTCCGCTTTGGGTTTGGCGAGATCTGAGACGATATGCTGGTTGCTTACGCGCTCAGTATTACCTGCTTCAGATAGGAAGAGGGCGAGATCATCATCAGAAATGGCGGTTGGTTTTTTCATGAATTAGGCGCTAACAAGTGCTTCTGCTGGCTTTTCAACTTTCTCATCTTCACGCACTAAGGCAATAATAGTCCAGCCATCGGAGAGTGTGAAAGTATGGATATCGGTAAAGAAGCGCAGGCGATCTTTGGGATCCAACGCAAACAGTGGAATGGCATTTTTGCCATATTGTGCCCGATAACTTTCGTAGTCAAAGCTATCACTGAGCTTGGTTTGTTTGACTGTTGCGCCTTTAGAAATATAGCTAGCGAGTTTGCCAAAGTTGATATCGTCGCCAAATAAAACTTTGGCATCATGTTGTGCCCGACGACGGTTTGATTCATCTCCGCTGCTTTTTTCTTTGTCTTTATCGGTTGAGATAGTGAACACATGTTGATGCCCAAATTCTGAGCGATAACGCAGTCCTGCGAGGGCATTGAGTTCATTTTGAGGTGTGAGGGTGAGCACTTGGCCCAAACCAATCAGGTCAAGGTGTCGATCGGCATGTTCGGATACAGCGTTGCCATAATATGTATCTAGGCCTTTCATACGTGCTGTGCTCGCATTGGTCCAGCTGGTATCGGTTAAACGGGTACGGAAACCATGGTCATTTAGCGCTTTAGCAAGCATACGGGCAACAGGATTAGCGCCAATGATCAGAAATCCTTTGCTTTCAGGCTCGGCAACACCCAGTTTATTGGCGAGAATTTTAGCGGTGGCACCTTGTAAGAAAACCGTACCGATAATAATGGTAAAGGCCAAGGGTACGAGTAATTCAGCACCGGCAAAGCCAATTTCTTCAAGGCGAATGGCAAAGAGAGCGCTTACCGCTGCAGCGACGATTCCACGTGGCCCAATCCAGCTGACTAAGCTTTTTTCTTGCCAAGATAAATCAGAGCGCCATGTGCAAGCGAATACTTTCACTGGACGGGCGATAAATTGAATCACTAGGAATACGCCTACGCCACCCCAGCCTAAGGCAGTAAATTGATTAAAGTTGAGCCGGGCAGCCAATAGGATAAAGAGACCAGAGATAAGCAATACACTGAGGCTTTCTTTGAAATCCAGAATATCCTTCATCGAGAAGCCTTTCATATTGGCTAGCCAAATACCCATCACGGTGACAGTGAGCAAGCCTGATTCTTCGGAAAGATGGTTGGCCACGGCAAAGGCGGCGAAGACCAGTGTTAGCGTGGCAACATTATGGAGGTATTCTGGCAGCAGATGATGGCGTAATACAAGACCGAGTAGATAGCCTGCAACAACACCGATGGCGGTACCGATAGCAATGGTTTTGCTGAAAGCGAGTAGGGTGTGGCTGAAAGTGGGGTAGTGGCCTTGACCTTGGCCCGATAAAATAAATTCAAACACCAATACGGCGAGGATGGCCCCAATCGGATCAATGGCAATGCCCTCCCATTTTAAGATGTTGGAGATTTTGGCATTGGGTCGAACGGTGCGCAGCATCGGTACAATTACGGTTGGCCCCGTGACCACCATAATGGCGCCGAAGAGTAATGATAGCTCCCATGTGAAGCCGAGTAAAAAGTGGGTGGCGACGGCAATAATAGCCCAAATAATGGCAACACCAAAGGTGAGCATGTTTCTAACAACCTGCTGCAAGCCTTTGATTTCATGAAACCTTAAAGTCAGCGCCCCTTCAAATAAGATAATGGAAACGGAGAGGGAGACAAACGGGAAGAGCAGATCGCCAAACAGCGCATCAGGGTCGAGCCAGCCCAATAAAGGGCCGAGTGCCAGACCTGCTAACAGCAAGAATACGATAGCAGGCAGCTTTACCCACCAAGCAAACCATTGACATAAAGTAGCCACAATACCAATAACAGAAATGGCGATAAGTGCATCTTGGTGCATGGGGAATCCTTAAGAAAAACTATCCGTTAATAACACATCATCCAATGGCAACTGGCCACCGCGTGGGCGTGCATCTTCTGTTTTTTTGCCAATGGTAATCATCATAGTAATAATATGATCATGCGGCAAATTAATGATTTTTGCGACCTTGTCAAAATCAAAGCCATCCATCGGGCAACTATCATAGCCCATACCTTGCGCCATCAGCATAATCGTTGTTGCCGCAATGCTAGAGGAACGAAAACATTCATCACGTTGCGCTTGATGATGATTGGTATAGTAATCGGCAATGGCAGGCAATAAAAAATCTTGCACTTCTTTAGGCGCATTTTTCCAATAACGCTCAGGTTGTTTTTCCCAGGCATTGAGATCAGCGCAGAGCACCAATAAGAGAGAGGCTTCGGTGACTTGCACTTGGCCCCAGCTGGCATCTTGTATTTGTTGGCGTATTGCTGGATCTTGCACGCGTACAAAGCGCCAATGTTGGAGATTGAATGCCGTTGGCGACAGAATCGCATGTGACATTAATTCGGTGACTTCTGTTTCTGTCATTTCATGCTCAGGATCGAAATGTTTCACTGAACGTCGATTGACGATCGCTTGTTTAATATCCATAAAATCTCTTAGTTTAACGTGTCAATCCTGAGATAGACCGTTTGTTGTTTCTGATAGTCGCTATGGTATCGTGTCGACCCGTGATTTTCGACATTTATTTCATTATCAATCCGACCTAACTCGATCCATTCACCGACACGACCCGAAATTTGAGTGGCGATCTGGCTTTGTTCATACGCGCCATGGCGCCCCGTAAATTGACTAAATACGGGATGAATATCAACGACTGCATTCCCATTAGCTTGGATCCGCGCGACGGCCTGGAAACCGCTATTGACGTCTAGGTAGTAGTTGTCAGTCTGTACCCCGACGCCACCATAGGGTAAAAACACCAAATAACGCTGTTGCTGTGGAATGGAACGGCCCATTGAAATATACATTGCATTGCCTGCAATGCCTTGTGCTTGATAGGTTTCATGGATGTTGCTACGTATCCTATCCGACCAGCCTTCGACAGAAACTCCCCCATAACCCCCACGGTTAGAGATATAAATATCAGTAGAAATTTGAAGCAGCGCTTCATCGGATAAACTTTCTTCGCTATTTAACACGGTTATTTTGACACGTTGCAAGGGCGTGTCTAGTGTATTAATTAAATTTTTGATTTCTGCGATCTCACTGGGCGACGCTTTTAAGATAATAAAATTGTTATAAGCCCGTGCAGTCGTACCTTCTGGCATAAAGGCGCGTATTTGTTGAATGATATTGGCAGGAAGCTGATGGTTTAGCTGAATGGTTTCGATAATATCTTCAGCCCATGCGATATTACTGAGTAATAGCGCGAAGATAAGCAGCCCTGTTTTGATTCGTTTATTCATAGTTCCTCACTTGATACCTTGGTAATATGACTTTAATAGCCTTATATACCGAGGCGTCTTATATTGCTATCAACGGTGCTATGTTCCCATAAATCATCAAAGGTCTTTCTGAAGTTGCGAACGTCCAACGGCGCATCAAAAGAAACCCTTCCTTGATGACGCACAGTGTTAGGACAATATAAATAGGCATTTTGATCAACTAACATAAACATTTGGATCAAATTTTGATGTTTCTCAGGCGTATTGCGGATATGAATATGCCTGGTTAGCTTTTGGGCTAAAGAAATTAAACGGTGGCCATCAGCCGTGTTTTGCCGTGTATCATGCACCACGAACTTCACTTGCGTGTGTTTGCTCCGTCGTGCGAACGTGCTTAATGCTTCAACAAACTGAGGATGATCAAATAAAACAGGGTCGATATTTTTACCAAAAAAGCAGATTTCACGGGTGGCTTGCTGGCAAAGCGCTAAAGCCAGTGTTCTGGCTTCGTCTCGGCTATCGAATTGGATGATATCAGCCATATTTTTTTTGGGGAGAAGAAATCTCAATCCCCAATTTTTCAGCTTGTTTTATAAAGTGCTTAATATTTTCTATTCCCCATTGATTGCAGATGGAAATGGTTGAGTTTTTTAGCTTAATTAATTCATTTTCTTTCAGGAAATGTCTTTTTCTACCCGAATTACTATAAATTTCAAAAGCTTCGTCGTGTGAGGCAAAAACACCAACTGAGCCTTGGCAATTTTTGGGGAAATCTTTTTCTAATTGAGCAAAAGAAATATCTGGATTTTGAGCACAATAATGTTTTAAAACTTCTAAAACAAGCCTACCTTTTCCAAATAGCTTGCCACCGAATTCATATGTTGAATTATCTTTATTTGGGATGTTTTTAAAATATGTATCCGTGGTTACGAATATGCTTCCATCTGAACCACGAAATCGCTGAATTGTGAGTGTAGCAACTTGAATGTCATTAAAGATATAGCCATTATGAATTTTTGAAGCTAAATTTGGATCAATGGTATTTCCAACTAGAACACCTATCCATTTAGGAGTAGGTGAGATGCTGGCATCTAGGATGTCTGGATATTGCGTTAGGATTTGCTCTTTTTCTTTTAAATAATCTTCTAATTGTTTTAAATGAATTTCTTTCAATTCACCTAGTTTCAGCTCTATTACTGCGATATATTCTTGAGAATATGTTGCAAGAATATCAATTCTACCGTCGGTATCTTTGCTGCTTCTCCCTTGTGCAAGTGTTAATTCTGCTTCTATTATTTCTACATTGCTGAATGTGTCGTTATCTAAGCCTAGTACACTTTCATTTTCAATTAGGTAGGCTTCCATCGACAATTCACGTCGAAAGGGGAAAGCATCAAGGTGAATGTCATTTGCAGTAAGGTGTTTAAATATTTGCATGATTTCGTTAACCGGGTTGAATTAACAATCCCGCGCCTGTGCCTCAGCATTCCCGATGTAGTTAGCAGGCGTTAGCGCATAAAGGCCGTCTTTTGCTTCTTGTGGCAATTCAAGGGTGTCAATGAATTCACGCATGATTTGCTGATTGACGCGTGCGCCACGGGTGAGGTCTTTGAGTTTTTCGTAGGGGTTTTCAATGCCATAACGACGCATGACGGTTTGGATGGGCTCAGCCAATACTTCCCAGTTCGCATCTAAGTCTGCCGCCATCGCTTCGGGCGAGGGATCAAGCTTGCTAATCCCTTTTAATGCAGAGCTACAGGCTAATACGGTATGGGCATAACCCACGCCGAGATTACGCAATACCGTTGAATCGGTTAAATCACGCTGCCAGCGAGAAATAGGGAGTTTTAACGCCAGATGATCGAATACCGCATTGGCAATCCCCAGATTACCTTCGGCATTTTCAAAATCAATGGGGTTGACCTTATGCGGCATAGTCGATGAACCAATTTCACCTTCCACTGTTTTTTGTTTGAAATAGCCAATGGAGATATAACTCCAAATATCACGACAGAAGTCGATCAGAATGGTGTTAAATCGAATCGTGGCTTGGAAAATCTCGGCCATATAATCATGCGGTTCGATTTGGGTGGTGTGGCTGTTATAGGTTAGGCCGAGATCGGCAATCATGCCTTGCGCGGCGGCTGCCCAGTCAATATCAGGATAAGCGGATAAATGGGCATTATAGTTACCCACTGCGCCATTGATTTTGCCAAAAATAACCGTATCTTCAATCTGTTGGTATTGGCGTTGTAAGCGAATGACGACGTTGGCCATCTCTTTACCTAACGTGGTCGGCGATGCAGGTTGACCGTGGGTGCGTGACATCATTGGTGTGGCTGCATGTTCATGCGCAATGGCACGAATGGCTTGGATAACCTCTGCCATTTGCGGCAGGATAACCTCGCGTCGTGCTTGGCTAAGCATTAAA
Organism: uncultured Piscirickettsiaceae bacterium; assembly: GCA_964598235.1. Taxonomy (GTDB): domain Bacteria; phylum Pseudomonadota; class Gammaproteobacteria; order Nitrosococcales; family Methylophagaceae; genus UBA652. The sequence goes on from CAZRAY010000020.1 coordinate 8,257, forward strand.
GCATAAGAGAGATTGTTGATATCTTCAGAGGTGCAGGCAAAATGCACAAACTCATTGATTTTATCTAAGCTGGCATTGGCTTTGAATTTGCGTTTAATGAAATATTCAACCGCTTTCACATCATGATTGGTGGTGCGTTCAATGTCTTTGATTTCAGCGGCATCGTCTACCGAGAAATTCGCCACAATGCTATCGAGCAAGGCATTGGCATCAGCCTCTAGCGTAGGCACTTCTGCAATCGCAGGGTGTGCGGCCAGCATACGAAGCCATTGCACTTCAACGGTAACACGCGCTTTAAGCAAACCATATTCACTGAAATGGGGGCGGAGGGCTTCTGTTTTAGAGGCGTAACGGCCATCTATTGGGGAGATTGCAGTAAGAGCGTTGAGTTCCATAAGTGAATGCTTTGTCAGTGAAATTAAAGGCGTATTCTAGCAGATTTAACTAAATTATTCTCGGTGAGAGAGGCCGTTTTACGGTAAAATAGGCGGATACAAAAGCATTGTTTTCCGGAGAATTAATTGTGTTAGCAGAATATAAAGTCCATGTAGAAGAGCGTGCAGCATTAGGTTTGCCACCCTTGGCATTAGATGCGGAGCAAGTGACGGCAGTGGTTGCGTTGTTAAAAGAAGCGCCAACAGCGGCGCTATTGGATTTGTTGGTGGATCGCGTGCCACCAGGTGTGGATCAAGCAGCGTATGTGAAGGCAGGTTTTTTGGCGGATATGGCCGAAGGCAAGGCACAATGTGGTTTGATTGATCCTGTTTATGCGACAACATTATTGGGCACCATGATGGGTGGCTATAATGTACAACCGTTGATTGGCTTGCTGGATAACGATGCGACGGCAGCGGCGGCAGAAGCAGCCTTGTCGAAAACCTTATTGGTTTATGATGCGTATCACGATGTGGTTGAGAAGGCGAAAAGCAATGCTTATGCACGGCGCGTGGTTGAATCATGGGCCAATGCCGATTGGTTTAATGCTAAGCCCGCTTTGCCAGACAGCATCACGCTAACGGTGTTTAAAGTGGCCGGTGAAACCAATACGGATGATTTATCGCCTGCAACCGAGGCATGGAGCCGCCCCGATATTCCTTTGCATGCCAATGCGATGTTGATTAATACGATGGATGCGCCCTTAGACGATATCGAAGCCCTAAAAAAGAAAGGCCATCCACTGGCTTATGTTGGCGATGTGGTCGGCACGGGATCCTCACGTAAATCAGCGATTAACTCTGTGTTGTGGCATATGGGTAAGGATATTCCGTTTGTGCCGAATAAACGCATTGGTGGCGTGGTGCTCGGTAATAATATTGCGCCGATTTTCTTTAATACAGCGGAAGACTCTGGTGCATTGCCAATTGAATGTGATGTGCAAAAAATGAATACAGGCGATGTGATTACGATCCGCCCTTATGATGGCACGATTACCAATGAAGCAGGCGAGGTGGTCTCTACCTTCACAATGCGGCCAACGACGTTGGCCGATGAAGTGCGTGCTGGTGGTCGCATTCCGTTGATTATTGGTCGGGGTTTAACTGACCGCGCACGGGAAACTTTAGGTTTGCCTGCTTCAGATGTATTTGTTCGCCCGGTTGATCCAAGCGATACCGGTAAAGGCTTCACGTTAGCTCAAAAAATGGTGGGCAAGGCTTGTGGTGTGACTGGCGTACGTCCTGGCACCTACTGCGAGCCTAAAGTGACGACAGTGGGTTCGCAAGATACCACCGGCGCGATGACGCGTGATGAATTAAAAGAACTCGCCTGTTTAGGCTTCTCATCGGATTTGGTGATGCAATCATTTTGCCACACAGCGGCTTATCCAAAGCCTGTTGATATTAAATTACAGCATACGCTGCCAGACTTTATCAGCACCCGTGGTGGTGTGTCTTTACGGCCGGGTGATGGGGTTATCCATTCTTGGTTAAACCGCATGGTGTTGCCGGATACGGTGGGTACTGGTGGTGATTCGCATACCCGTTTCCCCATTGGGATTAGTTTCCCCGCAGGGTCTGGTTTGGTGGCCTTTGGTGCGGCATTAGGTGTGATGCCGTTAGATATGCCTGAATCGGTATTAGTGCGCTTTAAAGGCGAGATGCAGCCGGGCATTACCTTGCGAGATTTAGTGAACGCGATTCCGTATGCTGCGATTCAAAAAGGCTTGTTAACGGTTGAGAAAAAAGGCAAGAAGAATATCTTTAATGGTCGGGTATTAGAAATTGAAGGCTTGCCAGATTTGAAAGTGGAGCAAGCGTTTGAATTATCAGATGCCTCAGCGGAACGCTCTGCCAATGGCTGCACGGTGCGATTAAATAAAGAACCGATTATTGAGTTTTTGAATTCAAATATTACCTTATTGGAATGGATGATTCGTGAAGGTTATGAAGATGCACGCACCATACAACGCCGTATTGATAGTATGAAAGCATGGTTAGCTGCGCCGGACTTATTAGAAGCCGATAGCGATGCCGAATATGCAGAAATTATTGAAATTGATTTGAATGAGATTAAAGAGCCATTATTAGCGTGTCCGAATGATCCGGATGATATTAAACCGCTCTCTGAATTAGCAGGCACAGAAATTGATGAAGTCTTTATCGGTTCATGCATGACCAATATTGGGCATTATCGTGCGGCAGGGAAAGTGCTTGAGAATATGGGCAACTTGCCAACAAAATTGTGGATCGCACCACCCACGAAAATGGACGAGCATCAATTACAACAAGAAGGTGTCTACAGCACCTTCGGCCGGGTGGGTGCACGCACAGAAACACCAGGCTGTTCGCTTTGTATGGGTAATCAAGCACGGGTGGCGGATAATGCGACCGTGGTATCCACCTCAACCCGTAACTTCCCGAACCGTTTGGGTAATGGCGCAAATGTGTATTTATCTTCAGCAGAACTAGCGGCGGTGGTGGCTAGCATGGGTAAATTGCCGACGGTTGCGGAGTATATGGAACGTGTAGCCGGTATTGAGCCGATGGCAAATGAGATTTATCGCTATTTGAATTTTAATGAAATGGCAGAGTATCAGGCTGCAACGCGTTAATAGAATTATTTCTAAAACAAGGTATTTAGCAATGAAAAAAGTTGTATTAGCATTTTTGATGTTTTCGATGGCACCGGCAATGGCTGGTGATGTCAGCATGGATACGCGGCAAATAGTGAATATGCCCGAGCCGATGAAAGAAATATTTCTTAAAAATATGCGTGGGCATATGGAATCATTGGATTTGATTATTGCTGCTTTAGCAGAGGGTGATTTAAATGAAGCGGCTGATATTGCTGAAGCTGGCATGGGTGTTGGTCATGGCAAAGTAAGGCAATGTGATGATGCTCATGAAGGTGAAGATCATACGGGGCACGAAGGGCATGGCGATGAAAGTCCTCAGCATAGCCCTGCCACTCATCAAGCTAAAGCCTTCGGCAAATTTATGCCAAAAGAAATGAAAATGATGGGTATGCAATTACACCATGCTGCAAATGTATTTGGTGATATTGCTCGAGAAGGCAATGTGGGTGATGCATATAAAGCATTACGTGGTATCAGTGCTTCTTGTGTGGCGTGTCATCAATCGTTTCAGGTTAAGTAGCGGCTGACTAGGATAGGTTAGCTATCGCGCTATGACCATTTCGATGTCTTCGGGAGTGTGCCTTGTTTAGCGCGCGCAATGGATATCGTAGAGAGTACAAATATAGCAAAAACAATGAGGATCAAGGGTACGGCGGCAATCCAGCTAAACACAGCTAACAGAATACCCACCATATTGGCATCAGACTGTGAAGAGGCGATGAACCAGCCTAAGAGCATGATTGCGGCTGAAATAGCATAGCCCATCAAAAGGAACTTGCTACGATTCCATGCTTTTTGCCAGTGGGCTTTTATCAAAGGTGTGTCGGGGGAGGCTTCGCAGCAATGAAATTCAGCTCTTTTAAGGATCCAAAGCAGGATACAGATAGAGAAGATAAATCCAGCGGCGAGCACATAGATCATATAATCACTACTCACCGCAACAAGCGGTAGCAGTAAGTGGAAAAAAGAGAGGTCGGCCATCAATAGTTCATGCGGGAAGGCGGCTTTTTTGTTTTCATTTTCCATTGGGGTTACCGTGTTTGAGTTTTAGGCTATGTTTGTCCATAATAATACGCTTTAAAGATTGTTGCTGATAATAATCAATATCGGGTTTCATAATGGAGGCAGGATGATTACTAAGTTAATAGCATTATGCTTCTATGGAACTGTGATTTATATGGCTATTTTCATCTATTTATCGGTGCTTAAGAAAGAAGGAAAAGCCTATAATCGCCTAATGCATTATCCCAAATTTTTTATCTTATTGACCTTCTTACTGCCTTTCCTTGTATTGAAGTTTTCATTTTCAATCGCATCTATTCTTAAATCATGGGTTTAGCCAGCATGAGTCAATCGCTTCAAATCATTCCTGCCTTTAATTTAGCACTGGCATTTATCCCTGTGCTGATTGTGCTGGTTGTTTTATATCGCTGGTCATTGGATGTGGGCAATGCCGTGTATTCGGTGATTCGGATGTTGGTGCAGCTTTTGCTGGTGGGTTATGTATTGACCACGATCTTTGCTGCTGAAAGCGCCTGGATGGTGGCATTAGTGATGATTGTGATGGTGACCGCAGCGAGTTGGATTGCATTAGGCACTGTGAAAGGGCAGCGACGGGCTTTATATCCACATGTATTGGGGGCAATTGTCATTGGCGGTGGATTAACCTTATTGTTGGTGACACAAGGGGTATTGAGTTTAGTGCCTTGGTTTGAGCCTAAATATATGATTCCCTTAGCAGGGATGATTTTTGCTAATTCAATGAATAGCGTGAGCTTGGCTGCTGAGCGGTTAGCCGCTGAATTATCGCGTGATGTGCCTTATGAAAAAGCCCGTGCTATTGCGTTTCAAGCGGCGTTTATTCCCGTGGTGAATTCGATGTTTGCGGTTGGTTTAGTGGCGTTGCCAGGTATGATGACGGGGCAAATTTTATCAGGCATATCGCCAACCATTGCGGCACATTATCAAATCGTGGTGATGTGTATGTTATTTGGCTCGGCAGGCTTATCAACAGCGATTTTTTTAGTGACGACACAAAACAGGATGATGACAAAATGAAAACGGATATGAAGGATGTATCAACATGGATCCCAAAATCACTCTTTGAAGCGTATTGTGGCTCACAAACGGATAAGCTATCGGTATTTTATGATAAAGCAGTTGATAAGCAAAATCAGATGACGTGGAGCTTGAATTGGTTTGCGTTATTGTTAATGCCGGCATGGTTAGGCTATCGTAAACAATGGAACTTATTGGCAACATTAACCATTATGGTTTCATTGATTTTCTTCATTGAAGCCTTTTTTAATCTTAATCTGGGCTCTGGAATATTGATGGGTGTTTTGTTTGGACTTGCATTGATGGCAAATGGATTGTTATTAATGAACGCGCATGGTGAATTTATCAAGTTAATAGAGCAAGGTTTAGGGGCAGCAGAGATTAAATCGGCGCTTCAGGATCTAGCATCGCCTTCGATCCCAATGGCCATCGTAGGCTTTCTCGGATATACCTTTATTATTATTAACGCAGCTGTATTGGCAGATAAGATGTTCGGTTTACCCTATTAATGTCATTTAATAGAAATGGAAATGGAATTGGAATTGGAATTGGTTAATGCAAGCTTGCCATAATGGCATGATCGAAAAAATCGAGAATGGCGGGTAGATTTTGCTTGCCTTGCAATTTATCATTGATAAGAAGACTTGCGAGGCCATGCATAAGCGACCAAATATACACAGCTTTAGCATGTGATTTCCCAGGGGCAATAAGTGTGTTTTCTTGTAGCATTTTAATCATGGATAACAATTCATCATAGGCGGCGGTTGCTGCCCTTGACAGTGCATCGCTTCGCTGGACAATCGTATTACCGAACATCAGTTGATAATAAGCTGGATTTTGAATGGCAAAGTGTAAATAGGCTTCTCCCATTGCTTTGAAACGACTTATTCCATCCAATGATTCGTTATATCTTGCGGCGTGCAAAGCCGCGCTAAACTGTTCAAATCCGACGATGGCGGTGGCAGTTAGTAATGCCTCTTTGTTTTCAAAATGTCGATAGGCTGCGGTGCGAGAAACTCCCACCCAGTCGCTTAGGCTGCGCATGGTAATGCTGTCAACGCCTTGTTGTGTAATCATATCGATTGTCGCTGTTATCAATGACGATCCTAGATCGCCATGATGATAGGGGGATTTTGATTCGTTAGCCATTAACGTAATTTATCATTTAATGTTGACACTGTAAACTTTGCATTTTAGAATTGATGTTGTCGATGTCAACATGAAGGAAAAATAATGTCTACCTATTTAATTTTAAAAAGCTTACATATTATTGGCGCGATTCTATTTTTAGGCAATATTATTGTTACTGGCTGGTGGAAGGTCATGGCAAATAAAACTAATAATCCTGTCATTATTGGTTTTGCACAACGACAGGTAACCTTAACGGACTTTGTGTTTACGGCGGGTGGCGCTACATTACTATTTCTTGCAGGCATGGCAAATGTAGGGATCCATGAGATGAGCATTATGAATACGTCTTGGATTTTGTGGGGCTATATTTTATTTGGTATTTCAGGTGTCCTTTGGGTCGCCATCTTAATTCCAATCCAAATAAAACAAGGCAAAGAAGCTAAACATTTCACAGTGGATACCGTAATTTCAGATGCTTATTGGAAACGTGAAACTATTTGGCTTGTGGCAGGGATTGCGGCAACAATTTTGCCTTTAATCAGTGTGGTTTTGATGGTGTTAAAGCCCAGTTAACCTAAGATTTCATGTGTAAATCTTCTGCGCCATGCACGATACCAGCTTGCGGATCTTGAAAAACGGCTATATCCAGCTTGCCTTCGCTTTTGGCGACAATGGTGGATACTACCGCATCACCTGATACATTAACGGCTGTGCGTACCATATCCATAAGACGATCAACGCCTAAAATCAGACCAATACCTTCAACGGGCAAGCCGACTTGGGCAAACACCATAGACAGCATAATCAGTCCTACACCCGGCACACCTGCCGTACCGATTGAAGCGAGCACAGACATCATGATCACCGTGAGATACCCTGTGATCCCCAAATCAACCCCATAAATGTTAGCGATAAACACGGTGGCCACACCTTGCATAATCGCGGTGCCGTCCATGTTGATTGTGGCACCAAAAGGTACGGTGAACGAGGCAATGGAGTTGTTAACTCCCATACACTCGGTAACAGTGCGTAAGGTAACGGGAATAGTGGCATTGGAGCTGGCGGTGCTGAATGCAAATAATTGTGCGCTACGGATTTTTTTAAGGAATAGGGCCGGGCTGAGGCCCGAGAAGACTTTTAGCACCAGCATCAAGGTGACAAATAGATGCAATAACAATACCCCGACCAGCACCAATACATAGCCTGCAAGCTGTCCAAGCAGGTCAAGCCCGAGTTCCGCCATCGATTTAGCAATCAACGCAAAAACAGCATAGGGCGCAGCAGCCATCACGATGCTGACCATTTTCATCATCACCTCATTAGCAACCTCAATACCTTCAATCAGGCTGGCTGCTTTTTTGCCTACCATCAGAATGCTAATACCAGTTAATATGGCAAAGAAAATAATGGGTAGCATATCGCCATTTGCCATGGCTTTAATCGGGTTTGACGGAATAATATCGATTAATACACTGCTTAACGGGGGTGCGGTTGCGGCAGAAAAATCGGCAGCGGCGGGTAATGCCATGCCTTCGCCGATACCGACAATTGCTGCAACGGCAATTGCTGAGGCAATTGCAACTGCGGTTGTCAGCATATATAGCGCAAAGGACTTCGACCCCACACGACCTAAGGCTTTAAGATCTCCGATGCCGCATACGCCTGAAATAAGAGAAAAGAATACCAGTGGTACCACCAGCATTTTCAAGGCATTGATAAACATTTTTCCGATGGTGTGGAATAAGCCATCAACAAGGTAAACTTGGGTAAAATTGCTAAAGGCGGTTGAATCAAAAAAATAATTTGCTAATGGGCCGCCTACATTGATTGCCAAGCCGACAAGTATGCCCAGTAGCATCCCGATAAGCACTTTAATGGTTAAACTCATGATTGCATCTCGCTAGAAAGTGATTGATTCAAAGCCACCGCAGACTGTAATATTTTGTTGGATTGAAAAACAAAATGCCAACGACGGCCGCCTTTTTGTTGCCATAACATCGCAGCACGAATGCCCGCTAATAATAAGGCGCGCACTTTGTTTACATTATCAGATTGTTGTAAAAACACAGGATCACCTTTTACTTGAACCCTTGGTGTTAACTCACTAATAGTACGATGATAAATATCAGCTAAACGTGCAATAACTTGAGGGCTGTTAATGTCTCCAAAATAATCGACTTGCTGCGGTATTTGATCTATTTCTTTCGCAATCAGGTCAAGCATTTCAGGTCGTTTTGCAAGTTTCCGTTCTAGGTGTAATAAGCTAATGACGTGGCGAAGTAATGCAATGTCCTTATTCGATTTCTTTTTGGCAAGCTGGGAAATTATTTGTTCTGTGCCCGTTTTTAATTGGCTTAAATTTCCGTATACCGCTTCGGTTGTTGGCACACTGGTTGCGAGCAGACTGTTGAGTAAGGTTTCAAACTCGGTTTGAACGACTTGGCCCGTATCTGCGATTTGCTGGACGAGTACAATAGATTGCACAATGGCCGCTAAAGCAATCGTCCGATCCCGTTCTTGAGCCCCAGTGTTTAAACCTGACCTCATGGATGCACGCCCGGTGCATTAGTATTAACAATAATACCGCCACCTAAACAATCATCATCAAGATAAAACACAACGGATTGCCCTGGTGTTACAGCGCGCTGCTTTTTATCAAATTCAACATGGATTTTGCCATCACTACCTTGCGTAATAATGCAGTCTTGATCGGGCTGGCGATAACGCGTTTTTGCTGTGGCATGGCATGGAAATGTAGGCGGAGAGCCCGCTACCCAAGAAAGTTCTTCAGCATCCAAGGATTGGCTATATAACCAAGGATGATCGCCTTGCACAACATACAAAACTTTATTTTCCATATCTTTACCTGCTACGAACCACGGCTCGCCACTACTATCTTTACGGCCGCCAATGCCTAAACCTTGGCGTTGGCCTAGGGTGTAATACATTAAGCCCGTATGTTCGCCGATCAGCTCGCCTTCTGGTGTGCGCATTTCGCCAGGTTGTGCTGGGATATAACGACTTAAAAATTCACGGAATCGGCGTTCGCCAATAAAACAAATCCCTGTGCTGTCTTTCTTGTCATGGGTAATAAAACCAGCTTCTTCAGCAATGCGGCGTACTTCAGGCTTAGGTAATTCACCTAGTGGGAATAGGGTGCGTGATAACTGCGCTTGGCCCAAGGTATAAAGGAAATAGCTTTGGTCTTTATTATGATCTAAGCCTTTTAATAGATGGAACTGCCCATCACGTTCTTCTACACGCGCATAATGCCCTGTTGCAATCAGATAGCCGCCCAATTCCATGGCATGGTCTAAAAATGCTTTAAATTTGATTTCACGATTACAGAGAATATCGGGATTAGGTGTACGACCTGCACGATATTCATCGAGGAAATGTTTAAACACATGATCCCAGTATTCCATTGCAAAATTAGCTTCATGAAAGGGGATGTCAATCTTATTAGCAACAGACAGCGCATCTTTGCGATCATCTTCAACCGTGCATTCGCTTTCATCCGCGAAATCCACCCAGTTTTTCATAAATAGGCCTTCCACGTCATGGCCTTGTTGTTGCAACAACAAGGCGGCAACGGAAGAATCTACACCGCCAGATAAACCAACGACTACTTTTGTGTTTTCAGTCATGTTCTAATTCACTAACAATTCAAGTGGATAACGCCGCCCTAAAATATAATCTTCTAAGCAATCTAATACTAATGGGCTGCGAAATTCGGTTCTACGTGTTCTAATTTGTTTTGCTGTCAACCAAACTGCTTGATGGATATCCGCATCGAGCGCTTGATTTTCAAAATGTTTAACCGCTTCTCCTGTAAAGCAAAATCGCATATAGGTGTCATTTGATTTAGCAATCCAGCGATAAATACCGACTAAAGCCGTTGGTTTAAATAACCAAGCTGTTTCTTCCTGCGTTTCTCGGATCACAGCATCAATCAGACTTTCGCCATGTTCGAGATGCCCTGCGGGCTGGTTCAGCATCATCTTGCCGTCGATTTCTTCCTCGACCATCAGAAACTGATCTTTTTGGGCGATGATGGCGGCGACGGTGGTTCTTGGCATCCAAATCATCGGCAGATTTTAACATGGCCGGAGTCAAAACAGGCGCTGGGGTTTCTTGCCATTGTCCAGGTGCTAAATCTGCCAACGTCCAATCGCCAATGGCATAGCGAATCAAACGCAAGGTAGGGTGGCCAATGGCCGCCGTCATCCGACGCACTTGGCGATTTTTGCCTTCCGTTATTTTTAATTCTATCCACTGCGTTGGGATCTGTTTGCGCTCGCGGATGGGTGGATCGCGCGGCCAAATATCTGGTGATTCAATGCGTCTTGCTTCAGCAGGGCGGGTGAGCCCGTCTTTAAGACACACACCATTACGCAACATCTCTAATGCAGAGTCATCAGGGCTATTTTCGACTTGCGCCCAATAAGTTTTCGTCATCTTATGTTTTGGATCACTGATGTAATGCTGTAAGGCGCCTTTATCTGTTAACAATAACAAACCCTCGCTATCGCGATCCAAGCGGCCAGCGGGATACACATTGGGCAAATCAATATAATCCTTTAATGTCGCGCGCCCAGATTCATCTGTGAATTGGGTAAGCACGTCATAAGGTTTATTAAATAAGATTAGTTTTGCCATCGTCATATTATATATTCAGCTGTAAGGTATTTCTATTTTATCGTGCAAACACATCGATTGGGAGTTTCTTCCTGTAAAAGTCAGGAGAATGGCTAAAACAAGTCGGGATAGACCTCTGCAAGGTTTTTGTGCAAGCTAATCTATAATGTGCACCATAGGTTTAGAGGTAAGCCCATATTTTTATTTTAAAAGGAGCACCACCATGAAAAAAACAATTTTAGCAACCATATTATTAGCATTGAGCGCATCAATGATGACAGCACAAGCAACCGTATCTCAAAGCTTTGCAGATCAGTTGATGATGCAAAAAACACAACTACATCCGCAAGAATTTAACTTCATTAGCGATCGTTATAAGCAAGTGCAAGCACATAAAGTAGAGAACAAAGGCTTTGCATTTACAGTGCCTGTTATTTTGCAACCTGCAGCAGCAAAAGCAAACAAGTTTTATCCTATTGTTGGGATTTCATTCACATCAGGTGAACAATTAGCAAAACAACCATCGTTTAAAGCACAGCTTGATAGCCAAAAACAATTGCTAAGACCGCAACAGTTCATTGCAATTAGTGATGCTTATTACCAAGTAACGTCACACTAAGTAAATCGCCCTTGTTAAAGGGTGAAGAATAAAAAGCTCACACTAGAAATGGTGTGGGCTTTTTTTATGTTTGGAAGATGGGATTATTACACCGGCATCCAATATCATTTTCTGAGCAGGAACCAAGTAGTCAGATAACTTAAGAGCATCAGAAAAATGGCTAAGATATTCTGCCATTTAATATCGTTGTTCTGGATGGTGATGCTGCCTGAACCAACAATAACCTCGCCGCTAAGGCCTTTTTCTGTATGTTGTGCGATATCGCAATGGGTGAAATAGGATGCATTGTGGGCAGGGACGATAAAAGTACCGCTTACTTCGTAACCACCGTTTGCTTCAAGATGAAACATCCCGCCCTCATATAAATAACGGGGCAGGCCGTGGACCATCCATTGGTGTCGAACTTGGTCCTCGTTTTGTAAGGTAACGGTGATACGAGCACAAGGTTGCACATTAATGATAGGGGTGTCGTAAGCAAAAGCATCATCATGTTTTGCAAATTGTCGGCCGGCTTTAATCGTGAAACGCTGTTCTTCTGATATCTGTGTGCAATCATTTGGCAGGCGGTCAATATTTTCTCCCATGACCATGGTATTCATATCCATCATCATGCCATGGTGATGGGAGTGACTATTTTCAGCTAATAAAGTGCTGGGGGGGGAACACATAAAAACAAACAGCAACAAAACAAATCGTTGTTGTTTTAACACCGGACTAAGCTGAGTATTATGTTGCTGCACGTAGTAGTAACAGGAGAAGAGAAGCAATAAAGACACCAAGCAAGGCGAAAAATAAATATAGTCGCCACGTTGTAGACTTACTGGTACTTTCTTCATCGGGCCCTAGATACATAAAGGCGGGCAGCTTGCCTAGATAATAATCAGGATCAAAAAAGCGTGAAATATCTTGTGCTGTTTTGGGCATACCTGATTCGTCGAGATAAGATTCATAAACCACCAAGCTAACATCACCACCAGGATTGATACCATTACTGGTGACAGCTTTTTCGCCATGATCGTGTGCCAACCAGGCGCCTTCACCATAACTATGCAGGCCATCATTCGTGGTGTTAAGGGTTAAATCGGCACGCTGTGAGGAGGATAGCCAGACAACATCTCGTGTTATTTGTGCGTTTTCAGAGAGTTTGACGCCATCAAAATGCGTTGTCGTTGTTTTGTGGCCATGTAGATGAAGGGATACACCTTCAGAGCCGCCGTTGAGCACGCGTAATTTAATTTTTTCATCTGGCGCGACAACGATTAATGAATCTCGGAGTGTGTGCGGAAATGATTTTCCATTGAGTAGAAAATAATCAGGTTGCCGTTTATGGACTTTATAAACCTGGTTCATTTGCTTGGCAATTTCTCGGGCAGTATTATGCGTTTGGATAATGGCGCCCAACTCACTATCGACATCCTGATAATGCAGATCGTATTCACGATCAAAATCTGCGGCAATAGCTTTCGAGCGGTGGCGAACATGTCCGGCGCCAATATTAAAGGTTTGAACGGGATTGTTGGGTTTGTTTTCTTCAATAATAAACAAGCCATTTAGGCCCATTAAGATATGAGATTGTGGCTGAACATGGCAATGATAAAACATGGTGCCAGCATGTCTAGGACTTAAGTTATAAGTGCGACTATCGCCCGGTAATAACATGGGTTCATTGATCATGGGCACCCCATCATTACCTTCACCATTCTCATCATTAAAAGGATGATCTACGCCATGTAGATGCAAGCTATGTGGTAGGTAATGAGAATTTTCAAGTGTTATTTTCACGCGATCCCCTTGCTCTACTCGAATAGCCGGTGAGGGCATGCGTAAAATTGATTGTGCCTTTTGAATATCCGGACTGATGGTCGACATGCCACGCGTTTTAGGGGCAAATACCCAGAATCCAGGTTTGATACCTGGGCCAATCGCATATTGTGTGGTTAACATTTCGCCTGTTTTATCAAGACCATTTAATTCAATTACTTCAAGGCGGATATGGATATCGTCTGGATCACCATCACCATCACGATCATTTGTTTTAATCACGGCATCAGAAGATAAACGCGTGTTCATAAGTGTGCTCATCGCAACATTATTCGTGCCCTGCACATAGGCAGCAATTTCATAGGGATTATCAGGCAAGCATAAAGGAGAGGCATCGATTTGTGTGTTGTCAATTAGGTGTGATTCTCGCCAGTTGGCAGGGATGGTTTGCGGACAAGGAGGTTCTTTGGCTTCACCGATTAGCCATCGCGCCTGAATAGGGGCTATTTCGGGTGCGTTATTTTGCACGAGCCAAGGAAATTTATTTGATATTTTCACGGCGGGCGCTAGAAAAATAAGGCAGATTAAACTGATGATAGCAATGAAAGCGGTAACAAGATATTTCATATATTGGGAGAGGGACCATTAAATAATAACGACCTGTAAATGATAGTCTTTTTAACCGTAAAATACTGATTTTTTTTAATGTTTGCTAGAATAAAAGGAGAAAATAATTTAAGATAGGACTTACTTCTTGCGGTAATTTAGAAAAAGGAAAGTCTGAGAAAAGATGCATCGTTTTTTAAACCACCTAAATTTACGACAACAATTACTGATTAGCAAGCTGCTTCCAGCCTGTTTACTCGTTGCATTAATTGGTTATGGCATTATTTCGAATTGGAATATTTATAAGAGCCAATCTCACTCAAATCGCTTATATCAAGTGGCCTCGGTATTAAGTGAGGCAATACAAGCATTACAAAAAGAGCGTGAGCTCTCAACAATCTATATTATCAAGCAAAATGAATTGCTAATAGGGCAACTTCATCAACATCAGGCTCATGTTGACACGTTGATTACAACGCTCAAAAGAATGGATAGAAACCCCTTGTTACGAGGCCTCTTTCCGAAAGCGCATCAGCGAATTTATTTTGATGATGCGCTCTCAGAGCAGATTCAATTTATTCGCTCTAATTTAATGAGCGAGCATAACGCACAAGATTTATCTCGGTATACCCAGATCATTCAGCAAATCCTACGTTTATTTGAAAGTAAGGCGATGCTGACCGATGACCCCGATTTAACTTTTTTTGTATTGGGCTTAACAAAGGTCTTATGGCTGCAAGAATTAGCAGGCCAGGAAAGCACGGTTATCAGCTCTGCTTTTAATCAAGGCCAATTGAATAATGATACCTATTTTTCACTGAAAACATTGCTAAATAGGCAAGAAGAACTTGCCGACTATTTTTTATCGCTCTCCGGGCTTGATGCACAACAAAAATTATTTTTAGCAGCACAAGATGATGATTCGGCAAGTATTATCAATGAGATTAGACAAAAAATCTTATCCCGCCTTGAAGAAAATGAATTTGGAAGCGCTATTACGCTTGATTTACAGGGTGGAATAATATCGGCTAAGAATCCCATCGCTTATTGGTTAAACGTATCTCGGCAGCACACTTTATTGCTCAATACAGTGAGTAATAACATTATTGACTATATCGTTAGTTACACGGAAGAAAAGAAGGATAGGGCCTTTTTCTCTGCGGTGCTGTATGCCTTACTTGGTTTACTTGCCTTACTGGTATCGAGTTTCATTTCAATCGCCGTATCAAGACGGTTTGTTTCAGGAGTAGACGCAGCGATATCAAGTATTCGCTCTTATAAGCAGGACGGCTCATTTAAGGAAATAGACATTACCTTAGGCTATGATGAGGTATCGGAACTTGCAGAAACATTTAATCAATTAATTCGAGAACAAGGTGAATCAGAAAAAAGATTGTTCCTTTCAAATAAAGTGGTTGAGTTTGCACGCGAAGGCGTGATTGTGTTCGACCATAACAAAACAATTTTGATGACTAATGCCACTATGATGCGGCTTTGTGGGCATGATACGCCATTGTGTGATGGCGCTAAGCTAACGTCATTATCTTCAAAGAAAAACAAAGCCAGTTTAATGAGCAAAATATGGAAAGAAGTCGATAGCAACATCACATGGCAGGGTGAATTTTGGCTTGAGAATGAAAAAGGTGAGGATATACCCACTTTGGCCAGTATCTCAGCGATCAAGGATGACAAGCATAATACCGTCAACTATATTGCCATTCTTGCCGATATTAGCATGCTGAAAGACGCACAAAAAGCCGTCGAATTTCAGGCCACACATGATATCTTAACAAACTTGCCGAATAGAGACTATTTGGTGGTTGCGTTGGAGCGGGAAATTAAACGGCATAAGCGCAACAAAAAAAGCTTTGCTATCCTTTTTATGGATTTGAATGACTTTAAATATGTGAATGATAATTTGGGCCATGAAGTGGGTGATGAAGTATTGAAAGTCACGGCTGAAAGGTTAACAAGTTGTTTACGAGCAGATGATTTAGTGGTGCGCCATGGGGGCGATGAATTTATTGTTTTTCTACCTGATACTGAGGACGAAAATTCAATTCGAATGGTTGCAGAACAGATTATTAGCGCGATTAATCAACCAATGATGATTGATGCGAGGGAAATACGGATTGGCGTGAGCATTGGGATTAGTCAATACCCTAATGATGCAATAAACATGAAGCAGCTGATATCGAATGCGGATATGGCGATGTATCAAGCTAAAAAAGAAACAACATTATTTTATTCTTTTTATACCGCCTCAGTGAATGCCAAAGTAAAAAAGCGTTTTGAAATAGAAGCAGAGCTATGGAAGGCGCTAGAAAATAAGGAGTTTTTTGTTTGTTACCAACCGAAAGTAGATATGGAAACAGGCAAAACAATTGGTGCCGAGGCGCTAGTGCGGTGGCATCACCCTGAGCGTGGGCTGTTATCGCCTGCTGAATTTATTCCTATTGCCGAGGCAGCGGGGTTGATTCACCAGATTGGTGAATTTGTTGCCGAAGAATCCATTGCAATGGCGCAACAATTAAAAACGACAACAGATAATTTGATTCCAATTGCAATTAATGTGTCTCCTATTCAATTTAAGACGTCAGGGATTGTGGAGAAGCTACGTACTCTGCTTGAACAACATGAGCTAACAGGCGAACGAATTCAAGTCGAAATTACAGAAGCGGTATTGATTAAAGGGGATAAAGAAGTTGCCCAAAGATTAAATGCAATTTCTGATATGGGCATACAAATCGCAATTGATGACTTTGGAACAGGCTATTCTTCATTAAGTTACTTACAAGAATTTCCTATTGATATTGTGAAAATAGATGGTTCATTCATTTGGAAGTTATTTGATCATCAAGACAGTAAGGTGCTTGTTGAAACGATCATTAATATGACCCATGGGCTCAAAAAGTCCTTGGTTGCAGAAGGCGTAGAAGAGCAGCAGCATGTGGATTGGCTGCTTGAACATGGTTGCACTGTTGCGCAGGGATATTATTATAGCAAGCCACTAACGGCAGAAGATTTCTTAAATTATCTAGAGATAGGCGATAAAGTGGTCTTCTTAAATTCTAAAATCAAGGCGTAATAATGAGTGAATCTAATATGATGTCTGTTCCCAATAATCGTCGAAGCCGGGTGAAGCTGTTTTTTATTGTTTTAGTGGTGTTACATGCTATTTATTTAACCGCTATTTGGTATCAAATGTCTTTTGCACATGCCTATGGCATGGATGCACATTCCCCAGATTTTGATACTTATTGGATGACATGGTTATATGCCGAATTGGTTATTGAGCTTATTGTGGCAACCGCGCTGTGGAGTTATTTGTGGATAACCCGGGATCGCGCGATCTTGGAGCTGAATGTGGCGGATGAAATACATCGGTATATGACATTCACACTTTTTCTGGCTGTTTATGGTGTAACGCTTTATTGGGGTGTTAGCTATTTTACCGAACAAGATGGTGCTTGGCATCAAGTAGTCACTCGAGATACAAGCTTCACGCCCAGCCATATCATGATCTTTTATTTGAGTTTCCCAATTTATATTATTGCAGGCGTATCGACTATCCTTTATGCCTATACACGATTACCGATTTATCATATTGAAGGAATATCATTGCCCCATATTATTTTGGTGGCAGGCCCTTTTATGATTTTACCTAATGTGGGTTTCAATGAGTGGGGCCATGCCTTCTGGTTTATGGAGGAGTTTTTTTCCGCGCCATTACACTGGGGATTTGTGATTTTAGGCTGGTGTGGATTGGCATTGTTTGGTGTTATTTTGCAAATCATGGAACGTGTTTCAACATTGTTAGCCGATGATGTCGATATGGAATCGACAAGTAGCGTGATACAGGAAGCCATGAAATGACTGATTTACCACATACATTATCCGAAGCCACCCCATCCGATATCGAAAGAAAGCTAGAATGGGTTTTACTTGCAACTTTGTTTCTGGTTGTTATTGGTTCTTTTCATATTCACACGATGCTGACCATTGGCGACTGGGATTTTTGGTTAGATTGGAAAGATCGCGAGTGGTGGATCACCTTATCACCCGTGATGACAATTGTCTTTTGCGCAGCATTACAACAATTTTTTTGGCGTAATTATCGCTTGCCGACAGGGGCGACGTTTGCAATTGTTGCCTTATTATTAGGGGAATGGGTGGTCAGGATTAGTGGCTTCCACACGTGGTCACATTATCCACTTAACTTGGTGACACCCGCCACTTTTCTCGCAGGTGCGCTTGCGCTTGATGCCGTGTTGCTATTAACAAGAAGTATGTTGTTAACCGCCGTGATTGGTGCGCCGATCTACGCGTTATTATTTTTCCCCTCAAATTGGGCTTGGTTAGCGGCCTACCATGTACCGGTGGAATTAAATGGTCAGGTAATGACGGTGGCGGATTTAATTGGGTTTGAATATATTCGGAGTGGCACACCCGAATATATCCGAATTATTGAACGCGGAACACTGCGAACCTTTGGCCAACATTCAGTCGCCGTTTCTTCTTTTTTTGCCGCCTTTTTATGTACGCTTGTATATTTTATGTGGTGGTTTATAGGAAAAGCATTTTCCACTGTTAGATATATTAAGGAACGCATTTAAATGTTAACTAAATATATCGTACAGCACGCGATCTCACGTCATGCTCTGTTTGTAAATATGACGAAGGTATTGTTATTAGGCATGGTATTTATTTTATTAATCCTTACCTTAAGCCCCGTTGCTTATGGACATGGCGAGCGTTCTCAAGAACCGTTTTTGAGGATGCGCACGATTCAGTGGTATGACGTTAAATGGTCAACAGAAAACCTAGCTATCAATGAAGAGCTGGTTGTAACCGGCAAATTTAGAGTGGCAAGTAATTGGCCTAACGCGGCTGCAAAACCAGATGTTGCATTTCTAAATATATCTATCCCGGGGCCTGTTTTCGTGCGCACGGGCGCGTCTATTAATGGCGTCAACATGGTGAATTCCACTTCATTTGAATTAGGCCAAGATTATGAATGGGAAGTGCGCCTTAAGGCGAGACACCCCGGTCGCTGGCATGTACATTCAATGCTTAATGTACAAGGTGCAGGGCCGATTGTAGGCCCGGGCCAATATGTAGAAGTAACGGGGGATCATAAAGATTTCATTAATGAAATAACCACGATCACGGGTGATGTGATTAACCTCGATAATTATGGTTTCAAAATAAATGTGTTTTGGCATGCTGTATGGGGTGTTTTAGCACTATGTTGGTTAGTATATTGGCTACGACGACCTCGATTATTTTATCGCTTTAACAGGGTTAAAGCAGGGCAAGGAAAGTCACTGATTACGAAGACAAATAAAATAGTCGCCTTAACCACGCTAGGATTAAGCATTAGCATTACTTTTATAGGCTATCAATGGGCGGAAAATCGTTGGCCTGAAACCATTGCCTTACAATCTGCAAGCTCACCGGTGGTGCCACTGCCCATTTCTGAAGACCAAGTAGATGTGAAGCTATTAAAAGGGATTTATCGAATACCAGGTCGTTCAATGGAAATGCGCCTTGAGGTCACAAATAATACGACGCAACCGATTCGTTTAGGAGAGTTTTCAACGGCCACCGTTCGTTTTATTAACCCATCAGTAGGCTTAATGGATGAAGATTCAAAGCATTATCCAGATCATTTGCTGGCCAAACATGGTTTAACCGTAACGGATGATGATTTTATCCCTGCCGGTGAAACCAGAACGATTAAAGTGATTGCTCAAGATGCGGCGTGGGAAACAGAAAGGCTGGCATCATTAATTTATGATCCAGATAGCCGCTTTGGTGGTTTACTGTTTTTTTATGATGAACAGGGCAATCGATTTATTTGTTCAGTAGGCGGCATTCTTTCTCCAAGATTTATTTAGTGATGAAGAAAACCATAATAGTATGGTTTGTGCTGTGTATTAGCATATTGTCTATGAATAATAGCTATGCGCATGGCGGCGTTGAAATTCAAGGTAATAAATGCTTCTTAACGGTGGGCTCTTATAAAATGTTATTCACTGGCTATCAACCTAAAACAGCCGGTGAAGAATTTTGTGATGATATTCCTATCGCTGGCAGAACGATTATTGTGCTTGATTTTATTGATCCTATTTTGCGAACGATGGTTATAGATTATCGTGTTCTGAAAGATGTAAACGAAATCGGTGTAAAAGCGACATTGGAAGATGTTGGTAATATTCATGATCTTAATGAGGCAACGGTATTTTACATACCGCCAGAACAATATCAGCGGGGCACTTTTATGCTGAATCGCAATTTTGAAGCAGGTCAGTATATTGGCGTGTTAAGCGTGAGGCATCCTGAATCAGGTGATGTAGAGACATCCGTTTTTCCTTTTTCTGTTGGGGTTCAGCCTAGGAAAAATTGGATCGGCATATCGATTCTATTGTTTTTCAGCGTATTGGTATTGACGAAATATATTTTAGGTAGAGGTTAAATAATCAACCCGAATTTAAGATAAAGAAGGAAAAATAGGTGCTTTACAATTCCTTGCTATCAATCAAAATTAAAATAAATATTAGCGGGCAGCTTGTTGTTCCCGACGTTGTTTTTCACGTACCATCATTTCTGCTAAACGTTCTTCTAATGAATTGAGGCCTAGCGCCTTGCGGCAAGCATTAACGCCTTCAGGATCTGAGATAGGGAAGGGGATGGGCCAGCCATCATCATCGATATTAAATTGCGTACCGTAGACTTGGTCTTTGCCTGCCATCGTATTAACGCGATCTTGCAGAAAAGCTAGCTGCCAGCCTTCCACATCATTTTTAGCAACACCCTCTGTTAATAATTCAACAGCACGCGCCATAAAATCTAGATCAGATACCGCATGCTGTGCAATTAACCCCGCTGCTTTAGCCCCTTCTTTCCCTACCAAGGCAGTCCCAGGCCAACCATTCTCGGCAATAATCTGTTTGAGTCTAGCGGTGTGTTTTTCATGCACTGCTTTCATCATTGGGTGATATTCCTCGCTGGGCAGTTCACCTGATGCAATCAGCTCTTGGAGGATACGTTGATCTTCTTCGGTCATTGAGATCAGTTCGGTCCTTAGATTTGTAGACATAGTTTTTTGGCCTATTGGTAATTATTTTTTTGCAGAGTCTGGTGCTATAACAGCATTATCTATAAGCTTTCTCAAGGCGTTAAGATGCAACTCAACTCTTTTTTTCATTTCAAGTTCTGTAGGTGTTTCAATAATGTAAGAATTAAGTCGTTTTATTCATACGTGCATATAAACTAAGTGTCGGATATCGACTATCGTTAAATTCAGATTCAGTCATATGATGAACCCCATTTTGTGCGGAAGGCTTCAGCGGAACGCCAGTTAGCGTAATATCTTTAGCCACTTGTTCAGTATCAGACAAATGTTTATCACCATATGATAAGAGATAAAAACTTTTGTGAAATTGGTCTTCGTGTAAATCAACCACCATTGAACAAGGTTGTTGTTTAAGAAATTGTTTTAATAAGATTGATTCTTGTGTGGGTTCATTAATCAATGAGCGATTGATATCTTTAATATCGCCATTACGCCGAATATCATGTACCCAACCCCAAGGGTTAACCACCGGCAAAATCCTTATATTTAAACCCGAATAGCTATTTTCACGTGTTAATTCCGACATAAAACTAAGGCTTGCTTCAACGCCAGCAGGTTCATCGCCATGCATGCCACTAAAGAGGCATAAATTGAAGTCAGCAGCAGGGTTGGCAGCTTTGCGAGTGACAACAAATAGCGGATAAGAGGTATCGAAATAATTCACCTTTCCCAAGACAGCATAGTCAAGGCCTAGCATCTCAATATGCGCCGTAATGCGATCAAGACTTCTGGTAGGGTCATTTTTCTTGCTTAGGTGTTCTCGTAATGAATAGCTATAAAACCATGCGAAATCCAGAATGAATAAAGCCATGAGAAGGAGAAGTGCCTTCTTCCAATGTTTTCTAGTGGCTTTTTTCAGAGTGTTGAATGTTGGATTCATTGTTAATGCGCCACGGTGATGACGACATTTCCTTTTTTGTGCCCTTTATCAACATACCAATGTGCCTCAACAATTTGTTCCAGCGTATAAGTTCTATCAATTACCGATCTCAGCTTTCCTGATTCCATTAACTTCCCAAGAAAGGCCAAATCTTCAGGCTTTAATTTTAAACCATTAGATGATGTTAAAACATTAAGATAGATACCATCCTTCTTTAGCGAGCTTTTGCATTGTGACGCATTCAGTTTACCGACCGCATCAAAAATAATGTCATAAGTCTCACTATTTTGGGTAAAGTCTTCTTGCGTATAATCGATTACCTTATCTGATCCTAGTGACCTCACCATGTCTATATTCGTAGTGCTACACACAGCAGCAACATTTGTTCCAAAATATTTAGCAAGCTGCACAGCAAAAGTACCCACACTGCCAGAAGCGCCATATATAAGGACCTTTTGGCCTGTTTGAATATTTGCCTTTTTGAGCAGTAGCAATGCAGTCAGCGCCCCATTGGAAACGGGCGCCGCTTCTTCATAACTTATATTGGTGGGTAGTGGGGCGATTAAACCCTTCTCAGGTATGCAGGTGTATTGGGCATAGGTGCCAAAACGAAGCTCAGTAGAAGCAAAAATCTTATCACCTTGCTTAAATAAGGACACGTTTTTGCCTACAGTTTCTATTTCCCCAGCCAGCTCCATGCCCAATATTTTTCTTCTTGGGCCACTAAAGCCAATCATGATTCGCATCATGGGTTTGACGAGCAAGTCCCAAAAGAATCCCATACCCGGTTTGAAGCTTCGAATTTTAGTATCGCCGATGTGGACGGTTGTGGCGTGTATTTTTACCAATATCTCATTGTCTTTGGGGATCGGCTTCTCAACCTCTTGGAGTTGGAGGACGTTAGGTGAGCCGTATTTTTTGCAGATGATTGCTTTCATGGGTGATTTTGGTTTTTTGTCTCAAAAAAATGATGCCCTTTTGATTCCATCATTAGGGCTATCCCACTGATAATTTGGAGATTTCCTTGTTTAACTCTTCTTGATCTGGCACAGTAAGGGTAAGGGTTAATTCAAGAAATTTCTTTTCAGTTTGGCTACCTATTTGAGAAATAGTCTCATTAATATCTATATATACTTTCTCAACAAATTCCTCAATTTCTGGTATAGCATTATCAGTCATTTGAGAGCAAAGCTTGATAACTTTCTCAAAACTTTCATCTACATCTACGTTTCTAACGTCTAACGTCCAATCTAGTAATTTTTTATAACCCTCGGCAATACGAGTAGCTATATAATAAATATGTTTGTCATCACCTGAAACACCCGGATCTCCAAATGCTACAGGCAATCCAATATTTAAAAGTTTAGTAATAGATGCAACTGTATTGATAACCTCACTAATATGGGAGCTTAACCAGCCGCCCAACTCATCTAATGAATCTATTTTTGATGACTTCTCATAAGATATACCGTATTTGACATCGAAACGTTCTTTTCTATAGGAATCGATTTTGTCTTTAAGAACTTGAGAAAATAAAGTATATTCCCACCCATCTGGCTTAGTAAAAAACAGCTCTAATGCTCTAGGACTGAGCTCAGTAAATTCTTTGTCAATTTTATTGCCATGCATATGAGAGCGGTAGACTAAAGAATCCATGAACAAATACGCTAATTGGGTTTTTAAAATAGATATTATGTCTTGTGCATTTTCAAATGGAAACACCCAATTACCAGACT
>CAZRAY010000021.1:0-30808 GCA_964598235.1 uncultured Piscirickettsiaceae bacterium
AGGCAATCGGCGATTTTTTGTTGTTCTTCTGGAAATGGGGTCGGCAATAAGAATTCAGAGAACTGTTTGTAACTAACCATTTTTCCATCGCGTATTCCCTCGATATTTCTATTCATATTTTGAATGAAATTATTTGTTTTAAAATATTGCTTGAAAAAACAATTAATGATATTAATTTTCTTGCGGAGAATAATGTACGCTGGACTGCACAGACCTTCATAGTTTGAATATTCGATACCACCCTGAAAAGATCTAAGGCTGATAATAAAGTCACCAACTTCAACTACTTTATAGCTTTCAATACTTTTTTCAGTAACGGAAACGTTGTAATCAATATTTTCTCTCGGAATAGCTCCATATTCTTGAGTAATGGCAAGAATTGGTAAATCAGAATTATGATTTTTGTTAGAGACTGGAATAAAAACATTATCCCCGTTCATATATGACCACTCACCTGCATCCCGAAACGTAGGAAAACGCAACTTAGGCACAAGACTTTTTGTTGCAGGCTGACTCATTCCTTTAAACCTTTTGGGTTTTTAAGTGCTTTCTTTTCAGTTGATACTAAACGACGTTCAACTTTTTTAACATCCTCTGCGGGTGCTAGACTTTCTGGTCGGATACCGCGATCTAATAATGTTTGTCGTACCGCTTTATTGTTGGTGACATGCTCACTGGATATGTCTGCTTCACGGTTCATATTTTGTTCACGTGCATTGTGAATGGTGATTTCAGTGGCAAAGTCTTTGGCTTTTAGAATAATGGTGGGGGCAAAGTCGGCTAGTGGACGTTTATCTGGCACTTGCCAATGTGCTTTCATCGCTTTGGTGTTTTTACCAAACAGGGCTTGATCGCCTTTGCTGCGGATCATCGCAAAGTTCTGATTGCCGCCTGTTTGCTCATAGATAACCGTCGATAGTTCTTTCTCGGTATGCGTTAACTTCTTGCGTGCTGAAACACGTTCTGCCTCAAGTAGTTGTTGTTCTATGAGTTCTGCCTTGCGGGTTTGTATGGCAAAATAGGTTTGTGCAAAGGCAATCTCTTGCTTGGCAGAGTCGCCATTTTGGGCGATAAGGTAGCAGGCATAACGAGTAAGCATCATATCGCTGACTTCTCGCTGACTGCCTGAGCCTAATTCAACCATTTTGTTGATGTCAACAAAATGGTCTTGAACTGGATGGCGGGATAGTTCGCAGGCCGTTTTTGCTTTGCTTACGATATTCAGGAAATTACGCCATTCCGTGTAACCGGATAAATGCTGTATATCACGCGCCAGCCAATATTCCACACCATTTTCAGTTGTTTGTGCGTGCCCTTCAAAAGACGCTGTCATATGATGGATTAAATCATTTTGCATCTATTTACACCTTCCTCTTTGCCTATTCATACGCCGCTAATCCAGAAATATCACGCCCTTGGGCGCGCTTATTAAGCAAGGGTACAAGATCATCCATTAACGCCAGCTCGGCCTTGGTTCGCGCTTTCCAACCCAAACCTAACGGTTCAAGTAAGTCACCTAGTTGCTCACCATCGAAGATCATTCTGTCCATTATGGTCTCTACAAATCGTTGTAGCGCTTCACTGCTAAGCCCGTATTTTTCTGCCATCATTGTGAGTTCTTTGGCTGATTTTTCAGCTTTAAATGTATTGTAGCCTTGGCGAATGGCTTTTTCATTCAGGCTTTCACCTGTTTGTAGGCTGTTGATATAGTCTACAATATCGTCACGCTCCCCCATTAAGTTGGCGCTGGAACTGATAAGGTCAATCAGCTGTTGTCGGGTCATTTTTTGTTTGCTGGGTTTGTCACCAGTGGTGTTGGCAATCAAGCCCATGATGTAATCATAATCAATCACAGCTGAGGAAAACAAGACCAATTCAAAATCCAGTTGTTGTACAGGATCATCAGGGTTGTCGCTGCCTTTACCTTGCTGTTCTTTCAAACGCTGTGCTGTTTCTAAATAGGAGCCTTTAAACGACCGCAATTGATCTTCGGGCAACAGTTTTTCAATCTGTTCTTTTTGCGATGCGGATAAATCCGTGTATTGGTCCAGTTGGGTTTTTAGCCTTTGCACCTCCTTAAAGCGGTTAATAAAGTTGACACGTGCTGCATCGCCTTTGAGGTTGTATGCCTCCTTTGGTTCACATACCAGATTATTTAATTCCATAAAACCACCCAGTGCCGCAACTGCTTCTTCGTACTTTTCGATAACCACTGGCGCAGGGTCAACTAACCAAATTTCTTTTGCCTGCTCTTTGTTTGCACCTGAAAACAGGGCAATAGCATCATTAACCGCATCCTCTTGATAGCGGAAATCCAAAATCTTGCCGTGCGGTTTGGTGTCGTTTAATACGCGGTTGGTGCGTGAGAAGGCTTGTATTAAACCGTGGTGTTTGAGGTTTTTATCTACATACAAGGTATTCAGATATTTGGAATCAAACCCAGTCAGCAACATATCCACTACGATTATTAAATCTATTTTATTTTTATGCGGGTAATCACTGTTGCTGTATTTTTGGTCTTTAATGCGTTGCTGAATATCTTGATAGTAGATATCAAACTCGCCAATACTGTGATTAGTGCTGTACTGATTGTTATAGTCGGCAATGATAGCGATTAAAGCTGCTTTTTTCTCTTCGGGCTGCTCTTCATTATCAGCTTTTTCTTGTGGTAAATCTTCTTGTAGCTGTTTGATGTCTGCACTATTTTTATTGTCTTTATCTTTAGACAGCACCTTTGCCGGTGGCGAAAATACACAGGCAATATTGAGTGGTTTAAAGCTATCGTCTTCTAGTTGTTTTTGAGCTTGTGCTTCTTTAAATAATTCATAGTATTCAATGGCGTTATTAATGGAGCCCGTGGCTAATACTGCATTAAAACGGCGCTGATTGGTGGTGGCATCATGTGTTTCGATGATCTTGTCAACAACGGCTTTGGGCTCAGGTGGTTTGGGCTTCGTCTTACGCTTTTTGTTACCGTCTTTTTCATCTTTCGGCTTTTCACCAAAATAGTCGATAGCAAAACGTAATACATTACGATCTTCAATCGCGTGGGTAATGGTGTAGGAATGCAGCTCTTTTTGGAATATGTCTTCAGTGGTTTTATAAGAGGCTTGTGTGCCGTCTATTTTTTTATACGTGGCATTTTCATCAAAAATAGGTGTGCCCGTAAAGCCAAATAATTGGGCATTGGGAAAGAAGGATTTAATGGCTTGGTGATTATCACCAAATTGAGAACGGTGGCATTCATCAAAAATAAACACAATGCGTTGGTCTCGCAGTGGTTCTAATCGCTCTTTGTAAGTTTGCTTGCCTTTTTGTTTATTGGCTTGGTTACGCTTGCTGGTTTCATCAAGCGCAAGACCGAGCTTTTGGATGGTAGTAACGATGACTTTATCCGCATAATCTTCTGACAGCATACGCCTTACCAGCGTTTCGGTATTGGTATTTTCTTCAACGCAGCCTTCTTGAAATTTATTAAACTCTTCACGGGTTTGGCGATCAAGATCTTTACGATCAACGACGAATAGGCATTTATCAATATCTGGGTTGTCTTTAAGCAGTGTGGAGGCTTTAAACGATGTAAGTGTTTTTCCACTGCCGGTAGTATGCCAGATATAGCCATTGCCTCGATTTTGGTGGATGCAATCAACAATCGCTTTAACCGCGTAGATTTGGTAAGGACGCATGATCATTAGTTTTTGCTCACTGGCAACCAGTACCATATAGCGACTTATCATTTGTCCTAGTGTGCATTTAGCAAGAAATTTATCTATAAAATCATCCAGATGAGTAATTTTTTTATTGTCTTCACTGGCAAGTTGATAAACAGGTAAAAATT
The DNA here is from genome assembly GCA_964598235.1 of uncultured Piscirickettsiaceae bacterium. Classification (GTDB taxonomy): domain Bacteria; phylum Pseudomonadota; class Gammaproteobacteria; order Nitrosococcales; family Methylophagaceae; genus UBA652. The sequence continues at coordinate 3,839 of CAZRAY010000021.1, forward strand.
GTTCCTCAGCATTAAAGCTAAAATGTTGGTTGTTGTTATTGGCAAAGTAGCGAGTATCGCTTTTATTGCTAACAATAAATAGCTGCATAAAACACAATAGTGTATTGGTGTAGCCATTGCCAAGATCATTTTTGTAGTCAACAATTTGTTCCATCGCTCGGCGCGGGCTGACTTCAAGGGTTTTGAGCTCTATTTGTACCACAGGTACACCATTAATAAGCAGAATTACATCATAACGGTGACGGCTGTTGTCGGTGTTGATAGATAGCTGGTTAATGACTTCAAATTCATTTTTGCACCAGTCTTTAATATTGACCAGCGTATATTGTAAAGGCGTACCATCTTCACGCTGGAAGGTATTGCGCTCGCGTAACGTTTTAGCTGCTGTGAATACATCGGCATTGACGATTTCATCACGCAGACGGGCGAACTCTGAATCGGTGAGATGGACGCGGTTAAGTGCCTCGAACTTCTCACGGAAGTTTTGCTCAAGTGACTCTTTATCCCGAATGTCTGGGCGATAGGTATATTTGAGGTCGGTTAACCTTGTAATTAGGCTTTCTTCGATTTGTTGTTCTTTTAGTGCCATTTAAAACTCTATTAAGTACAGCGAATTATTATTGTAACAGTCTATAGTGGTCAAGAACTAAACCAACCCAGAAAACGACTGCACCTTCACAAAACTCCCCGCTTCAATCCCATCACACCTTTCATCAATCAGTATAAAACAATTCGCGATACTCATCGAGTGAAGAATGCCTGAGCCTTGTTGACCGGTGGTTTTTACACCGAGTTCACCTTTATCATCAGTAAACAAAATACCCCGTTGAAATTCATAGCGACCGGGGCGCTTTCGGATATTATCATGGCAGCGGACTTGGAAGGTGTGGGGTGCGGTTATCGCTTCGCCGGTGAGTTGTTGGAGGGCGGGGAGGACAAATTGATAGAAGGTGACCATGACGGAAACGGGATTACCGGGTAAGCCGAAGAAGAGGGCTTGGTCAATTTTGCCAAAGGCGAGCGGTCGGCCGGGTTTCATGGCGATTTTCCAGAAGGCGACTTGGCCGAGCTCGGCGAGCATTTCTTTGACATAATCCGCATCGCCAACGGAGACGCCGCCAGTGGTGATAACGACATCGGCCTCAGCGGAAGCTTGCTTGAGCGCATTGCGTAAGGCATCGCGTTGGTCTGGAATCACACCGAGGTCTAATAATTCAACATCGAGGCGGGTGAGCATGCCGTAGAGCGTATAGCGGTTACTATCGTAGATTTGGCCTGCTGCTAATGGTTCGCCAATCGAACGCAGTTCATCGCCTGTGGAGAAGAAGGCGACTTTGAGCCGACGGGTAACGGTCACATCACCAATACCGAGCGAGGCGATTAAGCCTAAATCAGCGGGGATGAGTTTGCGGCCGGCTTTGAGCACGGTATCGCCAATAGCGAGGTCTTCGCCTGCTTGGCGGATATGTTGCTCTGCGCGTTGTTTGCCATGAATAGTGATAGTATCGCCATCGATTTCTACATGTTCTTGCATGATGATGGTGTCGCATTCATTGGGTACAACAGCGCCGGTCATAATGCGGATACATTGGCCTACTTGTACTGATCCTTGATACGGTTTGCCTGCAAAGGCGATGCCGGCTTGTTTTAGCGAAAAAGCATCGTTTTGTAAATCCGAACTGGCAATGGCATACCCATCCATTGCGGAGTTTCGATGGGCGGGGACATTATGTGGGGAGATAATATCTTGGTGTAAGACGCGGCCTAGCGCTGCTCGGATGGTGCAAGTTTCGGCGTCGGTGAGCGGCGTGACCAGTTGTTGGATATGATCCTGCGCCTCTTGCATAGGCATGAGCGCGGCTTCGAGTGGATCGGCGCAACTGGGTTGGGGGGTGAAATCAGCCATAATCAAAATATTCCTTGATAAAGTCGGCAATGGCCGCAGGATCATTTAAAGGCAGCTGCGGTAGATTGGGCGTGGGATTTAATTCAGCATCGCTGGCAATCGCAATAATATTCGGATCATTGGGATATAAGAAAGGATGATCCAAGCTAGGGCGATGCAGCTCTATTTTTGGGATTTCGGTGAGCTTAAACCCTTCTACTAATACAATATCAAGCTGGCTATGATCTAAGCGTTGCAATAGCGTTGAGAGCTCAGCTTCTTGTTCGGGATCGCTGGCAGTTTGCATCAGCGCGAGTTGGAAGCGAGAGGAAATCAGCATTTGTGTTGCCCCGGCTTGGCGAAGCCGATAGCTATCTTTTCCAGGTTGATCAATTTCAAAGCTATGGTGGGCATGTTTGATCATGCCAACACGTTTACCATTTTCAGAAAGGAGCGGAATAAGTTCAGTGAGTAGGGTAGTTTTACCTGTGCCGCTGAAGGCGGAAAATCCGATTACAGGCAAGGGGAAATGATAGGGAATCGCATGTTGCAAATCATCAGGCGTATTGATATTGGCGAAGCAATCGGTTTGATCTGAAAAATCGACTGCAACGAGATCATGCTGTTGCAACCAACGATCTATTTTCCGATCTCCGCCTGCTAGATACGCGGTTAAGCTGGCTTTAAGATGGCACGGGATGAGGCAAAAAACAGGTTGCATCCGCTCACCATCATGGGCGACGGCAATCTCAGCTTGATTAAGCAGTAATGCTTCCATTAGCCGCTGTCTGAGTTGTGAGGGCAGCTTGGGCGCATCACAGGGAACGGTTAAAATATAGTCCGTTGAGCAGTGTTGCAATGCGGAGAGCATGCCTGCGAGCGGGCCTTGGAAATCGCTTAATTCATCGCTAACAACAGGGTAACCATAGGCTTGGTAGATCTCAAGATTACGATTGGCATTAATGAGTAATTCATCAACTTGTGGGAATAATGCGGTGATGGCATGTTGGATCAGCGGTTGTTGCTGATAGGAGATAAGCCCTTTATCATCGCCCCCCATCCGCCGCGCTTTGCCGCCGGCAAGGATAACGCCTGTGATGGTGGGGGAGGGAAGCGTCATAGATGAAACCGCTAAAGGCTTAGAATAAACGGCGTTTATTTATCTTTGCCGCCTTCAATTAATGCATAGGCTGAATGATTATGAATCGATTCAAAGTTTTCTGATTCAACTGTGTATTTATTAATGCGTTTATCATCATTCAATCTTGCTGCAATATCACGCACAATATCTTCTACGAATTTTGGATTGTCATAAGCACGCTCAGTAACAAATTTTTCATCTGGGCGCTTAAGCAAACCGAATATTTCACAAGAGGCTTCTTCTTCAACTAAATCGATAATATCTTCGATCCAAATAAAGGTATCGGCGAGCACGGTGACGGTGACATGTGAACGCTGATTATGCGCGCCATAGTCTGAGATGTTTTTCGAACACGGGCATAGGCTGGTGACAGGCACCACGACTTTCACTGTTACATTTGTTTTATCGCCTGTAATTTCACCAATAAAGCTGACTTGGTAATCCATTAAGCTTTCAACACCGGTTACTGGCGCCGCTTTATTCACGAAATAAGGAAAATCCATTTCGATATAACCCGACTCTGCATCGAGGCGTTCGATCATTTCAGCCAACATATCGTGGAAATTTTTCACCGTAATTTCACGGCCTTGTTGATTTAAGATCTCAACAAAGCGCGACATATGCGTGCCTTTGAATTGATGCGGTAGGTTCACATACATATTGAAATTAGCAATGGTATGTTGCTCGCCGCTGGCGCGGTCGCTGACTTTAATTGGATGTTGGATATCTTTGATGCCGACTTTATCAATGGCGATATGACGTTTATCCGCGATGTTTTGCACATCTTCAATTTCATCACAGCAATCGGGTTTTTTATTATCAGCCATTTCTAGTCCTCACTATACCGTACACAGGCACGGTCGGTTTCCCACAAAGTCACACCGTCTACTTTTGCTGTATCGGTATTCAATGTGGTGCTTAATTGTTGGTAAAAATATTGGGCAATATTTTCTGCCGTCGGATTTTTGACATCAAACGGCGGAATGTCGTTCAGATAACGATGATCTAATGTTTTCGCTAGGGCGCGGGTCGCATTTTTAATGGTTTTAAAGTCCATACCCATCTCATGCTGATCCAGTGCCGTTGCGCGCACTTCGACTTCGACTTTCCAGTTATGGCCATGCATGCGGCTACAATCACCCGGGTAATCGCGTAAGGTATGGGCAGAGGCAAAATCAGCCAGAATTTTTAGATTATAAATAGTACTCATAAGCGGCCCATTATACGTGGTAATAGGCTATACGAGTAGAGGATTATGCTGAATATTGCCCATCTGCCACCCTTAGATGTGCTCAGGGCGAACGGATGTTATATTTTTGTGCGGATGCTTTGTTCAATACCTACTGCATCTAAGCCACATTCAGCTAACAGAGCGGCTTGTTCGCCATGATCGATGAATGTATCCGGTAAGCCAAGCATGTGCACCGGCGTATTATCACCAATAGATTGCAAATATTCGGCAACGGCACTACCCGCACCGCCCATGATGCTATTTTCTTCAACGGTGAAAACATGTTTATGCTTGGCGGCAACATGTTGAATACAAGCTTCATCGAGCGGTTTGACGAAGCGCATATCGACAACGGTGGCATTAACGGCTTCCGCTGCGGTGAGTGCGGCAGGCAATAAGGTGCCGAATACGAGTAAAGCAATTTTTTTGCCTTCGCGCACGCGATTTGCTTTGCCGATTTCTAACGGCATTAATTCAGTCGTCATTTCAACACCGGATCCACTGCCTCGCGGATAACGCACTGCGGCAGGGCCATCATAATGAAAGCCGGTTGTGAGCATCTGGCGACATTCATTTTCATCACTGGGTGTCATCACCACGAGATTAGGAATACAACGTAAATAACTGATATCAAATGAGCCGGCATGGGTTGGGCCATCAGCGCCGACTAATCCTGCCCGATCTAAGGCGAATAAAACGGATAGGTTTTGCAAAGCCACATCATGGATCAGTTGATCATAAGCGCGCTGCAAAAAGGTGGAATAAATGGCGACCACGGGTTTTTTACCTTCGCAGGCCATCCCTGCGGCAAGCGTTACCGCATGTTGTTCGGCAATGCCCACATCAAAATAGCGTTCAGGATAATCTTCGGCAAAACGATTGAGACCAGAACCATCACACATTGCCGGCGTTATCCCAATGAGATCCGGATCAGCTGCGGCCATATCGCAGAGCCATTGGCCAAATATTTGGGTATAGCTAGGCGCGGTGCTCTTAACTTGGTTTTTAGGGCCAACACCATGGTATTTATTCGGGTTTTCTTCCGCTGGCGCGTAACCTTTACCTTTTTTGGTGAGGATATGCAGCAGTTGCGGGCCTTTGCGTTCGCGTAGATTACTTAAGGTAGCAATTAAGGTATCTAAATCATGACCATCAATTGGGCCAATATAATTTAGCCCCATTTCTTCAAATAAAGTGCCGGGGATCACCATGCCTTTAACGTGTTCTTCGGTACGCCTCGCTAATTCCCATGCGCTGGGGATTTTCTCTAATACACGCTTGCTGCCTTCACGCGCTGACGCATAGAGCTTGCCTGATAAGAGGCGGGCAAGATAATTCGACATGCCGCCAACATTACGCGAAATCGACATTTCATTATCATTAAGGATAACCAGTAGATTGGATTTTAGATCGCCCGCATGATTGAGCGCTTCATAGGCTTGGCCTGCAGTGAGCGCACCATCGCCAATAATGGCCACGGCGCGATTGCCAGATTCTTGTGAATCAGCGGCGATTTGCATACCGAGTGCGGCGCTAATTGAAGTGCTGGAATGGCCGACACCAAAAGCATCATGCGGACTTTCGCCACGCTTTGGAAAACCGGCTAGGCCACCTGCTTGGCGCATCGTATGCATTTGATCGCGGCGGCCTGTGATGATTTTGTGAGTATAACTTTGATGGCCCACATCCCAAATAAGCTTGTCATTAGGTGAATCATAAACATAATGCAGCGCAAGGCTAAGCTCGACTGTGCCGAGATTAGAGGAGATGTGTCCACCCGTTTCGGTGACGCTGCTCACGATCAGATCGCGGATTTCTTGTGCTAATTCGGGTAGTTGCTTTTTATCGAGCGCGCGTAAGTCTTCTGGGCTATTGATTTGAGGAAGTAAAGCCATGATTAATGCGCCCGTTGCACAACAAAATTCGCTAGGGCAGCGAGTTGTTGTGTGTCATAAGGAATGGCGTGAAGCGCATCATGCGCAGCTTCAATTAAATCGTTTGCTTTTTGCTGCGCAGCCTCTAGGCCGAGCAATGCAGGATAGGTCGGTTTATTAAGCGCGATATCAGCACCTTGGGTTTTGCCTAAGGTGGCGGTATCCGCAGTCACATCTAACACATCATCTTGCACTTGAAAAGCCAAACCAATATTGGCGGCATAATCTTGTAAATGTTGCTTATCCGACGATGCGATATTACGCGCCGCTAGGGCACCTAATTGCACGCTGGCATTGATTAAGGCCCCTGTTTTTAAGCGATGCATGGTTTCTAGTTCGTCGAGCGTTAAGGTGTTGCCGACGGCAGCCAGATCAACGGCTTGGCCAAGCGCCATCCCTGCGGCGCCAGAAGAGCATGCTAATTGTTTCACCATATCGCGAGATTGTTCAGCGGATAGCATAGGATCGCAGAGCGATTCAAATGCCAAGCTTTGCAAGGCATCGCCGACTAACAGCGCTGTCGCATCATCATAGGCTTTATGGCAGGTGGGTTGGCCGCGACGCAAGTCATCATCATCCATAATGGGCATATCATCATGTACTAAAGAATAGGCATGAATGAATTCGACGGCACAAGCGGGCGCATGTAATTTTTCAGCTTCTGTTCCTAATGCAGTGCCAGTTGCATAAACAAGCAGGGCGCGTAATCGTTTGCCGCCATTGAGGCTGGCATAGCGCATCGCTTCATGAAGCGGGCTGGCAGCGTGGTTGCCTATTGGCAGGCGCGTTGCTAATTGAGATTCTGTCTGCTGCCTCGTTTCGTTTAGCCAAACATTGAATGATGCACTATCGCTCACGAGTCAGCGCTGTCCGAATCAAAATCAACTAAGGTGGCTTTACCCGCTTTTTCCATTAACATCTGCACTTTTTGCTCGGCGGCTTGCAGCTCTGTTTGGCAATCGCGCGTGAGTAATACACCTTGCTCATAAAGCTTTAACGATTCTTCTAAGCTGATATCGCCTTGCTCTAAGCGATTAACCAGTGATTCTAAGTCACTGAGCGCTGTTTCGAAGTTGATTTTCTTTGCTTTTGCCACGGTTCACCGCCCCTTGATATTGTTGAATGCTATTATATGGCATTCGACACTCGCAATCACCTTCAAATAGGAAATCATGCAGCAAATTATCCGTGGCTTTCATAACTTGCCGACTCATCCCACAGGCTGCGTTGCCACGATTGGTAACTTTGACGGTGTGCATTTAGGTCATCAGGCGGTATTGCGTCAACTTGCAATGCAAGGCGATGCGATGGGGTTGCCTGCGGTGGTGATCACGTTTGAACCGCAGCCGAATGAATATTTTGCACCAGATAAAGCGCCTGCGCGGTTAACGCGGTTTCGTGAGAAAGTGCGAGAATTGCAATGCTATTCCATTCAACAGCTCTGTGTTTTAGCGTTTAATAAAAAGCTAGCGCAGATGTCGGCCACTGATTTTATTCAACAATTATTGGTGGATGGATTGAATGTGCGTTATCTCGTTGTAGGAGATGATTTCCGCTTTGGCCACCAACGCCAAGGTGACTTCGCTTTATTGCAGCAGGCGGGTGAGGAATATGGTTTTCAAGTCGTCAATATGCACACTTTCTCGATTGATGAACATCGGGTGAGTAGTACGCGTGTACGCACGGCGCTAGGGAAGGGTGACTTGGCGTGTGCCGAGAAACTATTAGGCCGACCTTATCGCATGAGTGGCTGCGTGGCACATGGTCAAAAACGCGGTCGTACCATTGGTTTCCCCACGGCGAATATTCATTTGCATCGTAATAAAGTGCCGATTAGTGGTGTCTATGTTGTGCAGCTTTATGGTATTGCGGGCGAACCTATTTCAGGGGTGGCGAATGTAGGTGTGCGGCCAACCGTAGGCGCGAAGAAAGCCTTGTTAGAAGTGCACCTGTTTGACTTTGATCGTGATATCTATGGAGAGCACGTGCAAATTCTATTTTTGCAGAAGCTGCGTGATGAACATAAATTTAATGATATCGAGGCGTTAAAAAATCAAATCGAATTAGATTGTATTGCCGCGAAAAAATTCTTCAATTAGTACATCGTGCTACAGTAGACCTCTTTAATAAAATGGAGGCAACCATGTTTATATCAAATCTTGAATTTATGACGGGCAAAACCGTTAAGGAACACCTTGGCCTAGTGCAGGGGAGCTCTGTGCGTGCTAAGCATGCTGGGCGGGATATTATGGCCGGATTCAAAAACTTATTTGGTGGCGAATTAAAGGGTTATACCGAGCTATTACAGGAATCTCGAGAAGAAGCGACTGAGCGAATGATTGCCCAAGCTAAATCGGTGGGGGCGAATGCGGTATTAAATGTACGTTATTCCACCTCTAGCATTGCAGCCGGTGCGGCAGAAATTTATGTGTATGGTACCGCTGTTATCCTTGATGGCATAGAGTAAGGAGATCCATTATGTTTGAAATTGGATTAACGATTATTTTAGTTTCATTGGGCTATTTCTTTGGTCGACGAGCAGAATCAAAGCATTATAAAAGCATTATTGCGCGTGAAAAAGAGATGAATATTTTGCCTGCTATGGCCAGTAGAAGGCCACCGAGTGATGGCGATTATGAACAAGTATTAGTGTCGGGAAATGTGGTGATTGCGAATGATTATTTTAAAAGTTTTGTGGCTGGCCTGCGTAATTTTTTTGGTGGGCGGATGTCAACCTATGAGTCTTTATTAGATCGCGCACGCCGTGAAGCAGTATTACGGATGAAAGAACAAGCCCAAGCATTAGGTGCAGAAGCTATTTTTAATGTGAAATATGAAACGTCTAATATCTCGGGGCAATCGCGTAAAAAAATGCCGGTGATAGAAGTGCATGCCTATGGCACGGCACTCACAAAGCATGGAATATAAAAACCCCCATATCCCAGAAGATATTAATACGAGCAAAGAACATCCGTTAAAAGATTTCTCTATTTTGCTTATTGGCAGCATTGTTTTGGTGCTTATTATCACCTTTCTACTGAGTTTTGGTGGCGGCTGGCTGGCGGGTAAAATTCCCTTTAATGCCGAAACTAAAATAGCAGGGTTTTATGATATTAATGAAGATACTGATGATAGCAATGCACCCGAGTTAACGGCTTATCTGCAAAACCTCACCGACAAAATTAGCGCCGCACAAAACCTACCTGAGGAGATGAAAATCACGGCGCATTATTTAGATGATGATACCGTTAATGCTTTTGCCACGATTGGTGGTCATATCTTTATGTATCGGGGTTTATTAGAAAAACTACCGAATGAAAATACCTTAGTGACCTTGCTAGGGCATGAAATTGCCCATGTGAAATATCGACATCCTATCAAATCATTAGGCAGCGGTATTATTGTGAGCATTGGTTTGGCAATGGTTTCGGGCGGTTCAGATGCGGGTGTAATGGGTGAAACGGGCATGCTCACCGTATTAAAGTTTGGTCGAGATATGGAACAACAATCAGATGAGGAAGCCGCCCAGACCTTGCAGGCGCTTTATGGTCACTTAAATGGTGGCGCTGCATTATTTGAAATCTTCCGAAACATGCGAGAAGAGATGGATGCAGATGAGCCTTACGCTATGTTTAGCTCCCACCCACTGGATGAAGATAGGATCGATAATTTTTCAAAGATCGCGCAAGATAATGGCTGGGATGAAACAGGTAGCTTAACGCCGCTGCCTGGTTTTTTTGAATACGCACTAGCAGGTGAAGTAGAAAAAGAGGATATGAGATATTGCGCGCAGGATCAAAATTACCAGAAAAAAGGGAAAGCATGCTTGCATCTGTATTCGTATTAGAACATTTACATATTTTGCCTAATGGTGAAGAAAGTTGGAAAAGGATTGGTATTTATAGCAGCCATTCAGAGGCAGTTGCTGCCATTGAACGGGTGAATACACAGCCGGGATTTGCCGATTATCCAAAGTTAATGGACAGGCTGGAAGATGAAAATGGCTTCCATATTGATGAATATCCATTAAATAAAGATCATTGGGAAGAAGGCTATGCGACGGTTTAGACTTCTGAAATGAAAAAAACAGATTATACTCAATTAATTCCTGAGCTTAAAAAGTGGACGGAATACAATGAGCGTATTTTTAGACCTGATGAATGGATGAGTTGTATTGGAAATTATGGGCATGCTATTGGATATTTAGCAATATTTTGGCCTGATTTTTATGAATATGAAGGGTGTGTTTTTGTCGGGTCACAGCCTAGTAAAAGCCATTATAAATTATGGTTGGAAGAAACAAAAGGTGATAAGCAAGCGGTTGAAGCCATGTTGAACCATATCCATATATCGGATCTTTTCCAAGCAATGGATTTATCAGCATCCACGGAGCAGATTAAATATTTAGGTAATAAAATGCAAGAAATGTGGCTATCAAAGGCTAAAATTGAATTTCCACAAAAAGAGATAGTAGTGGAATTCGATGAAGGAAGTATGGCTGATCTAGCAGATGCACAAGTCACATTATTTCAGGATAAGAAATGAATCTTTATACTTTAATCATGGATTTTGATGGTGGCAGCATATGTTATGCAATCGATGGCAGAGTCAGTTGACGTTGCCGCTATAAAATATATTTTGGAATGGCAGATCGATGATATTACTGATGTCATCACAGAGAAAGACAAGGAAACAATCCTTTCACAATTCGCAGAAGAAGCCTTTATCGCACTGGATAACACGATATCAGTTTGGTATAACAACATAGTCTTGCAGGATAAATCGTGTGATTTTCATTTAGTGCGCACAGAGATAGCAGAAATAAATTAGAGAATAAAATATGACAACACTCAAATTAGATCGCAATATCATTAGTCAGCGGGGGAAAGCACTTGATGCTGCGGCGATAGAACTTAAAGCCCATTTTATTGGGATTGATAAAACGATTGATGAATTAATCGATGCGATGCGGGTATGGCTTTTGATGCCAGAAGCCTTAACGAGGCCCGTTATTATCAACCTATGGGGCATGACAGGTGTGGGCAAAACGGATTTGATCCGCCGACTGGTGGTGGCGCTTGAGATGCAAGATCGCTTTGTTGAAGTGGAATTATCGAATGGAGATGAAACCAAATGGTATTCTTCGGTGGGATCCATATTGACCAGTAATGGGCTCAATGATTCAGAACCTAAAATCCTATTGTTTGATGAAATTCAGAGGTTTAGCACTTTAGATACAGATGGCAAGCCGTTAACGAACACTAAGTTTTCTGATTTTTGGGAGTTGCTGTCAGATGGCCGCTTATCAAAACGAGATCGAGATGATTTAGATATGATGCTCGCAGAAATGATGCGATCAGATCGTGAATTTTCGCTTCAGATAGAAAAAGATGAAATTAAAGAAGAACCGATGTTGCCATTATATGAAGCACAAAACATTAAAAATGCACTTGATATGGAAGAAGAGCTACATGACGTCGCAACTATGCCGCGCGCGGACTTGATACATCTACTTGAGGCGGCAAGAGTCAGCAAGCGGGTATATGAGCCAGTTGACCATTCAAAAACATTGATTATTGTTTCAGGAAATTTGGATGAAGCTTTTTCCATGGCAACACGCACCGCAGAAGCGGATATTGATGCAGATATTTTCAGTGCGTTTACAGAAAAAGTATCTGTTGTTGACGTGAAAGAGGCATTATCTTCGCGATTTAAGCCAGAACAAGTGGCGCGATATGGCAATATACACCTTATTTATCGTAGCTTACGGCGAACCGACTTTGAGGCGCTTATTCATCGTGAGGTGGTGCGTATTATAGAGAATGTAAATAACTTGTTTGGTATAAAAGTAACGGTGGCGCCAATAATCGAAGAAATCATTTATCGTAATGGTGTATTCCCTGTGCAAGGTGTACGGCCTGTATTCTCTAGCATTACAGATATTCTAGAATCTAATCTGTCGCTCTATATTCTAGAAGAAATGATGATAGGTGCTACCGCGCTTGATATTGATTATGATGCAGATAAAAAGTGTTTAATGGCAAAACTATCAAATGGCAAAACAATCGAAACACCCTTTGTCGGCCGACTAGATCGGGCGCGCCAAAGTAACCTAGAAGATGTGGTGGCTAATATCAGCACACATGAAGCGGGTCATGCAGTGGCCTATGCCGTATTATTTGGCTTGGCACCGTTGCAGTTAGTTTCCAGAGTGGCATCAACCAGCGCGGCAGGGTTTACTTTCCCACATGAGATACATGGCACAAAGCAAAGCCTGATTTCAAAAATAAAAGTCTTTTTATCCGGTGGGATTGCGGAAGAAATTGTATTTGGTGAAGATAATGCCAGTACAGGACGGCTGAGTGATAGAGAGCAGGCAACGACATTGGCACTGGATTTTGTACGGCGTTATGGTTTTGATTCGGAATTCTATGCAAATTACACCTTAAGTGATGAGCATGCGATGGATAAATGGACGACAGATACCGATGTTGAGAAAATGATCGCTAGGTTAGAAGGAGAGACCCGAGAATTATTGATGTTATGGAAGCCGTTATTGCTAGATTTATCCGATGTTTTACGCTTGTCTGGTAAAGTGGATGGTGAATCGGTGGCCAAAATTGCTAAAACGCATGGCCTCACTGTATCCGTAGAAGCAGAAGGGCACCTGCATGTGCCTGATTATGCCACACAGTTGGCGCATGTGCGCGATAAGGCCGCGACTTAATTAACCTGAACTCGGGATAAGGATAGTCAAAAACATTTAATTTGCAATGACTTAGTGCTGGAAGTGACATGAACAAGATAAAAAGCAAGTGATTTATGGTGATCCAGTGCTTTTATTTTAGTGGGTATCAAGGCGAATTTACGCAGCAATAGCTGGCCATTGTAAGTGAATTCAACGCAGAGAGCGGCTAAAAGAAAGGTGCTGGATGGCTGTACTTATCCTGAGTTCAGGTTAATTAATACTGATGAATTAAAATACTTGCTTAGATTATTTGCAAACAGCTTACTCCAAAATCCGCCGAGCGCGCCAATATTTCTTTTGCCAATAGACATTATCCAGCCGCGAGATTATCACACCTTTGCTAGTAGAGGCATGGAGGAATTTTCCATTGCCGATATAGATCCCAACATGGCGTGTGCGCCAACCTGTTTTGAAGAAGACGAGATCACCTGATTTAAGTTTGCGGAGGGAGATTTTGTCACCTTGTTTGACTTGGGCTTTGGTGGTGCGGGGTAGGGTGATGCCGAAGCGTTGTTTGAAGGTGAGATAAACAAAGCCAGAACAATCGATACCTTTTCGACTAAGACCGCCGAGGCGGTAGGGTGTGCCATGCCATGTTTTATGCTGTGCGTAGAGCGCATTGGTAACTTGGGATTGTGAGCGTGTAGCGTGGTGGCCGCCGCAGGCTGAGAGGAATAGGCTGAGGAGGATTAAGATGGGCAGGCGGATATTCAACATGTCGTTACTTTACACCGTTTGGGGGAATGGTGCCGTATGTTGTTGGAAGATGGATTCCCATCTGCATGGGAATGACGGGGTGATGTTGAGTGGGGTATGTTGTTGGAAGTGGATCTCCGCATACGCGAGGATGACGGAGACTTACGAAGCCTCCGTCCCGAGGTGGTAGGCTGCGAGTAGGGCTTGTTCTAGCTTTTGCTTGCGGTCGCTGTCTGTGGCGGTGAGTACGGCTTGTATTTCTGTTTGTAATTGACCTAGTGCTTGCTGGGCATGCCAATGTTGGGTAAAGCCGGTGAGATCAAATTGGTCGTTATTAATCATAAACTGGGCTGCGTCGCCTTGTGCATCGCTGAAGACCAACGGTTCACCGAGCAGCATTTCATATTCATAGGAATAGGCATCAATATGATGTTTATTTGCGAGATAGGTGTGGAGGTCTGGAATGGCTTTATGGGCTTGCATGAACGCATCTAAATCGAGCGTAGCGCTAGGCTTGTGGGTTTGGCCGTTGTAATCAAAGCTGGCGTGGACGGTTATTTTACTGGTTTTTAGACTCATTTTTTGGTCAACTCTTTGAGGGCATTAAGGTAAGATTCTTCAGAGGGCGCTTGGTTATTTCGCTGGGCGAGCCAAAGCGATTCAGTGAGGCATTCCATCATTTCATGTTCGGTGTTGTGGGCATCGCCAAATTTAGTTTGTAGCTGTTGGTAAATATCTCGAATACCTGCAGGTCGGTTGGTGCCGATTTGTTCATGTAGGCCAAGATGCAAACCCATATGAAGAAAGGGATTGGTTTCGCCATTTTCGACCCAATATTCTTGCTGTAGGCTGGCTTCAGTTTCAAAAATAGCCTGATATTCGGGATGTTGCTCTATAACTTGGGCGATGCTGGTTTCTAGCGGTGTCATCTCGACATTAGCTTGGCGTTTATGCCATGCATCGTAATAGGCTTGGCGGAGTTTTTGTCTGTCGTTGCCAAACATTAGGATGCTTTTTTCAGTTGTCTGCGAAATTCATCGCAGGTGTGGGTGACAATGCATTCATTACATTTAGGCTTGTTCGCGGTGCATACATAGCGACCATGCAAGATAAGCCAGTGGTGTGCATCGAGCAGATAAGGTTTGGGGATAAACTTCATCAGTTTATCTTCGACAGCACGTGGCGTTTTGCCTTTGGCTAAGCCGGTGCGGTTGCCTAATCTAAAAAGATGTGTGTCTACAGCAATAACGGGTTCGTGGAAAATCGTATTGAGGATCACATTCGCTGTTTTTCTACCGACACCCGGTAGGGCTTCTAATGCTTCGCGCTCAGAGGGCACTTGGCTTTGATGCAATTCAATCAGTTGGCGGCAGGTTTTAATGACATTTTCAGCTTTGCTATTAAATAGCCCAATTGTTTTGATATAAGCTTTTAGGCCATCGACGCCTAAGGCTAAAATCATTTCGGGCGTGTTGGCAATGGGATAGAGTTTATCCATGGCTTTATTCACACTAATATCGGTTGCTTGCGCCGAGAGGATAACGGCGATGAGCAATTCAAATGGACTGTTATAGTGTAGCTCTGTTGTCGGCTTGGGATTTTGAGCTTGTAAGCGCTTAAAAAAATCTTCTCGTTGGGCTTGGTTCATGCCGTGCTGGCAACAGCGTCTACCGCTGTAATATTTGCTTGTTTATTTTTTTGGCGCTGGTCAATGACATTTTTACCGGCCACAATCAAACCAAGGCCAATGAACGCCCCCGGTGGCAAAATAGCCATTAAGAATCCACGATAATCTTCGAAGACGGTGACCGTTAGGTTACGCGCGGCGTCACCAAACATAAGGTGGGCTTCACTCAGGAAAGTACCTTGGCCAATGAGTTCACGCATTGTGCCGAGCAAGACGAGCACAGCGGTAAACCCGAGCCCCATCATAAAACCATCAACGAGTGAAGGACCAACGGGATTACGTGCGGCAAACGCTTCTGCGCGGGCAATAATGGCACAGTTGGTGACGATTAAGGGGATAAAGATGCCGAGGATTAAATACAGCTCATGAAACCAGGCATTCATGCTCAGTTCGATAATGGTGACGATGGAAGCAATAATCATCACGAATACGGGTAAGCGTGCCGCATCTGGGATCTGATGGCGCAACAAAGAAATAATACCGTTTGAAGCGACAAGGGTTAGCAATGTGGCAAGCCCGAGACCTAATCCGTTAATTGCGGTGCTGGTTACTGCGAGAAGCGGACATAAGCCAAGCAATTGAACTAAGGCAGGATTGTTTTTCCATAATCCATCACGGATGATTTGGCCATAAACAGTATTCATTGTGTTGCCTCCGTTGTGGGCGCGAATAGGTTATCTCGCTGCTTATCAAAATAGCCCAATGCTTTATGAATCGCGCTGACAACTGCGCGTGGGGTAATGGTTGCCCCTGTAAATTGATCAAAATCGCCATCATCTGCTTTTACTTTCCAGCGATCTGTGGGTGGATTATCTTTTGATAAACCAGAGAAAGCCAAAATCCAATCAGCTCGCTTCACGTCGATTTTATCACCTAAACCAGGGGTTTCTTTATGTTTAAGCACGCGCACACCTGCAATTTTACCATCATGATAAATAGCGATCAGCATGGTGATTCTGCCATTATAGCCATTGGGTGCGATGATGTTGAAAATAGCGGCAACAGCTTGGCCTTGTTTACGTGCACGGTAAACGAGGCTGGTTTGTTGAGTGCCGAGGGCTTCTGTTGCTGATAAGGTAATGGTATCAGCGAGCAGATCATTATCATATTCAGCAGCGGGCAATAAATTATTCAACGTACGCAGTAAGGTGGCACGTTCATTGGCCGCAATTTGCGTACGCGTAGATTGCTCCGTAAATGCAACCAAGGCGGTGGCGACGGCTGCAAAAATGGCGAGCAAAATGCCCACGCGCAAGACGAGCGAAATTACGTTATTTTTTGTGGCCATACGCAACCGGTTGAGTGTAATAGTCAATAGTGGGGACGAGCATATTCATGAGGAGCACGGCAAAGGCAATACCATCTGCATAACCGCCCCATACGCGGATAATATAGGTAAGCAGGCCAATGCCAGCACCAAATATGAGCCTGCCGCGTAAGGTGGTGCTGGCGGTAACGGGATCTGTGGCAATGAAAAAAGCACAAATCATGGTGCCACCGCTAAGTAGGTGTAGTAAAGGTGTCGCGCTAGTGTGTGGCGTAATAAAATAGGTAATGCTGCTAATTACAGCAAGGCTCGCCAGCATGGCAGCAGGAATATGCCAGCTAATCACGCGGCGATAGATTAAGAACAATCCGCCCGCTAGGAAGGCGAGATTAACCACTTCCCAGCCTTTACCACCGATAACGCCATAGAGCTTATGGTTGGTGATCCAGGTTGGATTGATACCTTGGCCAATGGCTGTTTTCATCTCATCTAATGGGGTGGCGCCTGAGATAGTGTCAAAGCTTAACCCATTTGGTAAATGACCAAAGAAAATAGCTTGAAAGGTCTGGGCAAAGTTCAGTGGGTGGTCGTTGATGCTATCTACAGGCAACCATGAGGTCATTTCAACGGGAAATGAAATCAGCAGCAAGACATAGGCCACCATGGCGGGATTAAACGGGTTGTAACCCAGACCGCCATACAGGTGTTTGGCAAATACGATCGCAAATACAATCCCAATTACCGTCAGCCACCAAGGGGCGAGTGAGGGCAGGGCCATAGCAAGGAGCACGGCAGTGACAATCGCGCTACCATCCGTGAGGAAGGGTTTGAGTGGGCGACCACGCAGGTGAAGCATCAGCGCTTCGGCTAGCAAGGCAACGATAATGGCTAAGATGAGATTAATCAACACCCCTGGGCCAAAATAATAGACCAAAGCAATTAAGGCAGGAATCAGCGCCAACAGCAATTGGATCATATGTTTGGTCACACGGCTAGTGCCGGATAAGAAAGGGGAGGTTAAACCAAATCGTTTCATGATTGGGATTCCTGGTTATCGGCTTGTTTTTCAGCCTCGGCCGCTTTTTTGCTGGCGGCTAATGCGGCTTTGCGTTGGCGCTGGCGTTCGGCTTTCTCTATTTGTTCTAAGGCAAGACGGTCTTGCCGTGTATCGTGGCGAATGCGTGCATTATCTGATTTTCGTTGCTCTGCTTCTTTTGTCATCGTTTCGGTTTTAGCATAACGGAAATATTGCACCAGTGGGATCTCACTGGGGCAGACATATGAGCAGCAGCCACATTCAATGCAATCGAATAGATTGTATTCTCGCGCTTTTTCTAAATCATTGGCGCGTGTATACCAATAGAGCTGCTGGGGTAATAAACTCGCAGGGCAAGCTACTGCGCAATCACCACAACGGATGCAAGGCAGTGGTTCTGCGGTGGATTGAGGTTCGCCAACACTTGCCAACACGCAGTTGCATGTTTTAACAATGGGCAAGTCATGTCGTAGCAATTCAAAGCCCATCATGGGGCCGCCCATAATCAAATTATCTTGCTCAGAAAGTGTGCTACCACAATGTTCTAATAATAAATTAATCGGGGTGCCGAATAAGGTGTCGAAGTTGCCAGGTCGTTCGACAGCTTCACCTGTTACGGTTACGATGCGAGAAATTAAGGGTTCACCCTGTGAGATAGCACGGGCAATGGCATAAGTCGTACCGACATTGTGGCAGATAATGCTAATATCAATTGGCAAACCACCACTGGGCACTGTTTTTCCTGTTACGGCTTGAATCAATTGTTTTTCACTGCCAGCAGGATATCGAGTAGGAATCACCATGACATCCGTTTCACCCAGACCTGAGCGTTTTGCAATAGCTTCTTGAAGCGCTGTCGCAGCCTCAGGTTTATTATCTTCAATCGCGATAATGCATTGCTTCACGCGCAGCGCATGACGAATGATGGCAATGCCTTCCACAATGGTATCCGCCTGTTCACGCATCAGCATATCATCGCAAGTGATATAGGGCTCGCATTCGATGCCATTGATAATGAGTGTTTCCACATGGTGATGGGCATGCGGGTTCAATTTAATGAAACTAGGGAAACCCGCGCCGCCTAAACCGACAATGCCGGCATCACGTATTCGTTGCCGGAGTTCGTGTTCAGAGAGTGTTGTGAAATCTTTAACGGGATCTAACGTTACCCACTGCTCTTGACCATCGGCTTCTAGTGTAATACAAAGCGCTGATAAGCCTGATGGGTGTGGAATGGGTTGCTCGGAAATATCGATAATTGTACCTGAAGTGGGGGCATGCAACGGCACACTGACATAATCCTGTGCTGTTGCAATTTTCTGACCCTTCAACACTTGATCGCCGACTTCTACGCTTGGGAGTGATGCCTCACCAATATGCTGATGAAGCGGTAAGACAAACTGCTTACTCATTGGTGCAGCTTGGATTGCTTGTTGTGTTGAGAGTGATTTATGGCCGGCTAATTTTAAGCCGCCAGGGAAATGACCACGTGGATACTTCACGATGTCTCCTCCCCAGTTTGGTTCTGATCCTGTTCTTGAACAAGCGCAGGGTTTTGCCATGTCCAATTTTCAGTTGAAACAGGTTCGGCCACCATATCAATACAATCAACAGGGCAGGGCGCCAAACATAAATCGCAGCCCGTACATTCGGATGCGATCACGGTATGCATCTGCTTGGCAGCGCCTAAAATAGCATCAACAGGGCAAGCCTGAATGCATAAGGTGCAGCCAATACAACGATCTTCATCAATCACTGCAAGCGTGGTTATTGCTTCTACACCGCACTCTTCATCTAATTCGAGCGGTTCGCGATCGAGCAAATCTGCCAAGGCATGAATGGTGGCTTCGCCTCCTGGTGGGCAACGGTTGATATCAACTTCGCCCGCAGCAATGGCTTCGGCATAAGGTCGGCAGCCTGCAAAACTACATTGGCCACATTGTGTTTGAGGCAAAATCTTATCGATTTGGTCAACCACAGGATCGTCTTCCACCTTGAAGTAGATTGCAGCAAGGCCAAGCACAAGACCAAAGATCAGCGCCAGTGCGGCGAAGGAGAGGATAGCCGTTAGCATAGGGTTAAAATTTAACCAGACCAGAAAAACCCATAAAGGCCATCGACATTAAGCCCGCAGTAATCAAGCCAATGGCGGCGCCTTGGAAAGGCACAGGTACATCGGCCACCACAATACGTTCACGCATCGCAGCGAACATCACTAATACCAGCGAGAAACCAATAGCAGCCCCAAAGCCATACAAAGCAGACTCAAGAAAATCATGGCCTTCTTGAACATTCAACAAGGCAATTCCTAATACGGCACAATTCGTCGTGATTAACGGCAAGAAAATCCCCAATACTTGATATAGCAAGGGACTGGTTTTATGGACGACGAGTTCAGTGAATTGCACAACCACCGCAATGACAAAAATAAATGCGATCGTACGTAAAAATTCGATCCCCAGTGGTGCGAGCAGGTAGGTGTTAACGAGGTAGCTGCTGATAGAAGAAAGGGTTAATACGAAAGTCGTCGCCAACCCCATGCCTACAGCCGTTTCCAACTTGCGAGACACACCCATAAACGGACATAATCCTAGGAACTTCACTAGAACGATGTTATTCACCAAAATGGTGCTGATTAAGATGATGGCATATTCAGCCATTGCGGCTCACTATTTGATTTGGAAATGAAGCGCCAATTATAGCGTATTTAAGAATGTTTTCGTAGATTTATATTAGTTTTAATTTGTTTTTGTCTATTTCATATTTGATTTTTAAATATGATAATTATTGGTGACTATTTACGATAGCGCTATCTAGCAGATAGCTCAGTTGCTTTGTGATTTAATGAACGCGGGCATATTAGGAGATACAGATATAGGGAGTAATGGTGTGCTAGGCGGTGGTGTTGATAAATGTTTCAGAAAGGATCGCTCAATCACTGTGATTAAGATAAGCTGCGGTTGGAAATCAGCAATCATTTTCTCTAATTTTTTTGGGGAATTTGAGATTGCCGTGTATTTTTGGTGGACGAGGTGTTTAAAGGTTGCCGCCAAATAAGGAGATAGGGCTGTGCCCGTTGAATCTCGTAACCAAAGTACACGCAAATCATTCAATGCTTCTGGCGTTTCAATAAGCAATGGATGGGGTGGCATTAGTAAATTGGGATTATTATTTAAAGCCGTAGTTTTTCCTGAAGGGAGCTCATATTGTATCGACGTTAGCATCGTAGGCTTAATAATTTTGACGGTGGGCTCTTCATCTTGAAAATAAGGAACGCGTAGAAAAGAGGCAAGGTCGCCACCGCCACGTTTTACGGGCGGCTGAAGGACTAGATCATCAGGCGATAGCCAGTTAATATTGGGGTGTTTGGTTGATAGTTGATTATGTAATTCAAAATAAGCATACATTGCGCCGAGCGAATTCCAATGTGTATCTGTTTTATAAAAAAGAGGATGCTCTTGCCATGTGCGAGCCTCTTCTAGGCCACCACGCACATCAACAAATATATTATTTTCCATAGACTGAAAAAATATATCCATTAAGGTTGGCTTGGTGGTTTGTGCCCAATTAGGTAATTTATCGGCATAGACACTATGTTTGTTAGGTGCAATCATAATATGAAAACCGTCAACACCATATTGTTTGATTCGGTCTTGCCAGGCATTCATTGCTTTTGTTGTGTGTTGAATTTCAAGATCCATTTGTGGGTAGAAGCCACGTGCAGCAGAAAGCGGTTTGTTATATTGATCGCCTAAAAATAAAAAACCATCTTTCCCAAAGATAACTTGATTAGGCGAGAGACTGATACCGTATTCCTTTGCGAGTGCGTATCGTAGTGGCTGGATAAAATCATCAATATTAAAATAATGATTTTTAAGTTCTTGTTTTTTTAGGGGGATAATAAAGCCATGCACAATGCCATTGTATAGCGGTAGCGCTAGCAGGCCGCAGAAGATAATGCTGAAAAACAAGAAAAGTGATTTTTTCATTAGTACCTAGAAATTAAAATATAAAAACACATCACTGGTAGCAAATAAGCTCCGAGAGATCGCGCATAAAGCAAGGAAACTTGCCGCATATAATTGACGAGAAGAAACCATTCCTTTATTGAATATAACAGTCGTATTTTGAGCGAGGAAAGTAAAACTAAGCACAGGTAAGATAAGTAATAGTAATACGATGTTAACGAGTGTTGGGATGGAGGCCGTGAAAGAATCAAATAAGGTACCAAAAGGTGCAAGAAAAGCTGTTGGGAGATATGAAATAGGGGTGTTTATTCCCTGCAAACCGAGCATTCCTAAAATAATATTGTGTGCACTGGCAAGATCATTGGCACGAAAATAGACCCATGTTAGGTTGATAAAATTAAAGGTAATAAACCAGGCTAAAAGGACAGGGAGTGCGAAGCCTATTCGCTGCCATAATCGATGAATTATCATTGCAACGCCATGAAGTGCCCCCCAAAGAAGAAAGGTCCAGCCAGCGCCATGCCATAAACCGCAGACGAGAAAAGTGACAAACAAATTACGATAGGAAATCAAGGCACTAAAACGACTGCCTCCCAGTGGAATATAGATATAATCTCTCAGGAAGCGAGATAGGGTAATATGCCATCGTCGCCAGAAATCTTGGATAGAATACGCTTTATAAGGTGAATTAAAGTTGATCGGTAGCCGGATGTTAAACAGCAGAGCGGCACCAATGGCCATATCAACATAGCCGCTAAAATCAAAATATAATTGGATGCTATAACTAAGACTGGTTGTCCAAGCGGCAAAGAAACCAAGCGCTACCTGACTATTAAAACCGCTATCTACCCAGATGGAAAAGCTATCAGCGATAATGATTTTTTTGAAGAGGCCGATTGAAAATAAAAACAGCCCAAGCGCAATATTATTTAGATTAATTCGCTGAGTTTTGTGCTGGGAGAATTGAGGCATCATCTCCCGATGATGGACGATTGGCCCTGCTATTAATTGCGGGAAGAAAGTGACAAATACAGCGTAATTAAGAAAATCATATTCTTGCGTTTCACCACGATAGCTGTCTACTAAATAAGCGATTTGTTGGAAAGTAAAAAAGCTAATAGCCAGCGGTAAAATTAAATGAAGCAGATTAAAATCAGCATGTAATGCCAAGTTAAAATTGGTAATAAAGAAATCGGTGTATTTAAAGTATCCTAGCAACGCTAAGTTGGCAGTAACACCTAATATGAGAAGTGGTTTAGAGCCTGTTTTGGCTAATTGAGCACCAATAAAATAGTTAAATAGTACGGATCCAATAATAAGCGGCAAGTAGTCTACATTCCACCAGCCATAGAAAAACAAGGATGCCAGTACCAGTAATACTTTGCTCACTCGTGGGAATTGATAGTGATTTAAGAAGAAATAAAGAAAAAACGTGAAAGGTAGGAATAGAAAAATAAAAATAGGCGAGTGAAATAGCATCAGTACTGATATGCGTTAAGGCATAGCCTATTTTAGTTGGCGGTGTTTAGTTGTCGGCGTTGGCGCACTGCTGCAGCTAATTCCTCAAGCAAAGGGACCGTACACTCCCATGCCATACAAGCATCAGTGATGCTTTGACCGTAAGTGGCTGGTTTATCATCCACAAGATCTTGGCGACCGGCAACAAGGTGGCTTTCCAGCATTAAGCCCATGATTCGCGTGTCGCCATTGGCAACTTGTTGTGCAACATCATGGCACACTTCGGCTTGCTGGATATGATCCTTACCACTATTGCTATGGCTGCAATCTACCATCAAACGTGGTGCTTGTTTGGCGGCTTCAAGCAAGGATGCCGCATCTGTAATGCTCGAAGCATCATAATTAGGTGATTTCCCGCCACGCAAAATGACATGGCAATCAGGATTGCCCGTGGTGGAGAAAATGGCAGAATGGCCTGTTTTAGTGAGAGACATGAAATGATGCGGATTTGCAGCAGACCGAATGGCGTCAACAGCGATGCCCAAGCCGCCATCAGTGGCATTTTTAAAGCCCACTGGGCAAGATAAGCCAGAAGCTAATTCACGATGTGCTTGGCTTTCTGTGGTGCGCGCACCAATCGCGCCCCATGAAATGAGATCAGCAATATATTGTGGACTAATGAGATCAAGATATTCGGAAGCCGCGGGCACATCTATTTCAGCTAAGTCTAATAATAATCTACGGGCGAGATGCAGGCCTTTATTGATTTTAAAGCTACCATCCAGATCCGGGTCATTGATTAAACCTTTCCAACCAACAATCGAGCGAGGTTTTTCAAAATAGACTCGCATAACAATTTGTAGATCATCTTTTAATGACGTGATATAAGGTTTGAGCTTAGTGGCATAGTCACGTGCGGCATCGGGATCATGAATTGAGCAAGGGCCAACGATCACGATTAAACGATCGTCTTCACCTTGGATGATTTTCTGGGCTTGATTACGCGCATTGAAAACGGTTTCTGATGCATGATCAGAAATGGGTAGTTCTTTGTGCAGTAAGGCAGGAGAAATAACTTCCTGCATGCCTGTAATACGTAAATCGTCAGTTGTGTAGCGCATGAAACATTAATGCTCGCTTATGTTAGTTAAAGGCTGATTATACGTGATTTAATGTGCTGCAGACATGACGTTAGCAACTTCACCAAATTTATCGGCATTCAACCATAAATGCGCCCAAATACTGGCGGCATAGCCTAATGCAATGGCCCAAATCCATTTGAGATGGGCGAAGAAGGTATAAATTCCCCGCGCTTGCCCCATCACCGCAACACCTGCCGCAGAGCCAATAGAAAGTAACGAGCCGCCGACACCGGTTGTGAGAGTCACCAGTAACCATTGACCTAAATCCATATCGGGCATCATGGTCAGCACAGCAAACATCACTGGAATATTATCAACAATCGCAGAGATAAGCCCGATTAAGATATTCGCAGAGGTCGGACCAAGACCACCATAGAGCGCTTCAGAGCCCATGGCAAGATAACCAATTGTGCCCAAACCGCCGACAGCGAGAATAATACCATAGAAAAACATAAGCGTATCCCATTCGGCATGTTCTAATTGCTTGAAAATATCGAAAGATTCTTTTCGGCCCGCCCCTTCAATCGTCAATGTAGTTTCACCGTCGTCTGCCAGCGAATCGGACAGTCGTCTATCCCGCATTTTAAGAATATAACCATACACTTTAAGCAATCCTAAGCCAGTCATCATGCCCATCACAGGCGGGATATGTAAAAAGTTATGTGCAGACACGGCCATCGCAATCGTCAGAATAAATAAACCCACGACCACAAACGCGCCGGGTTTAAGTTCGCCGGCACTTTCCACCGCGTCAGGTTGTTCATTTTTCAATGTCATTGACATGATAGCGGCAGGGATCAGCCAGTTCACCAGAGAAGGCAGAAGCAGGCTAAAGAATTGCGTAAAATCAACCACGCCTTTTTGCCAGACCATCAAGGTTGTAATATCACCAAAGGGGCTAAATGCACCACCGGCATTAGCGGCAACAACGATATTAATACACGCCAGCGCCACGAATTTATGATTGCTACCACCTACAGCCATCGCCACTGTGGACATTAATAGGGCAGTGGTTAGGTTATCCGCAATCGGTGAAATACAAAACGCGAGCAAGCCAGTGAGCCAGAAAATAGTGCGTAAAGAGAAGCCTTGGGAGACTAACCAGCCGCGTAAGGCATCAAACACACCGCGCTCGCCCATTGTGTTGATATAGGTCATCGCGGCTAATAGGAATAAGAATAACTCAGCATATTCTAATAGATTATGCCGAATCATCGCTTCAGCAGTATGGTGATAAGAGGGGTCAGCCTGTGCGTAAATCAGCGCAATCAATGCCCAAATAATCCCCGCCGCAATCATCACTGGCTTCGATTTTCGCATGTGTAAGCTTTCTTCGCCGATCACTAATGCATACGCAATAACAAACACGGCAATCGCGGTATAACCGACCCAATGTGAGGTTAGATCAATAATTGGCAGTGTAGCGGCCTCTGAAGCAAATGCAAGTTGTGGCAATGTGCCCAATAGTAAGGCAATAAACAGTGAAAAATAGCGCAACATAAGTTAACAACCAAAAAAATTAAATCAGAAGTCGCCTATGATACCGTGTGGCGGGTTTTTGGGGAAGAAAAAAGAAGGGTTTATCAGCCAATCAATTTATTGTGTAAACCCAAGGAGGCGTCTTCAATTAAATCGAGCACATGCTCAAAACCATTGGCACCGCCATAATAGGGGTCAGGCACATTCTGTTCATCGAATTGAATAGCATAGTCTAAGAAGTATTGCACTTTGTGTTGATGCTCCGATGGACATTCTGCCATGAGATTATGATAATTCTCACTATCCATCGCCAACACATAATCAAAATGCTCATAATCGCTTGGCACAACCTTACGGGCACGGATATAAGACAAATCTATCCCCCGTTTTTTTGCCGTTTGGCTAGCGCGGCTATCTGATGGCTCACCTTGATGATAGGCAATGGTGCCTGCTGAATCAATTTCAAAGCGATCAGTGGTATTTTGATCAGTTACTAATTGGCGGAAGACACCCTCAGCGGTGGGGGAACGGCATATATTGCCCATGCAAATGAAGAGCACTTTAATTTTAGACATTCAAACTCCTTATGTTTCAGATAATAATTGATCAATCATTGATTCGGATTGAGAAAGGTAGCCACCACCAAATAGGTTGAGGTGATTGAGTATGTGATAGAGATTATAGAGTGTTTTGCGTGTTGTGTAGCCCGGATCTAATGGATAAGTGGCGCGGTAGGCAGCATAGAAATCGTCACCAAAGCCACCAAATAGTTCTGTCATCGCGACATCGGCTTCGCGGTCACCATAATAGCAAGCCGGGTCGAAAATGACAGGATTACCTTGATCGTCGGCACCTGCATTGCCACCCCACAAATCGCCATGGAGTAGGGCGGGTTCCGGCTGATAACTATTAAAGAAAGCAGGAACGGCCTCAATCAGTTGGTTTCCTTTATCTTGCAATGTACCACCAAAACCATTTTGCTTGGCAAAGCTGAGTTGTTGCTTTAAACGTTGTTGTTGGTAGAAATTTACCCAATCGTGGTCTCGGTCATTATGTTGTGGTGTGCTGCCAATCGTATTGTCTTGATGCCAGCCGAAATGGGGTTGGGTTTGTCGATGCATTTGGGCGAGTTGCTCGCCGCATAGTGTGGCGGCTTGACCACGCAAACCTGATAAGGGAATATATTCAAGCAGAAGATAGGCATAATCTTGGTTAGTGCCAACACTCAGTACTTCTGGGATACGCAATGTATTTGTAGCCGCCATATCCGCTAAGCCTGCAGCTTCAGCTTGAAACAT
>CAZRAY010000022.1:0-30592 GCA_964598235.1 uncultured Piscirickettsiaceae bacterium
TTGTAGCAAACATCTGGTAGCGAACCCTTAGTTTATCTAAGAGTTCAAAATCAGATTCTGCTTTGTCAAATTCCATCATCAATTTCGCCATTCCAGTATGCGAGTGAAAGAAAGCTAACTTGTTAATAACGAGAACCACAATTCTCGTTATTATATGCATATATACGGCCAAAATTTCTTTGTATTGTCATATTGAGCATGTAAACCGAGAATTGAGAAGGTTCATTATCTGTTTAATAAATACAATAGCACAAAGCCACTGATTGCATTAGGAAGCTCTTTTTAAAAGTAAATATCAGCCAGCTGGGTTTTCGCTTAAACCCGAGGCAACAAACCCGCATAGTGTAAAATAACACGATTCATTTTTAGAGTTTAATATCATGTTCAGTGTGTTGGCGCAGATGGCGCTATTGATATCCGCAGGCGTTATTTGGCAACGCTTTGCGCCGCCACATATTACGGTTGTATCCCATCGCCGGGCGATGACGGATGTGGTGTTTTATATCTTATTGCCGGCATTGGTATTGGATGTGATTTGGCGGTCGCCAATTGAGGCATTAGTGCTGAGCACGTCAATCTTGGCTGTGGGGAGCATTATTGCGGGTTTGGGGGCGATGTGGTTAGTGATAACGCGTTTGCCGATCTCTCGGCCACAAGCAGGCGCATTGATGTTGGCGGCTGGGTTTCCGAATGCAACCTATTTTGGTATGCCGATTATTGAACAGGTATTTGGGGAATGGACAAAACCGGTTGTGCTCCAATTTGATTTATTTGGTTGCACGCCTGTTTTATTAACCTTCGGCATCTTGATGGCGCAATGGTATGGCGGCAAACATGGCGAAACACATCCGATAAAAACCTTATTAGCGGTGCCGCCGCTTTGGGCGGCTGGGTTGGCGATAAGTTTAAATTTAGCCGGTGTCTCGCAGCCAGAATTCATCCAAAATGGCTTATCGTTATTAGGTGCGGCTGTGGTGCCGTTGATGCTGATGGTATTAGGGATGAGTTTACGTTGGGATAGCTTTAAGGTGGCATATTTGCCGATGGTGTTGCCGGTTGTGTTGATTCAGTTAGTGTCAACGCCCTTTTTGATGTTGGGCTTGGGGCATGCTCTGGATATGCAAGCGCCATTATTACATGCTGTGGTGTTAGAAACGGCCATGCCAACTATGTTGCTTGGCGTGGTGTTGTGTGATCGTTATGGTTTGGATGGGAAGCTTTACGCTGCAGGGGCGGGTTTAACGACATTATTAACCGTCGTCACCTTACCGTTGTGGTTTTATTTTTTAACGGGTGGCTGAGCCTGCCAAGCAAAGCCCATGGCGTTAATATTATCCTTGAGGTAAACCATCGATGCTTTAACCTCTAAAGCCTTGCCACGGAGGCTGAGTTCAATATAACCATCTGAACCTAGTCGCGGCAAGCTAGATAAACGAAGTTCAGGATAATCATTTAAAATAGACTGCATCAAATCAATAAAATCTGATTCCCTGCCTTTGATGATATAGATGATATCTTCGGCTTCGGGTGCGGTGTTATGTAGGTTTGGATAATGGGTATTGAGCACCCATTCAATCATCGGCCAGGCCATTTCAGGAAAACCGGGCATAAAATGATGTTGATTAAGAGAAAACCCGGGTACACGATTGACTTCATTAGGAATAATACTGCTTCCAATAGGCAGTTCGGCCATTAAAACACGCTTAGGATAGGTTGCATCACCATATTGCGCTTCAATTTCAGCGATAGCTTCGGGATGGCGTTCTAATAAAACATGAGCGGCTGCGGCAGTCGCCTGACGGGTGCGATCATCGGGCGTTGCACCAATGCCACCAAAGCTGAATACGATATCATCGCTGGCCAATGAAAATTCAAGAAAGCGCTGCAAGGGGGCTAGATCATCGCCTAGTATCATCGTCCAGCCTAGCTCCAAACCGCGTTTAGCCAGTGTGGTTTGTAGATGCTGAAAATGGCTATCTTGTCGCTTGCCACTGAGCAATTCATCACCAATAATAATGGCACCGATATGCATCACGTTATCTCCAATAAATTAGGATTTTTGTTTGAGGTCAAGGCAGATTGTTTTTGAGAGCCCGAGTGTATAGGTCATACATGAGGATCGCAGAAAACAATCTAACGTGGAGATCGGATAAAAGACAATTTATTCTTCTCGATTTCGCATAAAGTCAGCGGTCTGCACAAACCCTGCCATTAATTGCTCAGAAAACAGCGGGTCGAGGTCTCTATTTTTTAGCGCTTGCGCCATGCAATAAAGCCACTGATCACGCTCTTCAATGCCAATAGGAAAGGGCATATGGCGACCTCGCAAGCGTGGATGGCCATATTTTTCAACATAGAGCTGTGGCCCACCGAGCCAGCCAGAGAGGAAAAGATAGAGTTTTTCTTCGCTAATTTTAATATCGTCTGGGTGCATCTTGCGGAGTAACTGTGTTTGCGGCGTATTTTCCATGATGTGATAAAAATCAACACAGAGTTGGCGCACAGCAGTTTCGCCACCAAGACGTTCATAATGGGTAAGTATCGTTGACATGATTATTTATAGTGTTAACAAAGGTGAATTATCATACGTTATTTTTAACGTTTAAGGTAATTGATGCTTACAATTTAATGGATGTATAGCAATACTATAGTGAGTGATAATGGCCCAATGATTAAGCATGTTATGTTGCCATAATATTATCTGTAACGATTGTTTATAAGTATGCCAAGCTAAAATAATAGGTTATGATTGTTCGTTCGCTTATGCTTTAGTGTGGGATTTGGTAGCGACCTAAAATGGGTCTTGGGTAAGCTAACCACTATTGCATTATTAATCTAGTCTATTTAAATAGCAATGTAAAAACACATAGATTTTGACCTATGTCATCATACCGACCCAATAATCGAGATTTCTCATACTTAAGGTGTAAATGTGAAAAAAACAATCCTCACGACATTTATATTTATCTTTTCCTTGACTGCCTATGTTGTGCATGGAGACGATAGCGCGTTACTTGAATTGCCATTAGAAGGTTTGATGCAACAGCAAGTGTCTTCAATTTCGAAAAAATCACAAAAAATAGAGGATACGCCAGCAGCAGCCTATGTGATTACAGCAAAAGATATTGAGCGCTCAGGTGCGACAAGTATTCCAGAAGTTTTACGCCTTGCACCAGGTGTTGATGTTGCTGCAATTGGTAATAATAAGTGGGCGGTATCCATTCGTGGGTTTAATAGTCGATTAGCGTCTAAGGTTTTAGTGATGCTTGATGGTCGCGCCATTTATCCGACTATTTATCCAGGAACTTTCTGGGAGAACAATGATATCCCGTTGGCATTGATTGAACGCGTAGAAGTGCTGCGAGGACCGGGGGCGGCCATTTGGGGTAACAACGCAATGAATGGTGTGATTAATATCATTACTAAATCATCACATGATACGGTGGGGGGACAGCTTGGGTTAACATTTGGCTCAGAGCAAAAAGGAATTGCCAGTGGTAGCTACAGCTGGGCGCTTGATCAAAATACAAGTTTTCGTGTGCATGGGCATGCACGGAAAACAGATAGCGCTGAGCTTGTATCAGGTGGCGCTGGTGACGATGATTGGGAATCACAAAATATAGGTTTTCGATTAGATAAAGAATTACAGCAAGGTCGTATATTACTTCAAGGTGGGGTATTTAATTCTCAAACAGGCGACAGATTAACGGCCCCCCGTTTTGATGGCGGCGTTGATATATTGACTGGCGATAAAAAAAATGACAGCGCACATCTTCAGCTAATATGGGATTATGAAGCTGATAATGGCGTATTACATACGTTGCAGGGCTTCGCAGAGTATGCCAATACAGATGTAGGTATTATTCAATTTCGTACGAAAACAGTTGATTTAGAATATCAGCAACAATTAACATTGGGCCAGCATCAAGAACTCATCTGGGGGCTAGGTTATCGTGTGTGGAAAAATGTAGGCTTCGAGACGCCTTATTCGACACTGAGAAAGTCTGATGAAATGAGTCACCTCGCCAGTTTTTTTATTCAGGATGATATTAGCTTAATTCCTAGCACCTTAATCTTAACGTTGGGAGCAAGACTAGAGCAACGTACTAACTTAGATAGGGAGCTTCAGCCTAATATTCGGCTGTTATGGACGCCGGATGAGATAAATAGTTTTTGGGCTGCTGCTTCTCGCACGATACGGATGCCAACCATTGCTGAATCAGATAGTCGACTGGCCATACTTGGCCCGTCACCAGAAACATTTATGTTGCCTGTAGTGCGAGAGCTTTCTCCATTGGATACTGAAAAATTAACCGCATTTGATATTGGGTGGCGGCGTCAGTGGCATCAAAATTTCTCAACAGATATCACTGGGTTTATATATCACTATGATGATCTATTAGGGCTGGAAATGTTGGCGCCTGCAGGGGTTCCACCTACTTCTCTCCCATTGATTGTAGTGAATAGTGGAAAGATACAACAATTTGGTGTCGAATTAAGTGCGGCATGGCAACCAACAGATGATTGGCAAATAAAATTTAATTATAGCTGGCTTCATGGCAGAAATAAATCAGGAGATCTCACAGCGAGCTTAGATAGTAGTGCGAGGCATAAAGTATCGCTACAAATAACACATGAAATTAATCAAAATTTAGAATGGACAGGATTTTTACGGTATATAGATGAAATAACCGTTGTCAGTCCTTCTATCTTCGATGGTTACAAAGTGCCTGCATATACATCATTGGACCTTCGATTAAAATATAAATTAGATGCTGATGTGGATATCTCACTAGTAGGTCAAAACTTACTTCAGTCATCTCATAAAGAGTATCTTGATGATATTTCAATTTCTCCGGCAACTGAGATACAACGTGGTGTGTACCTTAAGTTGGATTGGAGATTTTAGGCGTGTTAATCCTTCATCGAAATATGCTGATAATGCTGTCGATTATTTTAGTTCAAGTATTTAATGTGCCGCATGTGCTGGCTGCAGAGAATAATTTTGAGGCTAAATTAAAGGCTGGGTTTGTATATAACTTCATTAAAATAGAGCAGCCTAAAATGCAACCGGTAGGATATTATAAATTATGTGTGGCTGGGAATAGCTCGATAAATGAGGTCTTACCTGAGTTAAACCATAAGAAAGTGCATGGTGTTGCGATCAAAATCATTAATATTTTGCCAAATGAGTCGCCTGCAAATTGTGATAGTTTATTTATTGGTAAAATAATCGATCAATCAAACATTGATTTCTTGATAAAGGTGAGCAAGGAAAATAGTGTATTAACGATGAGTGACGTATCAAGTTATCTTGATTTGGGCGTCGTGATCAGTTTGAAACAATTGCAAGGTAAGTTACGGTTTGATGTAAACTTAAAGTCCGCACGAGAATCAAACATTATGCTTAATGCGCATTTATTGAGGCTGGCACATTTTATAGTGCAATAATACATTTGGGAAATGAGACATACGGAATAGTTTATGCTGTCCATATTAAAGTTAAAACCGTCAATTTATAAAAAGCAAGGGCTTTTGTTAGCAAAAGTATTGGGTGTGTCACTGATACTCATTTTCATTTTGTTAACCATGCAAAAAACATATAATGCGATACAAGTAGAACAAGAAAAGCTTCAGGTATTATCTCAAGTGATTAGTAGTAATATTGCCGTGTCAGTGCTATTTAATGATTCCGCTTCAGCTCAAGAAACACTCAACACCTTGTCATTCAGTAAGTCTATGATTAAATACGCTATTTTGATCAATACTAAAGATGAGTTGATTGCATATTTTGGTAATGCAAGCGTCGATAAGACAAGAGGTTGGGATATAATCGACAAATATCAGCCTGTTGAAATTAATAATGAAAAAATAGGAGAGCTATATATTGTCGTTAGCCTAGAAGGAATGTGGCAAAGCGTTATTTTAGATCTTATATTATTGGCGGGGATATTTGTATTAGTTTGGTCGGTTGCTATCGTATTGACGCGTAAATTATCACGTACAATTGTAGAGCCAATTAATAACTTGGCAGCAACATCACGACATATCGTAGAGACAGGCAGGTATGCGTTGCGAACTAAAAAATCAAGCAATGATGAGGTTGGAGAATTAACAGACACCTTTAATGAGATGCTTGATCTTATCGAAAAAAGAGACAGCGAGCTGCGTATCTCTGCAATTGCTTTTGATACGCAAGAAGCAATTATCGTAGCAGACTCGAAGATGAATATTATTCGCGTTAATCCTGCATACACGGCAATAACAGGATATGAAGCAAGAGAATCTGTTGGTAGAAAACCTGTTTTTTTATCCTCAAAACATCATGGTAATGATCTGTATCAAAAGATAGATGTTGCACTCAATAAAACAGGAGATTGGCAGGGCAAGATCATATCGTCACGTAAAGATGGTCAGGATTACCACGGTGAATATATGATTACGGTTGTAAAAGATGAAAAAAATAGGATTACACACTATGTTGTGAAATTTACAAATATCAGCGAACGAATTGCTGCGGAAGAAAAAATACGTAATTTAGCTTTTTATGATGCATTAACCGGGCTACCGAATAGACGATTATTGGTAGATCGGATAGATGTTGCATTAAATAAGAGTATCCGGAACAAAGAATTTGGCGCGATATTTTATTTGGATCTTGATAAATTTAAGAGGCTAAATGATGAAAAAGGACATCATTATGGTGATCTGCTATTGGTTGGAGTCGCACAGTGTTTACTCGCCTTGATGCGAACAGAAGATACGGTTTCTAGGCTTGCAGGAGATGAATTTATTGTAATGGTCGAAAGGATTTCTGAAGACGAAGAACAAGCACGAGCGGCAGCGCAAAAAATTGGCGATAAAATCGTGATGACATTGAATCAACCTTATATATTGAGAGATGTGACTTATGATTCTTCGGCAAGTGTTGGTGTTACGCTTTTTAACGGTAAAAAAGAGGATGTAGAGACGTTATTAATTCAAGCAGATACGGCAATGTATGCGGCTAAAAGTGAAGGAAATAATACCCTCCGATTTTTTGATGATAAAAAGTCAGCAGGAAGTAAAATAAAGCTAGTACGCTCATAATATTGCGAGATACCTTGTTATAATGTTCTGATATGTTCGAACCATAATACTGATGGTTTAACGATAAATTTAGATTGGAGCAATTGATGACAAGTCCGACTCAAGTCGAACAACTAATCCATAGTTATTATGATGAAGACAGGCAGATTACGCTAGGTGAGGCAAAAACCAGGGTAACTGCCAACATAACAGAGTCGACACTTGATGTTGAGATAACCACTTTGTTCCCTATTGCAGAAGGCGATACAAGCTTATCTGATGCTTTGGCTGCGTTATTGCAACAAGAGACTGGATTGGTGACGACTATCTCTCTTGATTGGAACGTGGTGGCGCATAAAGTGCAACAAGGTGTACCTGCGATTGCCAATGTGAAAAACATTATTGCGATTGCATCGGGTAAAGGTGGCGTGGGTAAATCAACCACCTCCGTGAATCTTGCTTTGGCTTTAGCGGCAGAGGGTGCGCGTGTCGGCATTTTAGATGCAGATATTTATGGGCCGAGTCAGCCTCGGATGTTAGGGAAAAGTGGTCGACCTGAATCAAAAGATGGCAAAAGTATGGAGCCGGTTATCAGCCATGGTATTCAATGTATGTCGATGGGTTTTTTGATTGATGAAGAAGAACCGATGATTTGGCGTGGCCCGATGGTCACCCAAGCCCTAGAGCAATTATTGCGTGATACCAATTGGGATGATCTAGATTACTTGGTAATTGATTTACCACCAGGTACAGGTGATATTCAACTCACACTGTCTCAAAAAGTGCCCGTCAGCGGTGCAGTTATTGTCACAACACCGCAAGATATTTCTTTACTAGATGCCCGTAAGGCATTGAAAATGTTTCAGAAGGTAAAAGTACCGGTGTTTGGTGTGATTGAAAATATGAGCACGCATATCTGTAGCCAATGTGGGCATGAAGAGCCTATCTTTGGGCAGGGTGGTGGTGATAAAATGGCCACACAATATGACGTGGATTTGTTAGGTCAGATCCCCTTAGATATTCAAATTCGAGAAGATGTTGATAATGGCGAACCGACCGTGGCGCGTGATCCCGCTGGCGCAGTGAGCCAAGCCTATCGTAGCATTGCACGACGCGTTGTAGGGCATCTCGTAAAACAAGGCAAAAATTACGGCACCGCGTTTCCGAATATTGTCGTACAGAATGATTAAACTCCGTCATTGAACCTACGGTTACTACGTTTCCGCGGAGGCGGGAATCCAGAAGTAGTTACTGGATTAAATTAAAGAAAAAGGCAGAAGCAGAACATGAGCATTAAATCAGATCGCTGGATCCGCAGAATGGCGGAAAATGAAGGCATGATAACGCCGTTTGAAGCCGGCCAAGTGCGTGAGAACGAGCAGGGCAGAATCATCTCTTATGGCACATCTAGCTATGGTTATGATGTGCGTTGTGCACCCGAATTCAAGGTGTTCACCAATATCAATTCAGCGGTGGTTGATCCAAAGAACTTTGATGAAAATAGCTTTGTCGATGTGTATTCTGATGTGTGTATTATCCCACCGAACTCATTTGCCTTAGCGCGCACGGTAGAAACCTTTAAAATCCCACGTAATGTACTCACGATTTGCTTAGGTAAGTCAACCTATGCGCGTTGTGGCATTATCGTTAACGTCACGCCCTTAGAGCCAGAATGGGAAGGGCAAGTCACCCTGGAATTTTCAAATACGACCACTTTGCCGGCAAAAATTTATGCCAATGAAGGCGTCGCTCAAATGCTGTTTTTTGAATCGGATGAAGTGTGTGAAACATCCTATGCCGACAGAGCAGGGAAATATCAGGGGCAGCAGGGCGTAACTTTGCCTAAATCTTAATACAGCACAAAATGCTACAACCTAAATTATTAAAAGAGACGAAACATGACAATTAAACGTATCGGACACCGTTATACAGACAGCAAATCAGGCGCAACCATTGATGTATGGTTTCCACGATCAAATAAAGAAATCGCGCGAAGCTGTTTGGCGCAAAAAGTAGGTTTAATCAAAAGTGATTTTGTTGAAGTGGAAATTGCGTCGGTCGATGATGCCCCACAATCCGCTGAAGAAGCGTATTTGAGGCTGCATTTATTATCTGAATGCGCCGTGAAGCCGAATGAAATTAACCTTGATGGCGTGTTTGGCTTATTAAGCAATGTCGCGTGGACATCAGCAGGCCCTGTATTGCCGAATGAAGTTGAAAACCTACGAGAACTGATTGCGGGCGAAGATCACCAACTAAACGTTACCTCTATCGATAAATTTCCACGGATGACAGACTATGTGATTCCTGAAGGCGTACGCATTGGTAATGCTGACCGCGTACGGTTAGGTGCGCATCTCGCATCGGGCACCACTGTGATGCACGAAGGCTTTTGTAACTTCAATGCTGGTACACTGGGCCATTCAATGGTTGAAGGTCGTATTAGTGCGGGCGTAGTGATTGGTGATGGATCTGATATTGGCGGTGGTGCATCGATTATGGGTACCTTATCAGGTGGCGGTAAATCCGTTATCTCAATGGGCAAAAAGAACCTACTCGGCGCGAACGCTGGTTTAGGTATCTCATTAGGCGATAACTGTATTGTCGAATCAGGCTTATATCTCACAGCGGGCACCAAAGTAAAAATGCCCGATGGCGAGATTGTATCAGCTAGAAAATTATCAGGTCAATCAGGCTTATTATTCAGAAGACACAGCCAAACCGGTGCGGTAGAAGCGATTGTAACCGATGGCTCTTTGTGGGGCGGATTGAATACGGCGTTGCATAGCAACGATTAACGGGATTGCTCGTCTCCAGATATCGCCAATAACTTATTCATTGGCTCTCGGTTAATCAACATATCAACAATCCGAGATTCGCCTTTTGCGTTGATTGATAACCGCATGTACGCCGTGTCGTGCTGTCGCGCATCGCGTAGTAATTCTTCAGCTAATCGCGCTTTTGTTTCAGGAATATAAAAACGATTTAGGGAATGTTGAAATTCAGGCAGAATAAAGGCATCACACTGTTTTTTTGCGGTGGCACAGTCGGTTTTATGTACTTTTGGTGCTTGATGCTCTGTTTTTGTTAGACACAAGCAACAATCATCACCCGCGCAGCTGTTCTCAATTTCTTCTGCATAATCATAATTAAGCCGAAAACGTAAATAATGGCCTCGCAGCAAGTCTCGAGGATCATAGCCTCTGACCGAGATATCCCACTGGGTGCCGATGCTTAAATGATATTCAGCACGCATAATCAATAGACACAATAAAATAAAGGGAATCATGACAATCAATAAGAGTTTTTTATTAATCATTTCACACGCTCCCCGTGGCTTTTTTTGATCCTAACTTGTCTGCCTTAGATAAACCAAAATAACCTGCGACAGTGTCTGATTTTTTGAACCACAACCAGACGATAAACAAGGTGATAAACCCACCAATAACCAATCCTAAGCCTGTTTCAAACATAGAGCCAAACACTTCAAAATAAACGAATAACAAGCGAATGCAGATCAATGCCGTTACAAAGTTAAACATGCGGATGGATTGCACTTTCAGCGCCGCCCATGCCAACACTAACAGATAGACGAGATTACTTAACGCACCCATAAGGTCAATAGGACGTTCATGCCAAAACGCTGAAGCACCCAATATGAAGATGGTGATTAAAATAACGCGCATGGCGGTGTGTGTATCTCGTGATCTCGTGGCATAGAGTGTTGGGATAGATACCACCATGGCTACAGTCGCGACAAAGCAGATACCTAAGAATATTTGTAGTGATTTCATGTCTTCTGTATCCATGGAAACCATGTTTTCATACCATAAAAACTGGAGAAACCAACCACCAATGATAAGTGCCAACCAACTATACAGCGATAGCGTATCCGCCATGACTAAACGATTTTTCACCAGCCAAGATATGCGCGAAATAAGTATAAAGAAAAAAGGTGATAAAGCATAGGTAGCAACGAGTAGCGCTTCGGCTAAATAATGATGCTCTCCCCAAGCAGCAAAAACCAAGTCACTTAATGCTTCTACATTCATCGCATAGGTCACAGCCGTTCCCACAATCCATAAGACAGCCAAAAACTTACCACGCCCTAATAATACGATAGGAATCGTGACAATTGTCCAGACCAGTAAAAGTTTGGCAATACTGCCGCCAAGCTGATAGGTTTGCCCAATTAAGGCCATTGAGGCTAAGGTGAATCCGTAATAAACGATAACCAATATTTCCCGTAGCCATTGGCTTCTCGCGCTGGCATTGTCGTGAGATACAGCGCGGTATAACGCAAAGGCAATTCCGAGACATAAAACAAGATCCGCCGCTAATTTCATCTCATCAGATACGGCCATCCAATTTGAGGCAACAATCGACACCAGCCCTAAAATAATCGCAAAAGCGCCCAACCCCCCGAATGCCCACAAGGCGATAGGCTTAGCGCTTTGTTTTTCATATTCACTGATATTATCGGCGGTCATGGCATCAATAAAACCTGCTTGCTGCCACTGTTCGAGTTTTTTTGTTAATCTCATTATTGAATATCTACTTTAAGTTGCCAAATGATTTCATCTGATGTTACAAACATCATACAGGTTAACTTCACATGATTGCTTTAACGATTTATCTACTATTAAAGTTATAATAGAATTACCATTGGGGTCAAAGGAAAGTTCATTGCATAAACTCGTTTTCTTCGTTCCGACCGCACATAAAGAAGCCGTGAAACAAGCTGTATTTGATGCAGGTGCTGGTCGGTATGAAAATTATGATTGCTGCGCATGGGAAACTGAAGGGATAGGGCAGTTTCGGTCATTGGCTGGCAGCGATCCTTTTATTGGCAAACTAAATTCAATTGAACGTGTTGCTGAAACACGGGTGGAAATAATTTGTGATGATGCATTTGTGTCTACGATATTACGCGCTTTAATTGATGCTCACCCTTATGAAACGCCCGCTTATGAAGTGTGGCCTATTTTAACGATAGATAACTTTACCTAATAGAACGCTTTACTCGGAAGAAAAACATGACGGCTCCAAAAGAAACCTTTTTAGCAGATTACCAAGTGCCCGCTTATTTAATTGAAAGCGTTGATTTACGCTTTGCATTAGCGGCAGCGCAGACGCGCGTGGTATCGAAAATGCAGATCCAGGGTAACCCAGCAGGGTCAGGTGGGGATTTGGCTTTGGATGGCGAGCATATTGAACTGGTCTCCGTTAAGCTAGATGGGCGTGTGTTGGCAGGCAATGAATATCAGCGTAGCGATACGGGCTTATTGATTACGCATGTGCCTGAGCGCTTTACATTAGAAATTGAGACGTTGATCCAGCCGGATAAAAATACCGCCCTCGAAGGCTTATACCATTCAGGTAGCTTATTGTGCACCCAATGCGAAGCACAGGGCTTTAGGCGGATTACTTACTACCCAGATCGCCCTGATGTAATGGCGGTGTTCACGGTGACGCTCGAGGCAGATAAAACGCTATTCCCTATATTGCTGGCAAATGGTAATTTAATGGTGCGTGGCGAAGCAAGCGATGGCAAGCATTGGGCGAAGTGGCATGACCCACATCCGAAGCCAAGTTACTTATTTGCCTTGGTGGCAGGCGATTTACATTGCCAACAGGATAGCTTTACGACGCAAAACGGGCGAGAAGTGGCCTTAGAGATTTATGTTGATCATGAGAATAGCCATAAATGCGACCATGCTTTGCGATCATTAAAGCAGGCGATGACATGGGATGAGGAAACCTATAGGCGTGAATATGATTTAGATGTATTTATGATCGTGGCAGTGAATGATTTTAATATGGGCGCAATGGAAAATAAGGGGCTGAATATTTTTAATGCTTCCTGTGTGCTCGCCAGCCCCGAAACAGCGACGGACGATGACTATTACACAATTCAAAGCATTGTTGGTCATGAGTATTTTCATAACTGGTCTGGTAATCGGGTCACGTGTCGGGATTGGTTCCAGCTGAGCTTAAAAGAAGGCTTTACGGTGTTGCGAGACCAACAATTCAGTGCGGATATGAATAGCGAAGTGGTGCAGCGGATTGGCGATGTAAACCAACTACGCATCATGCAATTCGCTGAAGATGCTGGGCCGATGGCGCATCCCGTTCGGCCGGCTTCATTTATCGAGATCAGCAATTTTTACACGGTCACGATTTACGAGAAGGGTGCCGAGGTCGTGGGCATGCTGAAAACCTTAGTGGGCAATGCAGGGTTTCGTAAAGGCACCGATTTATACTTTGATCGCCATGATGGTCAAGCGGTAACAACCGATGATTTTGTGGCTGCGATTGAAGCGGCCAATGATGTTGATTTAACACAATTTAAACGGTGGTATAGCCAAGCTGGCACGCCGGTTGTGACGGTAAAAGGTGATTATGATGCCACGCGTGAGCGTTATACGCTAACGCTTTCACAAAGCTGCCCCGCGACACCTGATCAAACAGAAAAAGCGCCATTCCATATTCCGGTGACAGTCGGTTTATTAGATAAATCAGGGCAGGTGATGCCGCTTCAATTAGAAGGTGAAGTAGCAGAGGAGCCAACAGATTCACGTACATTAGAACTGCGTGATGCAGCAGCCGAATTTACCTTTATCAATGTTAGCAGCGAACCAGTGCCATCCTTATTGCAAGGCTTTTCGGCACCGGTGAAATTAGTAGCCCAGCAGGACAATGATACTCTGGCCTTTTTAATGGCACATGATAGTGATAATTTTAACCGTTGGGATGCAGGGCAAACCTTATCGATTAATATTTTATTGGGTTTGGTGGCAGATTATCAACAACAACGGGCACTTGCCGTGCCTGAATTATTATTAACGCAGATTGCAGCGGTATTCGTGTTGGCTGAGTCAGACCCTGCGTTGGTATCGAGGATGTTGATATTGCCCAGTGAGAATTATCTGGCGGCGCAACAAAAAGTTGCCGATGTGGATGGTATACATGCCGCCCGCACTCATTTACGGAAAACGATTGCCCAACGATTTAAAGCAGAATTTGAAGCGCTCTATCAATCATTGAATACACAGAAAAAATATGATTTTAATGCGGATGATATGGCGCAGCGTGATTTAAAAAATGTGTGTTTAGCTTATTTGATGGCAACGGGTGATCCGATGCAGACGCAGCGCTGCTTAAAACAAATGAAGCAAGCTAATAATATGACTGATCGCATGGCAGGCTTACGCTTGATTGCAGATCAAGCAGGGCCAGAGCGCGAAACAGCATTGCGGTCATTTTATGAACAGTGGCAACATGATCGGCAGGTGGTTGATAAATGGTTAACGGTGCAAGCACAATCCAACTTGCCCGACACCTTGATTCGGATAAAAGGCTTGCTCAAGCATCCTGCCGTGAGCATGACTAACCCGAATAATGTGCGTGCATTGATTGGTCAATTCTGCCGAAATAATCCGGTTAATTTTCATGCAAAAGATGGATCGGGTTATGCCTTTTTAGCAGAACAAATTTGCCAACTAGATGACCTTAACCCACAAGTGGCGGCGCGACAAATGGGCGCATTGGGCGCGTGGCGACAATATGATGCCGAACGACAAGCGTTGATGAAGCAAGCATTACAGACGATTGCAGATAAAAAATCGTTATCAAAAGATGTATATGAAATCGTGACTAAATATTTGGCAGATAAATAATGGCACAAGTATTCACCCTACATCCCCAACTGGCTAAAGATTGTATTGTGTTGGGTGAGTTGGATCTCTGCCAAGTATTGTTAATGGATGATGCGCGTTATCCCTGGTTTATTTTAGTGCCCAAGCGAGCGAATATAACGGAGATGTATCAGCTATCGGCAGAGGATCAACAGCAATTGATGGTGGAGTCTAGCTTGTTGGGTGAGAAAGTGATGGCGTTATTCGGTGGTGATAAACTCAATATCGCCGCATTGGGTAATATCGTGCCACAGTTGCATATTCATCATGTGGTGCGCTATCAAGGTGATAGCGCATGGCCAGCACCCATTTGGGGGCAGGGTGAGGCTGTTGCTTATTTGCCTGAAGAGTTGCGTGCGATACAAAAAATAATGGGCGATACTTTTGTTTAAGGTTGTTATGAGCTATATCTTAAGATCAATAGTAATTAGGGTCGGCTCATTTATTTTTGTTATTTTTGGTTGATTTTGA
This sequence comes from uncultured Piscirickettsiaceae bacterium, assembly GCA_964598235.1. Lineage (GTDB taxonomy): Bacteria > Pseudomonadota > Gammaproteobacteria > Nitrosococcales > Methylophagaceae > UBA652. The sequence continues at coordinate 15,237 of CAZRAY010000022.1, forward strand.
GTAACTACTTCAACAATGTTATCAATACCAAATAAAACATAATGATTAAGTGAATTATTTCCCTTCTGTGAATGAGTAATTGGATGCCTTCTATAAGCGATTATGCTTGGTGAATCTAACCATTGATAACTAGATAAGCCTTTGCAGAAATCTAAATTCTGGTATTGTTTTTCGGGTGCACAAGCTTCTTCATAAGAAGAAAATTCAAGAACATCTCCAAAGTAAATTGAGTATTTTGGATAATCATCGAGGCCATCTGGAGCAACAATAGTTGTTATTAAATCTGTGTCATTTTCATCCGATTCCACATATAGGGCTACGCTCGGGAAAGGAGCAGCCGAGAAAGGTGTATTCCAGGGAATTAGCTTAGAAATTATTACCCACCCGTCACATAGTTAATCATCACGCCTGCGGCAACCGCAGAGCCGATAACACCCGCGACATTGGGCCCCATGGCATGCATCAGCAGGAAGTTTTGAGGATCCGCTTCTAAGCCAAGCTTATTGGAGACACGCGCCGCCATTGGCACAGCGGAGACACCAGCAGAACCAATTAGTGGATTGATTCCTCCTCCAGTGAATTTATTCATTAACTTTGCCATTATGACACCTGAAGCAGTACCAATTGAGAACGCTGCCATGCCTAATACTAAAATACCTAAAGTGGACGTGTCTAGAAATGCATCTGCACTGAGTTTTGAGCCTACCGCAAGGCCAAGGAAGATGGTAACAGTATTAATCAGTGCATTTTGAGTGGTATCACTTAAGCGATCGACCACAGCACATTCTTTCATCAAGTTACCAAAGCAGAACATGCCCAGTAAGGGGGCTGCATCAGGGAGCAAAAAGGCAACTAAAAGCAATAAGACCAGTGGGAAAAATATTTTTTCACGAGCGGTGACTTCACGCTGTTGTACCATCACAATTTTGCGTTCTGCTTCTGTGGTGAGTGCCCGCATAATGGGGGGTTGGATAAGCGGCACAAGCGCCATATAGGAGTATGACGCAACAGCAATAGCACCTAATAAATCTGGGGCAAGTTTGCTCGCCACATAGATAGAGGTCGGCCCATCGGCACCCCCAATAATCCCGATGGCGGCGGCATCCGCTAGGCTAAAGTCGAAAACACCAAAGGTAGAGAGTGTCACCGCACCAATTAGGGTGGCAAAGATACCAAATTGTGCTGCTGCGCCTAAGAATAAAGTTTTAGGATTGGCGAGCAGGGGGCCAAAATCAGTCATCGCACCGACCCCCATAAAGATGATGAGTGGGAATGCGCCACTTTCGATTCCTACTGTATAGAATAAATGCAAAATACCGCCAGTTTCAGCAAGACCTGCACCCGGAATATTGGCTAATACGCCACCAAAACCGATTGGGATCAGCAATAGCGGCTCAAAATTCTTTTTGATGGCAAGATAAAGCAGCAACATGCCTATAATGATCATGAAACCCTGACCAGGTTGCATTTGATAAAGGCCAGTGTTGTGCCAAAGGCTAATCAGTTTATCCATATTATATTTTCGCTTACTTTAATTGTAATTATTGGGTTTCGGATGTCTTGGGCAATTAAGCCATGAACACAAGTGGGTCGCCGACTTTCACCATATCGCCCGTATTAACGGAAATTGCGGTGATCGTGCCGCTTCTTGGCGCACAAATTTGGGTTTCCATTTTCATCGCTTCGAGAATGATTAATACTTCACCTTCAACCACTTCTTGACCGAGGGCGACTTCAATTTTCCAGATATTACCCGCTAATGGTGCAGGAACGGCCTCTCCCTCGCCAGCAGGTGCTGCAGCCGAGGCAGCAGCAACAGGCGCGACATGACTCACATCGCCACCTTCATTCACTTGCACAACATGGCTTTGGCCATCAACTGTGATGGTGTACACTTCAGCGTCGCCATTTGCTTGAGCTTGGGCAGCTTGGGCGGCTTCTAAAGTGGGAACCGGTTCAAACGCATCTGGGTTACCGCGGTTCTCTAGGAATTTAAGCGCCGTTTGTGAGAAAAGGGCATAGGTGAGCACATCATCGATTTCTTGGTCGCCTGATTCAAGCGCGAAGCCTGTTTCAGTTGCAAGTTCACGTAATTCGGTTGTCAGGCTGTCCATTTCTGGCTCAAGTAAATCCGCAGGGCGACAAGTAATCGCTTTTTCGCCTTCGAGTACTTTTTCTTGTAATTCTTTATTGAATGGCGCAGGAGCCGAACCGTATTCCCCTTTAAGCAAACAAGCAGTTTCTTTGGTGATATTGCCATAGCGTTCACCCGCGAGCACATTGAATACGGCTTGTGTGCCGACAATCTGTGAGGTTGGCGTGACTAATGGAATGAAACCTAAATCTTCACGAACGCGTGGAATTTCATCTAATACTTCATCAAACTTATCTGCGGCACCTTGCTCTTTTAATTGGCTTTCAAGGTTGGTTAGCATGCCGCCGGGCACTTGGGCGATCAGGATACGAGAATCGACACCGCGTAATGAACCTTCCCAAGGCGTGTATTTTTTACGCACTTCGCGGAAATAGGCGGCAATTTCTTCTAACAGATTAATATCTAAGCCTGTATCGCGGTCACCACCTTCTAGCATGGACACAACCGTTTCCGTTGGCGAATGGCCATAAGTCATCGACATAGATGAAATAGCGGTATCGACGGTATCAATGCCGGCCTCTACTGCTTTTAGAATGGTTGCGGTTGATAAGCCGGTTGTTGCATGTGGATGCAATTGGATTGGAATAGTAACTGCAGCTTTTAGTGCGGTCACTAATTCAAAAGCGGCTTGTGGATTGAGCAAGCCTGCCATATCTTTAATACAAACTGAATCTGCGCCCATTTCTTCGATTTGTTTGGCCAGAGTGACCCACATATCCAAATCATGAACAGGGCTTAAGGTATAAGAAATTGTGCCTTGTGCGTGTTTCTCGTTTTCTAACACCGCTTTAATCGCCGTTTCGAGATTGCGGGGATCATTCATCGCATCAAAAATACGGAACACATCAACGCCATTCACCGCCGCGCGCTCAATGAATTTTCGGACTACATCATCCGCATAGTGGCGATAGCCTAGTAGATTTTGGCCACGCAATAACATTTGTTGCGGTGTGTTGGGCATCGCTGCTTTTAAGCTGCGGATCCGGTGCCAAGGATCTTCACCTAAATAACGAATACACGCATCGAACGTCGCGCCGCCCCATGTTTCAACTGACCAAAAGCCAACTTGATCAAGCTTATCTGCAATGGGCAGCATATCGGCAAGGCGTAAACGGGTTGCGAAGAGGGATTGATGTGCATCACGCAATACAACATCTGTAATGTTCAATGATTGTTTAGAACGACTCATAGTGTTTGGTACCTGTAAATTAACCGTTGGCGATGTATTTATTTGCCGCGCTGGCGATATTGATGAATAGCCGCACTGATGACGGTCATGAGTGTTTTGTTTTCTGCTGGTGCACCAGCAATTTTATGAGGGGGAGTCGCGTGGATGCTTGAGTAAGCGGGCGGTACTGTAGTGAGGTGATCATCATATTTATTTTCGTAATACATGATTAATTTTGACATGATAGTTGTCACAATCACCAATAAGGTTAAGAAAACGAAAACAAATCCCATTCCAAAGAACATGAGCGTCAAACCATCAGACATTAAAGAAGAGGTAGCCATAAGAACTCCAAATAAATCGTGGTCATCATCCTGAAAACAGGTTAATTACCGTGACAAACAGCGTTCCATTATAGCATTTTATGGGTGTCTGGGTTTTAAGTTCATCGTTTTTTATTCTTTTAAAAAGGCAAGAATAACATTTGAAGGAATCAAATAGCCGTTCATTGAACCATCTTCATGGTTGCTGGCACGATCAGTGGCATGGTTAATACCAATGACTTGGCCTTGGTCATTAAAAGTTGGGCCACCACTGAGCCCAGAGTCGATACAGTCACTACTAATAAGCGGTTTAATGGATAAGCCTAAACCCGGATCTTGTTTAATGCCAAGGACTTTTTCTTGGCGGATCCGCAGGGCAGAATCAGGAAATAATTCAGCTTGATAAAGTGCCGCTTCAAAAGTAGGGAAGCCTGCCACAAATAGATTGTTTTTATAATTTTCAGGTGACTCTGTAAATATATCTGCCCCAGGACCAATATCATCACGAGAAATAAGTTGATAGGCTGATAAGTCGAGTTCAGCATTGTCTTTGATTCGATGCGCCCATAGAATACGGGTCTTATTTAGTCGGTCGGTCATTTTTACCATAATAAGCTCGCGTCCGCCGGTGACATGATGCGCAGATAAGATGATGCCTTGGCGGCCACGTACTCGAATTAACACACCCGAGCCATGCACGTAAAAGGGTGAGTAGGGTACGGTTTCTGGGTTTTTAAGCGGCGAAGAGATCCGAACAATGCTATTGAAGGGGAGTTTATCAAACCCCATCATCGTTGCGTCAGGTTGTTTGAGATCTATTGGCGGCGCATTACAGTAAGTTGAAGCAAGGCTGGCGGGGCTAAAAATCAAAGCGAGCAATAAACTACAGATTGTCCTTAAATAATTAGGACACGTCATGTGTTTATTCGTTGCGTTTGAGGAGGGTGCATGTGGATTATCATACCATGATTAAAAATTAGGATGGATTGCAGCATAACTATGTTATTTTACTTTTTCTATGAGTAGGCTAATATTGCAGTTTTATTTAATGTGAGTGGAGAAATGAGATGCGTAAAATTTATTTAAGTTTATTGATGATGTTAATGGTGCCTTTCTCGGTGTCGGCTATCGAATTAGGTGGTGTGACCTTGCCAGACACGATGCAGGCAGAGCAAGCGCTCATATTAAATGGGGCGGGAATTCGAACTAAATTGGTTTTTGAACTTTATGTTGCCGGGCTTTATCTGACAGAGAAAAATGATAATGCTGCTGCTATTATTGCTGCAGATGAAGCAATGGGCATTCGATTGCATATTATCTCTTCGAAGATTACATCTAAGAAAATGATCAAAGCGACCCGAAAAGGTTTTCAACACGCAACAGGTGGAGACACCGCTGCAATTGATACAGAAATTGAACAGTTTTTAGCCGCTTTCGCAGATAAAATAAGCAAAGGCGATGTGTTTGAATTTATTTATGAACCGGGTACAGGCACAACCATAACTAAAAATGGTTCAACAAAAGGAACCATCTCATCGGCTGCGTTTAAACAAGCGTTATTTGGTATTTGGTTATCTGACAAACCGGCGCAGGCAAAATTGAAAACACAGTTGTTAGGTAAGTAATTACGTGTTTTCAAGGAGATTCCTGATAGACGGTATAGCTGATAATTGATAGGATAGCTAGGTAAATCAGAATTGGAAGCCATCCATTAAAATGGCAATTTATTTAATTTTTCAGGAGTAACAAAATGAGTGTTTTAGTCACTAAAAAAGCCCCAAAAATTTCAGCCGCGGCTGTGATGGCAGATGGCACAATTAATGAAGAATTTTCATTAGCAGATTATGCGGGCCAATATGTGGTGTTGTTCTTTTACCCATTAGATTTCACCTTTGTTTGTCCATCTGAGATTCTTGCACACAACAGTCGTGTTGCAGAATTTAAGAAACGAGGTGTGCAAGTTATTGGTATTTCAATTGATTCACAGTTCACCCATTTAGCATGGCGCAATACGGCTGTTGATAAAGGCGGTATTGGCCCAATTGATTTCCCATTGGTTTCAGATATTAAACATAAAATCATGAAAAAATACGGTGTTGTTCATCCAGCGGGTGTGGCATTGCGTGGTTCTTTCTTGATTGATAAAGAAGGCATCGTGCGTAGCCAAGTGGTAAACGATTTACCATTGGGTCGTGAAGTAGATGAAATGATACGTTTGGTTGATGCCTTACAATTCCATGAAGAACATGGCGAAGTATGTCCAGCTGGCTGGCAGAAAGGCGATGAAGGTATGAAGGCTGATGCAGATGGCGTAGCAGACTACCTAGCAAAACATGGCGACAAACTATAAATTGTCTTTTTGTCCTAGCTCGGCGTTAGATTGTTTTTTGCGATCCTCATGTATTAGCATACACTCCGGTTCTCAAAAACAATCTGCCTTGATCTAGAACAAAAATCCTAATTTATTAGGACTGCTAAAAACAAAAAAGCCCCGTATGATTTCTCATGCGGGGCTTTTTATTGTGTGCGTTAAATCAAAATTAAGCTTTATTTTTCTCGCGTTTCTCGGCTAGCTCTTTGCAGTCGATGCATAGCGTTGCTGTTGGGCGAGCCTCTAAACGGCGGATGCCGATATCTTCACCACAGCTTTCACAGAATCCATAATCGTGGCTATCGAGATCATCAAGAGACGTGGCAATTTTTTTAATTAACTTGCGTTCACGGTCGCGGGTGCGGAGCTCTAACGTAAATTCTTCTTCCTGCGTTGCGCGGTCATTTGGATCAGGGAAATTAGCAGCGTCATCTTGCATATGATGCACGGTGCGTTCGACTTCGTCGATCAGATCTGCTTTCCAATTGGTTAAAATAGCGCGAAAATGTTCAGTTTGCGGCTCACCCATGTATTCTTCGCCAGCGGAGCCAACGTAGGGGGTGAATTTAGTATGTGTTCCAGAATCTGGCATATCCAAAAAGTCTCACAACAGTTAAAATCTAAGGCGGTTTTATATCAAAACTAGATTGTATTTGCAAAAAAATGATTTTTAAAGCAACATAAATATTATACCAAAATGAGCGGGAGAACACAGTGGCAGAGCTAAAAGCATTACTTTTTGATGTCGATGGAACGATGGCAGAAACGGAGAGAGATGGGCATCGGGTGGCATTCAATTGCGCATTTAAAGATATCGGGCTGGATTGGGAATGGGATGATGCGCTATATGGTCAGTTATTAACGATTACGGGTGGCAAAGAACGCCTACGATACTACCTCAATGAATTTAATACAGATTTTGAATATAAAGGCGATATTGATGCCTTGATTAAAGATCTGCATGCACGGAAAACACAACATTATGTTGCGCAGCTAGAGAATAACACGCTGAGTTTGCGTCCAGGCATAGAACGATTAATCTTAGAGGCGAAGGCGGCGGGATTGCGATTAGCCATCGTTACGACGACGACACCAGCGAATGTTACTGCGTTAGTTAGTAATACCTTAGGCCGTGATGCGTTAGGTTGGTTTGAGTGTATTGCTGCGGGCGATGTGGTGCCTGCGAAAAAACCGGCACCTGATATTTATGATTATTGTTTAATAGAAATGAAACTTAATGCTTCGGAATGTATTGTATTTGAAGATTCGGGTAATGGTGTTAAATCATCATTGGCAGCCAACTTGCCGACAGTTGTTACGCAAAACAACTATACGGCAGAAGATGATTTCTCTGGTGCTTTGACGGTTTTAGATCATTTAGGTGAACCTAATCAGCCATGCCAGGTGATTTCAGGTGAATCGATTAATGCTGAGTTTGTGACGGTTGCCGTACTAAAAGACTTACACCAAAAAGCGACTTAAACTTATGGCAGCAGGGCAATCACCAAAATTGGCACAGCGCGCAGAGGATATTTCTCCGTTTCATGTGATGGATGTTCTAGCACAAGCCAAGGCGATGGAAGCTGCCGGAAGGCGCGTTATTCATCTCGAAGTGGGCGAACCTGATTTTAAGTCACCAGAACCGATTATCGAAGCAGGCATGGCGGCGCTTAAAAAAGGGTATACGCATTACACACCTGCGTTAGGCCTGCCTGAATTACGAGAAGCGATTGCCAATTGGTATCACACGCGATATAGCGTTGAGATTAGCCCTGCTCGTGTCGTTGTAACGCCTGGCGCATCAGGAGCGCTTTTACTCGTTATGGGCGCATTGCTAGAGCGTGACAAGAAAATCATGTTAGCCGACCCGGGTTATCCTTGTAATCGTCATTTTGCGCGATTCATTGAAGCACAAGCGCAATCCATAGAAGTAGGCGCGGATACAGACTATCAACTCACCGGCGATTTAATTAAGCAATATTGGACGCCTGACACCCGTTTGGCGTTGGTTGCCTCGCCTGCCAACCCAACTGGTGCAGTACTTGATCGTAATCAGCTAGCATCATTGGTAGCGGCCACGGATCAACAGGGCGGCCAGTTAATCGTCGATGAAACCTATCATGGCTTGACCTATGATGGCGTTGTCGCGCCATCAGCATTAGAAGTTAACTCAGATACGATCGTTATCAATAGCTTTTCAAAATATTTTGGGATGACAGGCTGGCGCCTGGGCTGGTTAATCGCACCAGAAAGTATGATTCCGGCTCTAGATAGGCTAGCTCAGAACCTTTTCCTCGCCGCATCCACTATGTCGCAATATGCTGCCTTAGCCGCTTTTCAGCCTGATACCTTAGCGATTTTAGAGCAACGTCGCGCCGCATTTGAATCCAGACGAAATAGTTTGTTGCCCGGTTTGAGAGAATTAGGGTTTGAATTATCGACAACGCCACAAGGCGCATTTTATCTCTATGCCGATGTATCAAAGCTAATAGAAGGGCGTTGGTCAGATAGCCAAGCATTTACGCAGTATTTATTAAGCGAAGCAGGGGTCGCCGTCACCCCTGGGCTAGATTTTGGTGATTATCGAGCTAAAGAACATATCCGATTTGCTTATACTGTCGATGAAGCAAAATTATCGCAAGCCCTTGAAGCCTTACAAAAAGTGCTTAAATAAATGGTATTCAGGCCGAAACAACCACCCAAATCACCTTATATTACGCGTGAAGGATTCATCGCCCTGCAAACAGAATTAAAAGGCATCTGGGAACGACGCAGAGAGGTGGTCAAAGCCCTGTCTGCCGCGGCAGCAGAAGGCGATCGCTCTGAAAATGCAGAATATATCTATCGTAAGAAGGAATTGCGGGGTTTAGATCGACGTATCCGTTATTTACAAATACGGATGCCGGATTTAATCGTAATAGAGGATAAGCCGTCGGAACCGAATAAGATTTTCTTTGCGGCAACAGTGACTTTGGAAAAAGATAACGATGATGAAACCGTATGTTATCGGATCGTGGGGTCCGATGAAACGGATCATACGCGGGGCTATATCAGCATTGATTCACCGCTCGCCAAAGCCTTATTAGGCAAGCAGGTGGGTGATGAAGCAACGATTATTGTTGAGGGTGAAAAAACGCAGTACTTTGTGCTTGAGATTAGCTATTAAGCTCTAGCTCGTCTCGAAATACGCGGTATTTAACTCTGTTACTGGGATAAGGTTTTCTAGAAGTTTTACAGCTAAAGCTCGGATGGGCTCCCATGATGGATGTTCCATGTTTTGTATGCTTTCCTCAATTGTGTTTGAAAAGACAACTGCATCATCGGGTAAAGAGAGAAGGATAGTAGAGAGCTCTTGGATTTTTAGAATTTGCTCTTGAGATAAGCGATGGCTTGGATGGTTTGAAAGATAAGTGCCCGAGGAAACATCAAGTTGTAATTCATAGGCAACGTTATAATTCCCATATTTATCGCAAGCGGAAAGAGGGCTGCTTGCTAAAGCGTCTAAGCAAAAAATAAAGAGCCGATAATCACTTTCAAAAGACTCCTCATTCTCTATTTTGGAAGGTGTTTGATGTTCCATTTTTTAGTCGATATCAATCGGCAATTCTAAAGTAGGAATAGACTGCACCGCGTTACCCGCAATGCCTTTAATCGAACCATACATTTCAGTGGTGTTGAGTAATACTTTTTGGATTTGTTTTTCGCGTTGTTTCCAGAGGCGGGTCATGGCGCGCTTTTCGGTGTCTAGATCGGTTTGCATTTGGCTGAAACCGTCAACGATGGCTTCGATTTGCAGGCTAAACTCATTGCTGGTGAGGAAATCATAGAGCATCCCCATTTTATCGCCTTTATTTTCTTGGGTGGTGATGGCTGTGCTGAGGCGAATAAGTGATTCACGGAGCACAGCGCAAAGCGCTTTAAATTCATCAAATGAGCAGATCCAAATGCCTTCACGTAAGCCCATACGATCCATATCTAAGGGCATCGCTTCAGTAACCAATACACCAATATCAGCATTTTTATCTTTAATATCATTTTTGAATTTGGCTATCCAGTCTGCTTGGAATGCTTTAGTGCGCTTGCTTTCATAGTAAATTGTGCCACAATTTTGATGGCTGCGGGTATGCACGATTTGCAGGCAATCTGCACCCCGTGCGCCTTTTTTGATTTCTTCAATCGTATCTAACGGAAAGTTTTCAGCCAGCCAATCTTCGATGGCAATCTCTTGGGTTTCACCTTGCAATTGCATGGAGCCTTGTTCTTGTTTGCGTTGCATTTCCGAGGTGAGGTTTTTCTGATCTTGCAGTTGCTTTGCAAGCTCTTTTAGCTTGAGCTCATTTTTATCCTGCTCTGATTTCTGAATTTTCTCGCGTTCAACGGCGAGCTGTTGGTTTAATCTCTTCTCAGATTCAGCGAGGATGCTAGATTGTAATTCATCTTTTTCGCGTTGCAATTTTGCAAGGTCTGCTTGTGCTTGATGCAGCCCTTTTAGCTTTGCAGACTTCTCATTAACTTCATCTTCTAATGCTTTGAATTTAATAGATTGTTCAGTCAGTATTCCAGCTTGAATTGTTTTCTTAAGTTCAGATTCTTTTTGTTGAACACCCGTTTGGATACCCTGCGTTATTGCTTGTGCTTGGGCTGCTTTTGCTTGCTCTAAAGCGGCAAGTTGTTCTGCCAATGCAGTTTGCTTCGCTTGGAATTTAGCTTGCTCTTTAGCCAGTGCATCGTGATACTCTTTTTTGAGCTTGGCATCGACTTGATGATGCAATAAATCATTTACATCGATATCATGTCCACAGTTAGGACAGGTAATTTGGCTGGTGTCTTGACTCATAATATTCTCTTAACTAGCGACTATAAAACCCCATATCACGCGCTTCACGGACAGCACGGTCAAGGTTGTTCTCAGCAGTGAAGCGATCAGATTTGAGTGCGCTACGCTCCTTGCGTAAGTTTTTTCGGCGGTCGCTTGACGTGTCATCATCTGCTAGTTTGTCTGCAATACGGTCTAATTTGGTATTAATGTCTTCTAAATCCTGTTCTTTATCATAGATGTTGCGGCCAAGTTGATAGGCATTGAAAAATGAGAGTTCTAGATGAATAGGGCAGCTTTTATGGTAGGTTTTGCCTTCTAGGCCCACGCGCCAGCCATTGTCTTCTGTGCAATATTGTGTGATGCCTTCTCCCCAACCATCATGATAATCAGCGGTGTTGACACGCACCCGATATTCTTGGCAGGCTTCGTTATGTTTTTGATATCGTTCGGGCTTATAGCCTTTTGTGCCATCTTGATAGCCGATTTCATGCCAATCTGCGGATAGGCACTCTCCTTGATCTAAGGTGGCGCAGGCACTGAGCGCCATTAGCGCAGCAAGTATAAAAAGCATTTTGAGGGTGTGTGTCATGGTGTCGCTTCCTGAGGTTTGATGCGTAATATTTTACCATTTTCAGTGCTAAGATAAAGCCAACCTTCGGGGCTTTCTATCACGTTTCGAATACGTTCATGGCGGGCGCGTAATAATCGTTCTTCTGCAATCGCTATTCCCGTATTATCAATACTAATACGATTAAGGTGCGTTAATTTTAGCGCACCAGCGAAAAGATTACCTTGCCAATGTGGGAAGGCGTTACCACGATAAAATAATAAACTACTCGGCGCAATAGAGGGGATATACGTTTTAATGGGCTGAATTAAGCCTGATTTTTCTGTGCCTTCCCCAATGATATCGTGGCTAGGGTCATATTCTTTGCCGTGCGAAATAATAGGCCAGCCATAATTATTGCCAGCCTGAATCAGATTGATTTCATCGCCACCATAAGGGCCATGCTCAATGGCCCAGAGTTGATTGCCACCGGAATCATATGTTATCCCTTGTGGATTACGATGACCATAACTCCATATTTCAGCTAAGGCATTAGGTGTATTGATAAAAGGATTATCTTTAGGAATTGATCCATCGCGATTTAATCGGATAATACTACCTGAGTGCGTGGTGAGCTCTTGTGCACTAGAACGAATATTGCGGTCACCAATCGTCATAAATACATGCCCATCATTATCAAAAGCAATACGGCCACCAAAGTGGATGTTTTTTTCGCTTCTTGACTGGCTGATCAACAGATCTTGCCAGTCGATTAATGTATCTTGCTGTAATCGAGCACGGGCGAGCACAGTGACACCTTGCTTATCTTGTGATTTAACGTAGCTTAGGTAAATCCAATTTTTATCAGCTTGTGTGGGATCGTAGTCATGGGGCCGGGCAATATCTAGCAAGCCTGCACGTCCATTGGTATATAAAGCAGGTAAGCCTGTAATAATTGTTTGCGTACCTGAGGCAATGTCAATACGGGAAAGCACACCATGACGCTCGGTAATCAAGAGTGTATTACTATTCAATAGGTCGATACCCCATGGGATACCCAGCCCTTCTGTAATAACCTCAATCTGAAAGGCTTGACCAGCACTGTTACCGGAGAATAACGATTCTGCAGGCAGCATTTTTTTTGCTGTGCAGGCTAATAAACCGACTGCGAGAAGCAATAATGCAATTTGGCAGGATCGTTTCATCTGGTTCCTTTCGCTAAGAACTACACGATAACATAGAACAGCCCGCACGGGAACGCGCCCAGTCAGGGCGTTTTTCAGCATATTTTTCGTGTTTGGGTTGTTCGTTATAGGGATGGCGAAGCACATCTAATAATTCATGGAGTGCACGATAATTGCCTTCCTCAGCGGCATCAATGGCGAGTTGGGCGATATAGTTACGGAGCACATATTTGGGATTCACCGCATTCATGCGACTTTTACGTGTGGCATCGTCAGTGCCGTCCTGTTGCACACGTTGTTGATATTGGCGACACCAAGCGGCGACGTTGGCAATATGCCCGTCAGGCAGCGATTCGGGCGTGTAAAAGGCCGGCATCAGTGGTGCCACAAGTGCATCATCATCTGCATCCGCATAAACAGGGAATTCAGCGAGATGGCGATAAAATAAAGTCATATCGGTTTCGGTTTGTTGCAATAAGGTATGTAAATCATGATTGAGCGCGGTATCGGTATCAGGTTCAAACTGATTTAAGCCCAGCTTCTCAGCGCGCATGGTTTCCCATCGCTGTTGGTATTGATGACCATAATCATCCAAAATCTCACGCAGCGCATCCGCATCTTCAATCAGTGGATAAATGGCATTGGCCAGTTGCAATAAATTCCAATGGGCGATTTTGGGTTGGTCGCCATAGCGATAGCGACGCTGTTCTCGGTCGGTGGTGTTCGGTGTCCAACCGGGATTATAATCTTCTAGCCAGCCATAAGGCCCATAATCAATGGTTTCGCCGAGGATAGACATATTATCGGTGTTCATCACCCCATGCACGAAGCCCACCCGCATCCAATGTACAATCATTTCAGCCGTACGGTCACAGACATCACTAAACCAAGCCAAATAAGTGTCTTTGTCCGGCGTTTTATTTGAGGTGAGTAAGTGTGCAAAATCCGATTTAATCGTATGGTCAGCTAATTTTTTCAAATTCACAATATCGCCACGCGAAGCAAAGATCTCAAGGCTGCCAAAGCGGGTAAAAGAAGGGGAGACACGGCACACAATCGCGCCCGGCTCCATGGCAGGGCGACCATCGTAAAACATATCGCGTTGCACCTCTTCGCCCGTTAAAATCAAGCTCAGCGCACGCGTAGTTGGTACGCCTAAATGATACATCGCTTCGCTACATAAAAATTCCCGCACCGAAGACCGTAACACCGCCAAGCCATCGGCCGAACGAGAATAGGGTGTAGGCCCTGCGCCTTTGAGTTGCAAGGTTTGGTGCATACTTTGCGGGGTGACCACTTCGCCTAAATTGATCGCTCGGCCATCACCTAATTGACCCGCCCAATTACCAAATTGATGACCGCCATAACACAGAGCATAGGGTTGCATGCCGGCTAGTAATTTATTACCAGCGAATACTTGAGTGAATTCAGGCGTGTCACATTCAGCAGGATCTAAGCCGATCAATTCGGCGACTTCGGGCGAATAGGCGACTAATGTGGGATTGCTGACCGGTGTAGGGGAGACAAATGAATAGCCGGCATCTAATACTTGCCGACGGTGATTATCCGTTTCGGGATCTGCGGGCAGGGCTTGTAGGTATTGGTTGTTAAATTTTAGATTGTTGATGGAGCGGTTTGGCATACAGAGACATAATGCTTCAGAGTTATATGTTGTTTTCAGGGGTGTCAACGCCCATGGAATCCCAAAATTCGCTATCAAGTTTTTTTATCTCGATAGTTTGCTCAATTTGCATGCCCAGTCCATAATCATAAATATATTCAGCTAAATCTCTTCCATCGATAAGAACGAGAGTTGTAGAACCATTAAGATTTTCACCATATTCTATCGCCCCTTTGGAATATGATGATGTAGTAATGAAAACACCTTTATTTGATTGGGCGACAGCAAGCGCGCCTACAAACTTTTGTATTTCTTCTCTACCAATAGTGTTCTCTCGAGCATATCGTTTAGCTTGAATATGAATTCTGCCCAACCCTAAGACATCTTCTTTTATGATACCGTCTATGCCTTTATCATTTGAATACTGAGTTACGATGCCTGATGCTTTTATTTCCCCTCCATATCCCATACGTTGGAGTAGCGTAACAACTAATTGTTCAAAATCACGAGGAGATTTGCTGAGGATAACATCTATAATATCTTCATAGACGCTTGTCCTTATTTTTGCTGAGGATTCATATAACTCCTCTTGAGGAGTAAGGTCAGTATACGAAGTCTGAATATTCGCTGCTTTTAGTCGTTTTGGAGATTCTCTTTTTTCAAGTTGTTCAGCGATAAACTTATTAATGTTTTCAGGTGTTTTTAGTTTCTGTTTCCCAAGTTCGCTAATTTGGTAAACACCTCTTGCTGGTTTTTGAACTAATCCAGTCATGTTCATATAGCTAAGAGCCCAAGACACTCGGTCATAGAATATTTTTCCATTGCCTGATTCATATTTTTGAGACATCTCTTCTTCAGATAAACCAAATACTTTTGCTAAGGGTGATTCAAACTCTTTTATTCGCAGCACTTCTTTCTCCGCGAGGAGTTGTAACGCTGGAACCCTAAGCTTTTCATGTTTTGGAATAGGCATGTCTTTAATTTTCCTTCTATCACACTATGAGAATACTGAATACCTACTTAACCCGCATCCCAGGCTCAGCACCTTCGTCAGGATTTAAGATGAATAAATCTTTCCCACCTGGACCAGCGGCTAAGACCATGCCTTCGGAGAGGCCGAAGCGCATTTTTCGGGGGGCGAGGTTGGCGACCATGACGGTGAGTTTGT
>CAZRAY010000023.1:0-28128 GCA_964598235.1 uncultured Piscirickettsiaceae bacterium
GCTTCATCTGTATCCAGCATGGTGTAAGCAACATCATCTCGAGATTTACTCAGCATATCAATAATATTGATTTTTGCATCGGCAAACGCATTGGTGATTTGCCCCAGAATCGTCGGCACATTGTCATGCGCAACCGTTAAGCGATGCTGCCCCGCTTCGCGCTTCATTCTGATTTTTGGAAAGTTAACCGAGTTAGTGATATTACCGTTTTCTAAGTAATCCTTAATTTGATCTGCCACCATAATCGCACAGTTATCTTCTGCCTCAACGGTTGAGGCGCCTAAATGCGGCAAGGTAATGACCTTCGGATGGTTTTTAAGTAAGTTACTCGGGAAATCACATACATAAGCATGCGCCTTGCCGCTTTCCAATGCTGCCACCATCGCTTCATCATTGACGATACCGCCGCGTGAGAAGTTCAAAATTGTTACGTTATCACGCATATTTGCTAAGCGCGTTGTATTGATCATGTCTTTGGTGCCATCCACTAATGGCACATGGAAGGTAATAAAATCACTGTGACTCAATAAATCATCCACACTGCTGGCTTGTTCCACTTGATGGGATAATTTCCATGCGCTATCCACTGTGATTTTTGGATCAAACCCAATCACTTTCATGCCTAAGGCAATCGCAGTATTCGCGATCTTAATACCAATGGCACCCAAGCCAACGACACCCAAAGTCCGACCCGGTAATTCAAAGCCTGAAAAGCCACTTTTGCCGGCTTCCACTTGCTTGGTAATTTCAGCATCTGAGCCTGTTAAATTGCGCGCAAAATCCCAACCCGCACAAATATTTCGGGCACTCAATAACATACCTGTTAACACCAGTTCTTGCACCGCATTGGCATTCGCGCCTGGCGCATTAAACACAGGGATGCCTTTCCCACTCATTTTATCCAGCGGAATATTATTCACGCCTGCACCGGCTCGACCCACCGCTTTTAACGTGTCTGGAACATCCCAATCGTGCATTTTATAGGAGCGCAGTAACACCGCATCTGGATTCGGTAGCTCTGATGCAATTTCATAATGATCACGCGGCAAACGGTCTAAACCCGTTACCGAGATATTGTTTAATGTTGATATTTTAAACATCGTTAAATATCCTTATTTATTCGCTTGCGCGAAATTATTCATAAAACTAATAAGTGCATCTACTGCCGTCTCTGGCACGGCATTATAAATACTTGCACGCATCCCACCCACAGAGCGATGACCTTTTAAGCTATCTAATTTCGCCGCTGCCGCACCGGCTAAAAATGCTTTGTCTAGTTCTTCTGATGGCAATGTAAAGGGTACATTCATCCAAGAACGATAAGGCACATCCACTGGATTCTTATAAAAACCAGACTCTTCAATTGCCGTATAGAGTTTCTTCGCTTTACGTTGATTAATGTCAGCCATCGCTGCCAAGCCGCCTTGTGCTTTCACCCACTTGAATACCAAACCGGCCATATACCAAGAGAAGGTCGGCGGCGTGTTAAACATGGAATCATTATCGGCTTGCACCTGATAATCCAACATGCTTGGCGTACCCTCAATCACATCACCAATCAGATCATCCCGCACAATCACAACCGCCAAACCCGCCGGACCAATATTTTTCTGGGCCCCCGCATAAATCAACGCAAATTTAGATACATCAATCAGACGCGATAAAATGGTAGACGATAAATCCACCACGAGTGGCACATCACCTGTATCCGGAATATGATCAAATTCCACACCGCCAATGGTTTCATTCGATGTGTAATGCACATAGGCTGCATCCGGGTTTAACTTCCATTCTGAAACAGGTGGAATCGTTGAGAAATTATCTGCTTCAGAGCAAGCCACAATATTTACATCGCAATATTGCTTCGCTTCTTTAATCGCCTTTTTAGACCACTGCCCCGTATTGAAATAATCCGCCGTTTTTTTACCACGCAATAAATTCATCGGAATCGCTGCGAATTGGGTTGTCGCACCACCTTGCAGAAACAATACTTTATAGTTCTCAGGAATCGCCATCAGCTCACGCAAATCTGCTTCTGCTTCCGCCGCAATTGACATAAATGCCTTGCCGCGATGACTCATTTCCATCACACTCATACCCGAACCTTGCCAATCCATTAAATCTGTTTGTGCTTGTTTTAAAACAGCTTCTGGGAGTGCGCCTGGGCCGGCGCTAAAATTGAATACGCGTGACATGTGTTCGGTTCCTATATTAAAGGTTAAAAATAATGGTCATTAACCCCTAATTGTAACAAAGGATGTTGATTTATGCTGATCCTATTTTTTATCTTTTGCGGCTACGTCTAAGGCGCGCAACCTGGCCAATTTCTCACCGATCTGGATTTCCAGACCACGTGGCACAGGCACGTAATATTGCTCTGGCCGCATCGTATCAGGAAAATAGACTTCTCCAGCAGGATAAGCATCCGGCGCATTATGCGCATATTGGTAATCTTTGCCATAATCCAATTCTTGCATTAACTTGGTCGGTGCATTGCGTAAATGCAACGGCACTTCTGCCGAGCCCTGTGAACGCACCGCCGCCATCGCCGTGTTATACGCCATATACACCGCATTACTTTTTGGCGCACAGGCCAAATACACCACCGCCTGCGCAATCGCTAACTCGCCTTCAGCCTGGCCTAAGCGTTCATAACTTTCCCATGCATCCAAGGCAATCCGCAAACCACGTGGATCCGCATTACCAATATCTTCCGACGCCATGCGCACAATCCGTCGCATCAAATAACTTGGATCAACACCGCCATCTAACATTCGGCAAAGCCAATACAGCGCGCCATCTGGAGAAGAGCCACGCACTGATTTATGTAAGGCCGAAATTTGGTCGTAAAAAGCCTCACCGCCTTTATCAAAGCGCCGCAGTGTACCGCTTAACACTTCCGTCAGCGCTGATTCGCTCACTTCTTTCTCGCCTTGGCTATCTGCCAAATCAATTGCAATTTCTAATAAATTAAGCACCCGCCGACCATCGCCATCAGCGGCTTGCGCTAACTCATTTCGCAAATTATCAGCGATACTAATGCCGCGTGCGCCGACACCTAGTTCTTCATCTGCTAAAGCCCGATCAACAATCTCACGCAGATCGCTCACTTCTAACGATTTCAACACATACACGCGCGCCCGAGATAACAAGGCATTATTCAATTCAAAGGAAGGGTTTTCTGTGGTCGCACCAATAAGAGTAAAGGTGCCATCCTCAACATAAGGCAAAAATGCATCTTGCTGGGATTTATTAAAGCGATGCACTTCATCGACAAATAACATCGTGCGCCGGCCGTGCATCTGCTGGGATTCTTGCGCCTGCGCCACGGCGCCGCGCACCTCTTTTACCCCTGCCAACACTGCAGAAATACTAATAAATTCTGCATCGCAATAATTCGCTATCAGTCGTGCTAAGGTTGTTTTTCCTGTGCCCGGTGGCCCCCAGAAAATCATCGAATGCGGCTGACCTGATTCAATCGCCTGCCGCAAGGGTTTGCCTTCACCCAATAAATGCTGCTGCCCAATATACCCTTCCAACTGGGTTGGCCGCATGCGATCGGCTAACGGTCTTCCCGCTAAATCAGGTGCAACATCAAATAGGCTCACGCTGAAGCCTTTTCTCGATAAGTATTTTTTATCATGCCAAGGCAAAAATCACTGAAAAAACACAATCTACATATAGTACATGCGCATTTTGAAGTCATTTTGACGAAAGGCATCCGTGCCTTTCTCCCTCCGGGTTGTTTTACATCCAAAATATGCTCCTGCATATTTTTAACGCTAGCATGGTGAAAAAAAGGCATCGAAAAAGGTTTTCATTGTTCGCCCACCACATCTACACCATCTGGCGGTGTAAATGCAAAAGCATCCTTCACTAATGCGCTATTCTCAACCACATTTGAAAACGTCAGTTGTGTTGTTTGATCAAAATTATCTTTCATTATCATCTGATACAAGGTTGCTTCATCAAACACCAACATCACGGTTTGAAATCCCGCCTCTTCATCTTTAGGGGTTAACTGTACCCGTGAAAATTTATCGTCTGATGGTAGATTGCTGATTTCATATTTTTCAGCAGGTGACACCTCACCTGAAAGTAAGGTTGCTGGCGTATCAAGCAACGCCTCTGATTGTGATTTTACGGTCACTTGTTCCAAATCAACATCATAAAACCAAATTTTATTGCCATCCGCAACAATCTGCTGTGGATAAGGCGCCGCATAATCCCAACGGAATTTTCCAGGGCGCTCTAATAACACGGTACCCGATGCTTTTTCTACTTCTTGGCCATTGGCATCAAACACAATTTGCTCAAAGCTGGCTTGAAATGTCACCACACTTTGAATGAAATTATCTAATTTCTCACTTGCAGATTGTGCTGCCTGCGTCAGTGTAGAAAACAACAACACACTCCCTACAAGACCAACCATCCAATATTTCATTGTTTTCATTTTTTACCTTTTCATTATTACTGATGCTTCTCTGACCATCCTCTCGCCTAATCGTTGCCAGAGAAATCACGTCCGTTCATATGAGGTTCATCTCATGGCGCGGTTTTGCTTAATTTAAAAAGAATCTCTATCCGGTGCCAACACCTCTCGGCTGCCATTCGATTGCATCCCGCTCACCACGCCTGCCGCTTCCATTGCCTCAATAAGGCGTGCCGCACGGTTATAGCCTACTTTCAATCGACGTTGCACACCTGATATTGAAGCACGGCGTGATTCAATCACGATCTGAACAGCTTGATCATACAATTCATCAGATTCACCATCCGATGCGCCCGCAATCCCACCTTCGCTGCTTTCTGCAGGATCTGCTGTAATCTCATCTAAATAATTCGGTTCTGCATTTTCTTTTAAGTGATTTACAACCGCATGCACTTCATGATCATCCACAAAAGCACCATGGATCCGCTGGGGAATACTCGTGCCTGGCGGTAAATACAGCATATCCCCCTGCCCTAACAACTGCTCTGCGCCCATCTGATCTAAAATCGTCCGTGAATCAATACGAGATGACACTTGAAATGAAATCCGCGTCGGAATATTCGCCTTGATTAATCCGGTAATCACATCCACCGAAGGCCGTTGTGTCGCTAAAATCAAATGGATCCCCGATGCCCGCGCTTTTTGTGCCAAGCGCGCAATCGATTCTTCCACCTGCTTGCCGACCACCATCATCATATCCGCCAACTCATCGATAATGACCACAATCAAGGGCAATGGCTCTAAAGTCGGGACAGGTTCGCCCGGTAAAAATTCTTGTGATGTCGGATCTTTAAGGGGCTCTCCAGCTTCAATCGCCGTATTCACCTTCTTATTATAGCCCGCAATATTCCGCACACCCAGCGCAGCCATTAAAGGGTATCGCCGCTCCATTTCAGCCACACACCAGCGCAACGCATTCGATGCTTCTTTCATATCAGTAACAACCGGCGTCAATAAATGCGGAATCCCTTCATAGATGGATAGCTCCAACATTTTGGGATCAACCATAATCAAACGCACTTCTGCCGGGCTTGCTTTATAGAGCATGCTTAAAATCATCGCATTCACCCCAACTGACTTACCCGACCCGGTTGTACCCGCCACCAGTAAATGGGGCATTTTCTCTAAATCTGCCACCACCGGCCGACCCGCAATATCCTTACCCAAGGCCACCAGCAACGGCGCCTTACTGGCTTCATATTCAGCACAGCCTAAAATTTCACGTAGCCGCACCATTTCGCGCACTTCATTCGGAATTTCCAAACCCACAAATGGCTTGCCCGGAATCACCTCAACAACCCGCACACTCATCACTGATAAAGAACGTGCCAAGTCTTTTGCCAACCCCGTAATTCGGCTCGCCTTCACACCGGCTGCAGGCATCATCTCAAACCGGGTGACCACAGGTCCTGGTTGCACCTCCATCACCTCAACCGTTACCCCAAAATCTTTCAACTTTATCTCAACTAAACGCGACAAAGCCTGCAACGTCTCTTCGCTATACCCACCCTGACTTTCTACTGCCATATCCAATAATGATAAGGTTGGCATCGCTGGCATGTCATCCGTCTGAAATAAAGGCACTTGCCTTTCTTCTTCCTCTCGCACACTCTGTTTTTCTGGTGCAACCGTCGGTTCAACACGCACTTTTTCACGATTTTCAAATTGCGCCGAACCTTGAATAAACGTTGCTTCTCGCTGTTCACGCAATTCTGCTTCGCTAGCCTGCGCTTTTCTCGCCTGCCACCACTGCGCCCCAATGGCCACCAACGCCAAGCAAGTAGCACCCAACTTATCCATGAGTTTGAGCCACGATAAACCCGTAAATAACGTAATGCCTGTTAATAATCCGGCTAATAACAACAAGGTTGCCCCCACGCCGCCAAAAATGGCCAACGCACCCCCGCCAACTAATTCACCCATTACCCCACCTGCGCCAAGGGGTAAAGCCGTCGCATGATGCGATAAATGTAACATCGCCAAACCGCTAGCCGCACCCACTGCCATCACCAACCCAGCCACTTTGAGCAACCAAAAATGTAAGGCGCCGTCGCTGCTTTCTTCTGCGCCCCAGCGGAACAATAACCAACCACTAAAAGCCACCATCAAAGGTGAGAAAAAAGCGGTTAATCCAAAGCCATACAAAAAGGCATCCGACAACCACGCGCCAACCACGCCACCCAAATTCATCGCATGGCTATTCGTACCCGATGTTGACCAAGCCGGATCCGCAGGCTGATAACTCACCATTGCTAAAAACAGATACAAGGCCACGGCCACAGCCAAAATTAACGCACCCTCCCGCAACCGCAATCCAATTCGACTTGCAGGCTCGTTATGCGCCATTGTTGAGGTGAATTCCTCTTCCATTCAAAATCCTATTTCTTTCGTAAAAAATTTAATGACTAATTTTAACACAGCCACCATGCTTGGCACCCAAGCAAACATTATTCATATACAATGTCGATTCATTAATTGAAATTTATGGAGTGGCTGTATCATGGCTGACACAAAACACTGTCGTTTACTTATCTTAGGCTCTGGCCCTGCGGGTTATACTGCGGCCGTTTATGCCGCACGTGCAGCGCTTGATCCTGTATTAATTACAGGTATTCAGCAAGGTGGGCAGCTCACCACGACCACGGATGTCGATAACTGGCCCGGCGATGACCAAGGTGTTGAAGGCCCAGAATTGATGGCACGAATGGAGCGCCATGCCACCCGGTTTGGTACCGAAGTTATCTTCGATCACATTCATACGGCTGATTTAAGCCAGCGCCCTTTCCGACTAACGGGGGATGCAGGTGAATATACGTGTGATGCCTTAATTATCGCAACGGGTGCATCGGCCATGTATCTAGGCTTGGAATCTGAAGAAGCCTTTATGGGCCGCGGTGTGTCGGCTTGTGCTACCTGTGATGGTTTCTTTTATAAAAACCAACCTGTCGCCGTTATCGGTGGTGGTAATACCGCGGTTGAAGAAGCGCTTTATTTATCTAATATCGCTTCTAAAGTAACCGTCGTGCATCGTCGCGATCATTTTACTTCAGAAAAGATTCTCAGCGCACAATTGCTCAAAAAAGCAGAAGAAGCCAATGTAGAAATCTTATGGCATAACGAACTGGATGAAGTGTTAGGCGATGATGCTGGTGTTACCGGTATTCGTTTGAAAAACAAACAAGATGGTTCAATGCGGGATGTTGATGTGCAAGGTGTATTTATCGCCATTGGCCATAAACCAAATTCTGATATTTTTACTGGCCAAATTGATATGGAACATGGCTATATCAAAAACACCACTGGCACAAAAACCAATATCCCAGGTGTGTTCACTGCTGGCGACATCTCTGATCCCATTTATCGTCAAGCCATCACCTCTGCAGGTGCAGGTTGTATGGCAGCATTAGATGCCGAGCGATTTTTAGAAGCTGAAAAATAATCAATTCATACACTAACCAAAATAACCCTCATTCCCGAAGTATTTTATCGGGAATCCATTTTATAGTTTCTGGATCCCCGTCTGCACGGGGATGACGAGCATTAACTAAACCCTAATGCTTAAAATTAAAGGCTTCCTCCCCTTCCTGCTCATTGCCTTTTTAAATGCGCTCGTCGATATGGGACATAAAATTATTATCCAAAATACCGTGTTTAAAATCTATGATGGTAGCCAGCAGATTATTCTCACTGCAATTGTAAATAGTCTCATTTTACTGCCCTTTGTTTTGCTCTTCACCCCCGCCGGCTGGCTGTCAGATCGCTTCTATAAACCCAATATTATGCGGTGGGCTGCGCGCGTTGCCGTCGGATTAACATTGATGATTACCCTCGCCTATTACATGGGTTGGTTCTATTTCGCCTTTGGCATGACCTTTCTGCTCGCCGCCCAAAGTGCACTCTATTCTCCCGCCAAATATGGCTATATCATCGAGTTGGTCGGCGATAGCAAACTCACACTGGCCAATGGTGTTGTGCAAGCCGTCAGCATTGTCGCTATTTTAGGGGGCATGCTTCTTTTTTCTGTATTGTTTGAATCCATGCTCGCGGGAGAATCCTATCTCGCCACCAAAAATAATATCATTCGCTTTATCGCACCATTAGGCTGGTTATTGGTGTTCGGTAGCCTGCTTGAGCTTTATCTCACCCATCGCTTACCGGCTCGCTCAGAACGCGGTATGCCCATTAAAACTAATTTCGATTGGGCGCGCTATCGCCGAGGAGAGT
The DNA here is from genome assembly GCA_964598235.1 of uncultured Piscirickettsiaceae bacterium. GTDB lineage: Bacteria > Pseudomonadota > Gammaproteobacteria > Nitrosococcales > Methylophagaceae > UBA652. Next base: position 8,717 of record CAZRAY010000023.1, read on the forward strand.
TATTACGCGATAATCTCAGCACCCTCCGCCATAACCCGCTTATTTGGCTATGCATTGCCGGTTTATCTATCTTCTGGGGCGTCTCGCAAGCCGTTCTGGCGACGTTCCCTGCCTTTGCCAAGATAACGTTAGCAATGAATAACACTATCATTATTCAAGCACTCCTAGCCTGCTCCGGCGTCGGCATTATTATCGGTTCATTACTCGCTGGCTTTATCTCTCGCCGCGGTATCAGCACAGGGTTGGTTCCTATCGGTGGTTTAGGAATGATTATCAGCCTATTTTTAATCCCACAGGGCCACACTGCAACCATGCTAGGCATGGTTATTCTTATCTTCGGACTCTTCGGCGGCTTATTTATTGTTCCGCTCAATGCCCTTATCCAGCATCATGCACCCAATAAAAAACGGGGCACCATACTCGCTGGCAATAACTGGATTCAAAACTGCGTGATGATTTCTTTCCTTATGCTGATGGTTATATTATCGTTCCAACAGGTGGATAGTATTGTCTTACTCAACTTAATCGCTGGTCTCTGTGCGATTGCCTTCGTTATCTTATTCGCCAAGTGGAAAAATATTTCGCCAGATAAGTAATCACCCCATCTTCTTCTGTAAATGCGCAATCCGCAAAGAAGCAGGTGGATGCGAATCATAGATAGACGACACCAAGGGATCCGGCGTTAAAGTGCTCGCATTTTCTTGATATAACGCCACCAACGCCTGAATCAAATCATCGGCGCTCGATACCGATGCCGCATAATCATCGGCTTCATATTCGTATTTCCGCGATAACGCCGTCATCATCGGATGCAGAAAAAACGAAAACACGGGAATCACCAACATAAATAACACTAACGCCATGGCATTTGATTGCGTGCTCACGCCTAGACCGGTGAAGAACCAAAATTGTGCTGATGCCCAACCTAATAACGCCAAACTACCTAAACTCAATAACGCCATCACACCCATATTTTTCAACACATGCTTACGACGGAAATGGCCCAATTCATGCGCCAATACGGCTTCAATTTGGTCTTCGCTTAGCGTATCTAATAAGGTATCGAAGAATACAATGCGTTTATTATCACCTAAGCCTGTGAAATAGGCATTACCATGCCCAGAGCGGCGCGAACCATCCATCACATAAATGCCTTGGCTTTTAAACCCACAGCGCGATAATAAGCCTTCAACGCGGGCTTTCAAATCGGCATCATCCAACGGCGTAAATTTATTGAATATCGGCGCGATAAACGCAGGATAAGCCCACATCATCAACACGCTAAAGCCCATCAAGCCAATCCATAAATAAAGCCACCAGTAAGTGCCACCACTTTTCATTAACCAAAGCGCCGCCCATGCCATCGGGATGCTAATCACCAGCGATAGAATAGTTTGCTTCACTGTGTCGGATAAAAATAGCGCTGGCGTATTATTATTAAAGCCAAAGCTATCTTCTAATTTAAAGGTTTTATAGGCATCAATCGGCAGATCAATTAGGGTGCCGATGATTGAGAAACTCACGATAAACGCAATGCCCACCAGCATCTCGCTCCAGCCCAAACCTTGCCACACACCATAGAGCCACTCCAAACCGCCGCCCAAGGTCCAAAGCAATAGAATCACCATCCCTAACATCGAGCCGAAGCGATTAAACTTACCTTTTGCTGCCGTGTAATCCGCTGCTTTTTGATGTGCCTCTAGGCTAACTTGCGCTTGGAAGGCATCGGGCACTGCGCCGCGATGTTTTGCCACATGTTTGCTTTGGCGAAGTGACAGCCATAACTCAATCCCCACCATCAACGCTAATGCGGCTAAAAACACCCATGTAAACTCGTTCATCTTTTCTCTCTTTCGTTTCAAATAGAAATGCTACAATTGACTGACAATTCTACAGTATAAAGAATCCACTATGACTAAGAAAAAAAGCAATCTAATTTGGATCGATCTTGAAATGACGGGGCTAGATACCCAAAATGACATGATCATTGAAATCGCGACTATCGTCACCGATGCAGAGCTCAATGTGTTGGCTGAAGGCCCAATTGTTGCCATTCATCAGCCTAATGTATTACTAGAAGGCATGGATGCATGGAATACCAAGCAGCATGGCAAATCAGGGCTGACCAAGCGCGTACAAGAAAGCACCTTCACGGTCGAAGAAGCCGAAGCGCAAACGATCGCCTTTCTAGCAGAATATGTACCGAAAGGCACCTCGCCGATGTGTGGCAATAGTATCTGCCAAGATCGTCGATTTATGGCGCGCTTAATGCCAGAATTGGAAGCCTTTTTCCATTATCGCAATCTCGATGTCAGCTCTCTAAAAGAATTAGCACGCCGCTGGGCGCCTGCGGTGGAAAAAAGCTTTAAGAAAAATGCCTCGCATTTGGCGATGGATGATGTGAAAGATTCGATTCGGGAATTGGCGCATTATCGGGAACATTTTATTAAGTTGCCTGAGAAACCTTAAATTACATTAATGAGAAATGAAAAGAAAATCCTTTTTGAATCTTGCAAAATAGTTCAATCATTAATTACAAAATTATATGAGAAAGCGCCAGACAATGTGACTTTTGAGCAAGCTGGAATGCGCAATGGTTTGGAAGTGGTTGCTGACTACCTTAAACACAGCGAAGTGGAAATAGCGTTAGAACATTTACTGTATATGATTAATGAGTCCGATATTACTTGCCCTTCAGACGTAAAAGAAAATCTATCTAAAATAACAAAAAAATACAAACTCGAAGATATCGGTTCTTCTTAAATATTTTGTCATGCCGACCGTAGCGGAGGCATCTTAATCCGTGTTCAAGATCTCTCCGCTACGGTCGAGATGACAAGCTCCTTGATTTAGTTTCTGCTCTTTCAACCAACCGCCCCGCTTGGTTCATCACATGAAAAATACTATGTTGCTCCATCACGCCATTCACCAATGAGGAACCCGGGCCTGTCGCATAAATAGCAACATCTTCTGCGCCATGGGTTTCAATCGATTGTGGCACTAATACAGCAGAATGATAGTTAGGGTCGGTGGTGTCCACCTCCGTTAAATCAACCCGCCCCGCCTTTATTTCGGTGTCATAAATTGCATCGGCGCTATCTGCATCGGGCAAATATTTAAAGCCACGACCATTGGCATAGCCCACGGTCGTATAAGGCAGTCCATCTTCGGCGAGGGCATCTGCTGATTCTGGATTGCCTGCTGCATCATTCGTTTTTACTTTGCCTAAAATCGGGTTGCCACGAGTGGGGTAACCACCCAATGTAAACACATGGCTATGATCGGCGGTGACGATGATTAAGGTTTCTGTGGGATCAGTATTCTCATAGGCAGCTTCAACGGCTTTGGCAAGCTCAATAGTGTCTTCTAAGGCGCGATAGGGATTGGTGGCATGGTGTGCGTAATCTATCCGCCCGGCTTCGACCATTAAGAAAAATCCCTGTTGATTTTGCTGTAATAGACTAATCGCTTTTGCTGTCATTTCGGTTAACGATGGCTGCGCTTGGCGATCGGTTTCGTAATCCATATGGGAATCGCTGAATAAGCCCAGTAAATGATCTACATTATTCACGGCTTCAAGTTCTGATTTCGAGCGCGCATAGGCGGCATGTTGATACTGCGCTAGCCATTCCTGCGTAAGATCACGTCCATCTTGTCGCTTGCCCGCATCGCCACTCAAGAAGTTACGCCGCCCACCACCGAGAATCACTTCTAAGCCATCCACTTGCGGCGCGCTATGAGTAAAGCGTTGTGGCAAGTTTATTAGCTGCAGGGCAATATCATCGCAACCCGTAGCATACGCTAGTTTTTCACCTTCACCATCATATTCAAAGTTACGATCCATGCTATGTGCATAGGTTGCTGCTGGCGTGGCATGGGTAACGCGGGCAGTAGTCACCACACCGGTTGCCATACCAATAATCTCGGCATATTCCAGTGCGGTGAGCATGTCATTGCCTGCTTGACTGCGACAATCACCACGGATCACTTGTTGATTCACACTGATTAATCCTGCTTTGGTTTTAACGCCGGTCATCATCGCACTCATCGTGCCCGCTGAATCAGGCGTTTGCTGATTGGTGTTATAGGTTTTAGATAAGGCAAGATGTGGAAAGGTTTCGAAAAATAAATTGTTTTCTTCTCCTGTATGGCCTTGCTGTTGCCCTGCGAGAATACGGGCGGCAGTGACTGTCGAGATCCCCATGCCGTCGCCGATAAATAGGATGATATTTTTAGCCTGCTTATTGGCCATCTCTCCGGCTCGTTGTGCCTGCTCCTGATTCTGGATTATTTGTGATTCACCTTGTTGATACCATTCTGCGGCAATCTGTGGATCAGCAGTCACTTTTAATGCTGTTTTATGATCGACTATCTGGCAGGCTGTTAACATGCTCAAACAAGCCGCTAGCAAAATTATTTTTATTTTAATCATGTTGTTCTAATGCCCATGCTACATGTTCTCTTACTAATTCAGAGGGATCGGATTGTCTGGTATTCAAGCCTGCAATAATCGCATCACTGGTATCTGCATTGCCTAATGCCACTGCAATATTCCGCAGCCAAGCTTCATGGCCAATTCGCCTGATGGGGCTGCCTTCTAGCCTTGATAAAAAATCGGCTTCCGTCCACGCAAATAAATCTAATAATTGGGGTGAATCAAGCCCTTGCCGCGGTAAATAATCGCTTTCTACCGTGGCTTGCGCAAATTTATTCCACGGACACACCAGCTGGCAATCATCGCAACCATAAATCCGATTACCCATGGCTTTGCGAAATTCGATGGGAATGCTCTCACGCAATTCAATCGTGAGATAGGAAATACAGCGACGGGCATCCACCTGATAAGGCGCAACAATCGCTTGGGTGGGGCAAATATCAATACATGCAGTACAGCTGCCACAATGATTTTCTCCTGCGGCTGTTTCAGGTAAAGGTAAATCGGTATAAATCTCACCTAAAAAGAAATAGGAACCATGCGCTCTATTAAGCACATTGCTATGTTTTCCGATCCAGCCCAAACCCGATTTCTCCGCCAACGCTTTTTCTAAAATCGGCGCACTATCACTAAATACACGATAGCCCATTTCGCCCACTTCTTGTTCAATTCTGCTGGCGAGTTTTTGTAGCCGTTTTCGCATTAGCTTGTGATAATCCCTCCCCAGCGCATAACGGGATATATAGGCTTTACTTGCATCTTCAATCACAGACCACGGCTCAACCGCCAATTCTGGCCAATAGTCCATCCGCGCAGTAATAACACGAATCGTACCCGGTAATAATTCTTCTGGGTGGCTTCGCAGGCTACCATGGCGTTCCATATAATCCATTTCACCGTGAAAACCGGCTGCTAACCAAGCTGAAAGCGCCTCATCTGCCTCAGCAAGATCAATATTGCTTATGCCAAGCTGTTGAAAACCAAGTTCTTTCCCCCAAGATTGCATTTTATCCGGCAAATTGTCTATGTTTTTCTCTCCCATGCAGGCTATTATAGACTGAAGTATATAGAGAGAATATATTATGATCACACTGCCCCACTCACTTTTTTCAGCGGCACAAACACAAGAAATTGACCGCGCTGCAATAGAAGATTATGACATTCCTGGTTCTGAGCTGATGGCGCGCGCTGGCGAAGCCGCATTGGCGACGATTAAAAGCCATTGGAAACAAGCACAACGCATCTTGATCTTATGCGGCACAGGTAATAATGGCGGCGATGGTTTTGAATTAGCACGGCAGGCATTGGATGCTGATTTACGCGTGTTTGTATATGAGCTCAGTTCAGAACAGGAATTGAATGAAACTGCGGCCGCAGCGCGGGTGGCTTTGCTTAAGGCGGGTGTTGAAATCAATCCTTTCCATAGCGATGCCTTACGCTCGGCTGATTTGATTGTGGATGCCTTATTCGGCACCGGTTTAGATCGCAACCTACCCACTGAAGCTGAAGCCGTGATACAGGTCATCAATAATTCTCGCACACCTGTTTTATCGCTCGATATGCCATCAGGCTTACATCCTGATACGGGTATTCCGATGACCCTTGCCGTACATGCGACGGTTACGTTAAGCCTCTCAGGCCTCAACCAAGGTTTATTTACCGGTGTAGGCCCTGATTACGTCGGTGAAATTGTATTCAATTCCCTACAAATCCCACCTGCTATTTATGCTGCCACCCCTAAATCCGCACGACGCGTTGGCCTAGAAGACTTTGTTGAACGCCTATCGCCAAGACAGCGCACAGGCCATAAAGGGCTGTATGGCCACCTACTGATTATTGGTGGCGACCACGGTATGCCTGGTGCACCACGCATGGCTGCGGAGGCTGGCGCACGCGTAGGTGCAGGCCTGGTCAGTATCGCCACCCGCCCCGAACATGCCATGTCTTTGAGTATTGCCCGTCCAGAATTAATGTGTCATGGCGTCGAAACAGCGGATGATCTTGACCCGCTGCTCGAACGTTGTAATGCTATTGCTATTGGCCCAGGATTGGGTCAATGCCAATGGGGACAAGATTTACTGGATCGTGCACTTGCTAGTGGAATCCCCATTGTCATTGATGCCGACGCGCTGAACTTAATCAGTAAGAAAGATTATCACCATGACCACTGGATCATCACCCCACACCCAGGCGAAGCCAGCCGCCTACTCAATAAAGATGATTTAGAACAAAATCGTTTTGATACCGTTAAAGCGCTGCAAAAAGAATATGGGGGTGTCACCGTCTTGAAAGGCGCCAGCACATTAATTAATGCAGGTGAACCCGATGCGCTTACCCGTCTCTCTATTTGGGGCAATCCAGGTATGGCCAGCGGCGGTATGGGTGACGTACTCACCGGCACCATCGGCGGCTTGCTCGCACAAGGTATTAGTCAGTTTGAAGCCGCCTGTCTAGGGGTGACGTTACATGGCATGGCAGGTGATCAAGCCGTTCAGGAAAATGGCGAACGTGGTTTATTAGCAACCGACCTCATGCCTTATCTGCGCCGCTTATCTAACCTGATCTATGCCGAGTAACTATGATTTAGTCGATGAAGCCGCCACACTTCGTTTAGGAGAACAACTCGCAATACATTGCCCCCCGCAACAAACGACTTTGCACCTACAAGGCGAACTGGGTGCTGGAAAAACAACTTTAGCGCGTGGCCTATTGCATGCGCTAGGCCACCAAGGCAACGTCAAAAGTCCGACTTACACCCTTGTTGAACGCTACGACACGCCAACACGCCTTGTTTATCACTTTGATCTATACCGCTTAACAGATCCAGAAGAACTTGATTATCTTGGTATGGACGACTACTTTGCAGGTAATAACCTCTGTTTAATCGAATGGCCGCAGCAAGCTGGCAATGCGCTACCACCACCTGATTTACTGCTCGCATTACAATATCAGCAGCAGCAGCGTATCGCGATAGCGACGCCACTAACCGATATCGGCCATGACTGGTTAAATGCACTTGATTTTTCTGGCTAATGAATCCAAAATACGGCTCATGACACAAGATATATTATCGCATTCAAAATACCTGTTTTCTACCTTTGTTATGCTGCTATTGCTTATTTTCCCACTCATTAGTAATGCGGGCACCATTACGCAATTTAGCGTACGCAATATCGATGCGCAAACTCAAATCACTTTTGATTTAAGCCACCCGGTTACCCCCCAAATATTTAGCTTAAATAATCCAATACGATTAGTCATTGACCTACCAAACACGAAACAATCTATTGCACTTAATGCCGCTGCTGATAAAAATAGTCCTCTTATAAAAATACGTCAAGCCGGCCGCCCTAATAAAGCATTGCGTGTCGTGTTTGACCTAGCTAACCAAGTCAAATACCACAGTAAAGCAACCTCTGAGAATAATCACCATCAAATTATATTAACCTTGAGCCCCCTTGTCGAAAAACCAATTACCAACGCACCTGACCCAATCAAAACTCCAACAAAACCAACGCCACCAGCAGCAACGCAACCCCCTACACCCAAAGAAGAAACCACGCCACCTGCTGCAGACAACACACCACCACCACAAGCTATCTCCACCCATAAGCCAACAGAACAACGCGATATTATTGTCGCTATTGATGCTGGGCATGGTGGCAGAGACCATGGTGCAAAGGGCCGCAATGGTACAAAAGAAAAAGTGATTACCCTAGAGATTGCACGACGTCTTGCTAAACTAATTGATGCAGAACAGGGGATGCGCGCCTATCTAACACGCGATAACGATACCTTTATCAGTTTGCGCAGTCGGATCAAGCGTGCCCGCAAACAAAAAGCAGACATGTTTATTTCTATTCATGCGGATGCCTTCCAAGATCAACGTGCCCGTGGCTCATCGGTATTTGTACTTTCTGAGCGCGGGGCCAGTAGTGAAGCGGCTAAGCTCATTGCTGATAAAGAAAATGCAGCCGATTTGGTGGGCGGCGTTAGCCTTGATGATAAGGATGATTTGCTCGCCTCCGTACTTGTTGACCTGTCACAAAATGCGAGCCTAGAAGCCAGTTATGAAGTTGCTAGCACCATTCTTTCCGGGCTAAAACGGATTGGTCGCGTACATAAGAAAAAAGTCGAATCAGCTGGGTTTGTGGTGTTGAAATCGCCCGACATTCCCTCTGTACTCGTCGAAACAGCTTTTATTACCAATCCTGATGAAGAACGAAAATTACGCAGCGCCTCTCATCAAAATAAATTAGCGCGCGCGATTCTCACGGGGATCCGCTCTTATTTTCGTAGTAATCCCTTACCTTTCTCTGCCCCCATCCCACAGCAATATGTTGTTAAATCTGGTGATAGCCTCAGTCGAATTGCCCAGCGCTATAAAGTCAGCATGGCAGCACTGAAAAAAGCAAATAATTTACGCAGTAGTAAAATTTTAATCGGTCAAAAACTTCAAATTCCTTAAACAAAAATCCATATGGATCCTACTCCCCACCGTATTCACCAGCTCCCCAGCCAACTTGCCAATCAAATTGCAGCGGGTGAAGTTATTGAACGCCCAGCTTCAATTGTGAAAGAGCTTGTCGAAAATAGCATTGATGCAGGTGCAACACACATTAAAATTGATATTGAAGGCGCAGGCAGCCAACTTATTCGCATCACAGATAATGGTGTTGGGATTCACCCTGATGATCTGGCACTGGCGCTCTCACGCCATGCCACCAGCAAAATTCAAAGCAGCGATCAGCTAAATCACATCGCCAGCCTTGGCTTTCGCGGTGAAGCGCTACCAAGCATTAACTCTGTCTCACAAATGTTTATCCGCTCTCGTCAAAGGAATAACAATCATGGTTGGCAAATTAATGGGGCAACACAGCAGACAGAACCGACCACACATCCCATTGGCACCACGATAGAAGTACGCGATTTATTTTTCAATCTCCCCGCCCGGCGTCGATTTCTCCGTAGCGATAAAACTGAACAAACCCATATTTTAGCCACCTTGCAACGTCTCGCCCTCAGCAGATTTGATATTGGCTTTCAATATAATGTGTCTGCAACACAATCTACCCAGCTCCCCGCCCTTTCTGATCCAAAACAATATGCGCAACGCATTGCCAAAATATGTGGCAGCCGTTTTCTAAACAACGCCTTTTATCTCGATCAGCAATTTGATGATATGCATTTAGTTGGCTGGTTAAGCCATCCTGATGCGCATCGCGCACAAACTGATATTCAATATTTCTTTATCAATGGCCGTATTATTCGCGATCGTATTATTAATCATGCCATCCGCCAAGCTTTTGCCGAGCATATCCCTGTGGGTCGGCATCCCGTTTATGTGCTCTATTTCACGTTGCCGCTCGATCGAGTTGATATCAATGTGCACCCGACCAAACATGAAGTGCGATTTCGTGATGCCCGCCGTATCCATGGCCTCATTACCCGTACATTACAAGAAGCACTTACCCTGCCTTCAGCATCTTCCCCCGAACCACATGCTCGGCAGAACACAACAGGCAATGTTGCCGAACAGTCACAAAACTACCACGCCTTGGCCACCACACCGAATCCAACATCTCATCCTACCGACACTGTTTTTGGCCAATTTATTACACTACTTCACCAGCGCTACGCGATTACCCAAGCAAACAATACACTCTGGCTAATTGACGTACAACAAGCTGACCTTGCATTCAGACAACAGCAATTAGCGACCGCTCTGGCGCAGGGCAACTTGCGTAGCCGGCCGATTCTCGTTCCCATCACGCTCAAGGCAACACCTACGCAAATACAATGTGTTACACAGCACATTAAGCTACTTGACACGCTTGGTATCACATTACAAAAAGACACCTCAAATAACCTCATATTACAAAGCATCCCCAGCCTATTGCAGCAGGCAGACCTCGCTATTTTAATGCAAGACCTATTTGTCGCGCTTGAACAGAATCGTTCGCAAATAGAGGCGCTGCACCTCGTATTGCGATCCCACTTAACAAAACGAGTATTCAGCCAGCAAGCGCAGGCACAGCAAGTATTACAACAATTTGAGACACGCCCAAAAGCAGCAACGTGGTATCGCCAACTTGAACCCAGCCAGTTAGATCGCTTATTGTTAGACAAAATATAATTGATATAGGCAAGCGATGCGAACACTTCTCCCCCTTGTACTCACGCTCCTGCTCTTTGCAGGCATCGGCTATTTACTGTTGTCCGATAATCAACCTCAGCCCACAACAGAGGTTAACGAACCACCATTAGAAGTCATCGATGAGGTTCCGCCACTTATTACAATAGAAGAATCTACAACAACACTTGATGGCGACAAACGCATTCAACAAGATGCCAATCTTTTTGTTAATACCTTAAGCGCCCCCAAAGATGTGCCTATTATCATCTCAGACTCTCAAGGTGAGTTTGTCCGTCATGATAGTGACATTATCCTCATTCGCGATAATAGCGGTACAACAACCCGCTTTAACCACGATATGATAGATCATGATCCGGCCATCTTACGTATTCAAAATATCATTCAAGACGGCTCCCTAAAAGCAAATGAATTATTTTATATTCACCATGTTACCGAGCAAGATAGTCAAGGGCTCTGGGGTATTATCCAACAAGGATTAGTTGAGAAATTTCGCGCAGGATTATCGCTTGACGGCATTAGCCTCAATCGGGACACACTTCAAGTTGTTATCCCGCCCGATGCGGATGAACGCCTCACTAATGGCCTCAGCTCTTTCCTAGGAAAGCTCCTGTCACAAAAAGTACGATCAAGCTATATCTATAATCTGGATACAAAGTCTATCGGGCGAAATCCCAACTTAATCCAACCTGGCCAGCAACTCGTGCTCATTAAATTTTCCCCAGAAGAGCTTAAATCTGTTTATCAATTCTTTGCTCAGCAACGCCAGCAAGTCATTCAAACGTACGGCATCCCCGATTGATATGGCTGAATTTGCCATGTTTCTTATTGTCGCAGTCATTATTTTAGCTGCATTTCTGATGCCGCTGGACTGATTCAGTATAATCATGAAGCCAACCCCAGTGAAAAATTAAACGAGTGGAATAGAGATCAAAACCAATCTATGCTTGACTAGCGACGCACGATCAGGTTTAATGCCCGCCTGACCTATGCAATATAGGTTCGTGGCTCGATAGCTCAGTCGGTAGAGCAAGGGATTGAAAATCCCTGTGTCCCTGGTTCGATTCCAGGTCGAGCCACCATTTTTACATTATATATTCCTATCACCACTGTTGCATAAATGACACATAACAACAGAGATCACACGGAATACCCACCCAAACCACCCCAAATTGTTGCTTTTTTTCTACAATCCCGCAGAATAGACAGCGTTCGGATGCAAATCCGCGCATGAGAGATAATTAATTAATTAGACTTAATATAAGGGTGAATCAGAAATGAGCACATTAAAAAAATTAACACTATCTGCATTAGTTGGTGCTGCAGCGCTAACTGCAGGCACTGCTAACGCAGCGATCACAATGGAAGGCGCTAACGGCTGGGAATTCAGCGTTGGTGGCTTAATCAATCAATTCTTCGTTTATACAGATGACAGCAATGCAGCGAATGACAGCACAGAAATTCGTGATGGTCTATTACCAGCATTCTTGAACTTCGATATGAAAGCGCCAACAATGAATGGCCTTGATATCGCAGCTCACATCTCTATCAGCCCATCTACAAACACATTGAGCCAACAAGCTGCATCAATCGAGCAACGTGAAGTTTATTTCACTGTTGACGGTAGCTTCGGTCAAATCTTAATGGGTAAAGCATTGGGCCTTTATGGTTCTCACAACATCCTAACTGACCAAACTCTATTTGGTGTGGGTTGGGGTACAGCTTCTATCTTAACTAATGGTACAACAACATTAGGTGGTATCGGTTTTGGTTATGACTACGCTGATTGGCGTTCACAAATCAAATGGACTTCAAAAGACATGAACGGCTTTAAAGTCGCTTTTGCTGCTGTTGATCCTGCAGGTCCTGCTCTTGACTTACCATCAGGTCCTACTGGTCCTTTAACTATTCTTTCTGGCTTACCAGCAGAAGATACAGACTTACGTTATGAATTTGACTTAAGCTATGCAAATGGTAACTACACTGCATGGTTAAGCGGCATGTATCAAGGTCAAGATGCTCTTGCTGATGATGCACAAGCTTGGACTGTTGGTGGTACTGCAAACCTAGGTAACTTCCGCTTAATGGCACAATATTCTGACTCTGAAAGTGCATATGATGCAGTTCGTGAAGCAGAATGGGATCAATTTATTGTTCAAGTTGGTTATGTATTCGGTGGTTCAACACTTTTATCAGCTCAATATATCGAACTTGAAGATAAAAATGCTGCAACATCTGATGACACAGCAGACCGTTACACAGTTGGTATTTACCATGACGTAAACGCTAACCTAAAATTGGTTGCTGAATACTCAAGCATGGAACATGATGATAGCTCTCGTCTTGAGCAAGACGTGTTCTCTCTTGGTGCGTTTGTATTCTTCTAAACCACTCTTGAGTTGATAACTTAAAATTTATTTTAAGTTAATAGTCAAATTAAAAAGCCTCGCCCTTTATTGGCCGAGGCTTTTTTTTGCCTGTTATACATTTCTCAACGGTAATACATTCATACAAAAAATGTAACAACCATCAATTCATACCTCTAAAAATCAGACAACATTTAGCGCCTCTGGCTAGGCTAAGTTGGAAGGTAACAATCAAATTAAGCTTAATTTCTCAATGTCTCTGTGGTAAATTATCTCCACAATCCCTTGTCGAGATAAAGCATGCAAACCACAGACTTACCTAATATTATTGCCGCCACTTCTCATATCATCAATCAGAATGAAGGTGAAGTGGCCGCCTTAGATCAAGCCATTGGTGATGGTGATCATGTAGTGAACTTACAACGTGGCTTAGCCGCGCTCACCGCTCAAAGCGTAGCGATCTCCGAATTAAATTGGAAACAAGCATTGCAAAAAATAGGCATGACATTGATGTCCACAATGGGCGGCGCATCAGGCTCTTTATACGGCACTTTATTTATCAGTATGGCAAAGGCTATGCCAGACGATAGCAAAGAATTGAGCTTAGTAACACTAGCAGCGGCATTTAGCCAAGGCATAGAAGCGATGAAAAAACGGGGAAAATCTAATATTGGCGAGAAAACGATGCTTGATACACTTATTCCTGTCGCCAACACATTGAATCAAACACCACCCTCCTTACCGCTCTCGGAAACACTTGAGAAAGTAATGGTCGCCGCTATAGCCGGTATGGAATCAACCCAAGAAATGCTTGCCACCAAGGGCCGCGCGTCTTTCTTAGGCGAACGCAGTCGCGGTCATATTGATGCTGGCGCACGGAGTAGTCAACTGATGATCTGTGCCATTGTAGAACACTTATCTTAACAATAATTTACCATCTCAAGTTGGCCGTATGCACGGGTGCATCCCAGTACTTTATCATCTCATCATCTAACAATGTTAGCGTAATAGAACAGCCCGCCATATCTAATGAGGTTGTGTAATTCCCCACTAATGAACGCACGATTTTTACACCTTTTTCAGCCCAGTAGGTTTCCGCCAATTCATAAATAAGATAAAGTTCAACTGAAGGTGTCGCACCCAATCCGTTAATGTGCAATAACGCTGCTTGACCAGCCTTAGGCTGTAATTCATCGTGAATGCCCGTTGCCAGATAATCCACTATCTCGCTCGCTGAGGTTAGTGACATTGTTTCTCGCCCGCGCTCACCATGGATCCCAACGCCCATTTCCATTTCATTATCAGCCAATTTAAAAGTAGGCTCACCAATGGCAGGCACCGTGCCACTACTTAATGCCACCCCTATTGATGCAGTAGCATCACACACGCGCTCTCCTAGTGCTTTGCATTCTGCCAAATCGACACCTGCCTCTGCAGCCGCCCCCACTATTTTTTCTACGATTAACGTACCCGCCACACCACGACGGCCTGTGCTGTGATCTTTTGGCAAGGCAATATCATCACTAACCAAAACTGTTTCAAATGGGTAATCTAACATTTCTGATGCAATCTCAAAATTCATCACATCACCCGCATAATTTTTTACGATGAACAATACGCCAGCTCCCCGCTCAACGGCTTGTGCCGCCATCAGCATTTGATCTGGTGTAGGGGACGTAAAAATTTGTCCTGGACAAGCCGCATCCAACATGCCCGTACCTACTAATCCTGCATGCAAAGGCTCATGCCCTGTGCCACCACCTGAAATAAGTGCGACCTTACCTGCCTGCGCACTCACTTTCCGATGCACAAAAGTCGGCAATGTTTCTAGCACCACCACATCACTATGTGCTTTCGCAAAGCCTTGTAAGCTCTCATCCAATAAGCTTTCTACCTCATTAATAAATTTCTTCATGCTTGATTCCTTAATATCTTAGTAATATCGAGAATACTATCCAATATCCAAGTGGGTTTATAATCAATTTGTTCTATATCTTCACGCGTTGATGAACCTGATAACACCATGAGGCTTCGCATACCCGCGTTCACAGCCCCCAAAATATCGGTATCAAGCCGATCCCCAATCGCAACTGTTTCTTCCGCCGTCACCCCTAACAATGCCAGTGCCTGTTGATAAATAATCGGCGCGGGTTTACCAATCGTAATTGCCTTTGTATTCGACACTTTCTCCAGCCCAGCCAATGTGGCGCCATTACCCCACATTAATCCTAATTCTGTCGGCAAGGTTGGATCACCATTTGAACCAATCAATGTCGCGCCCATCTGTAAGTGCACAGAGGCGGTTGCTAATTTATCCCATGTTAGCTGCCTATCTAAACCACTCACCACCAAATCGGCGCCTGCATCCGGCTTCTCTTTCGTTTTCACTTCATATAAATCTGTAAGTACAAATCCTTGTGCTGCTAAAGGTTCTGTCAATCCTGCTTCACCAATCACAAAAACCCGTGTCGTAGGTGGCTCATAACGTGCAGCCAAATAACTGGCCGTTGCCATGCTCGATGTTAGAATTTCTTTTTCCGAAACAATGACCCCCATACTGGCAAACTTCTTAACATAAGCTTGCTGTGTCAGGCTCGCATTATTAGTTGCCAAAATAAACGGCATCTTCTCCGAGCGAATCGTATCAAAGAAATCTTGCAGTCCTGGCATAGGTCTATCGCCATGCCATAGCACCCCATCCATATCAATAATTAATGCGCGCGTATTTTCCAACGGTCTCATTTTGTATCCCATCACCTTTAAACATTGTTCACAGCCTGACACACTCCGCCATAGACTGTCCAGCCAACATATCATCCTCTACACCCTATTAACCACGTCGACCCCATAAACCGCAGGCAGATTGACATTGCCCCCCATCCTGATTTATAGTCGTCCAGTGGAAATCACAAATAAATTTAATAAACCTTAATTTTAGGAGCAGTAACAATGGCTAAAGCACTTATTCAAATGGCGTTGGATTCACTAGATTTTGACGTAACAATGGGCCTTGCAGAGCAAGTGGCACCTTATGTTGATATTTTAGAAATCGGCACACCTTGCATCAAAGCAAATGGTGTTGAACTTGTTAAAGCATTAAATGCAGCGCACCCTAACAAATTGATCCTTGTTGATCTTAAAACGATGGATGCGGGCGAATACGAAGCAACACCTTTCTATGAAGCAGGTGGCGACATCGCAACAGTATTGGGCGCAGCAGATATGGCGACAATCGGTGGCGTAATCAAAGCAGCAAACGCAAGCAATGCAGAAGCGCAAGTCGACCTTATCGGTGTTAACGATAAAGCGGGCGTTGCAGCAGCAGCCGCTAAAATGGGCGCACACATCATCGGTGTTCACACTGGTTTAGATGCACAAGCAGCGGGCCAAACACCTTTCGCTGATTTAAATACAATCGCTGGCCTAGGCTTAGATGTACGTATTTCAGTTGCGGGTGGTATCAACAAAGACACAATCCAAAGCACAGTGCAAGCTGGTGCAACGATTGTTGTTGTTGGTGCAGCTATCTACGGTGCAGATTCTCCAGCTGATTCAGCTAAAGAATTACGTGCACTAGTTGACGCAGCTTAAGCTTTAAAAGAGATATATTCCTAATATGAATACGCATCAAAAATTAATTGTAGATAAACTCAGTAGCGTTCTAGATGGCGTTAACCCTTCGTATGATACGGATTTGGTTGCAATGTTAGACGAAGCAAAACGTGTTTTCATCACAGGCGCTGGTCGCTCTGGATTAGTCACACGTTTTTTCGGAATGAGATTGCTACATAGTGGTTATCAAACATTCATTGTTGGTGAAGTTGCAACACCAAGTATCCAAGATGGCGATCTATTGATCATCATCTCCGGCTCTGGTGAAACAACGCAGCTCGTTTCTTTTGGCAATGTTGCTAAGAAAATGGGCGCAAAAGTAATGCTTATCTCAGCTAGCGGAAAATCAACTATTGGCGATTTAGCTGATGGTGTTTTCCAAATTGGCTCAGAAGGTGATTACAACCCTAAAACACCCGCAATGCCGATGGGCAGCGTGTTTGAGTTATCAACATTACTCTTCTTAGAAGCAACCGTCTCCTTCATTATGGAGAAGAAAGGGCTGAATGAAACAGGTATGCGCGCTATTCACGCGAATATGGAATAATTTTCATCAAACGAGTGGTCAGTTTTTGGCCACTCGTTTTTTAATTTACAATAATTTTGTAAGAGGTTTTAAACCATGGGTCTATTTTCTTCAATCTTGGGCTTGTTCAAAGGCCTATGTGGTGGCTCAGATGCTGCCAGCTGTTCGGCAACTAGCTCAAACTCTGGAATGACCAGTGTTGAACGCTATATCCAAAGCCAAAGTAGTGATGTACAACTCACTAGTGTAGAGCGTTATATCAGAAATAACAGCTAAACGCCCCACACAAAACAGGCCAGATTTTACACAAACTGGCCGCCATCTAGTATGGCGTACGATAACCGAAATAAATTCATCTCGCTTTTTGTCGGTTTGAATTTATTTCGGTATTTTGCTTTTAAAATGTTCTCCGCAAAATAACGTGCGCATTCGTAATTTAACTTACCATTTTAAGGAGCTATTAACATGGCAAACTTACTTGACCAACTAAAAGGCATGACCGTTGTCGTTGCCGACACAGGTAACATCGCAGCGATTGAGCAATTTACACCGCGTGATGCAACAACGAACCCTTCTTTGATTACAGCAGCAGCGCAAATGCCAGAATATCAAAGCATTGTAGATGACACACTTAAAGGTGCACGTGAAACTGCTGGTGCAGGCGCTGCAGCTTCTGAAGTTGTTACCTTAGCATTCGATCGCCTAGCGGTATCGTTTGGTTTAAAAATTCTTGAAATCGTTCCTCAACGTGTTTCAACTGAAGTAGATGCACGTTTATCTTATGATACCAATGCAACTATCGCAAAAGGTCGTGACCTAATTGCACAATACGAAGCAGCGGGCGTATCTCGTGATCGTATTCTGATCAAAGTTGCAGCTACATGGGAAGGTATCATGGCAGCTAAGGTACTTGAAGAAGAAGGTATCCACACAAATCTTACGTTAGTATTTGGTTTGCACCAAGCAATTGCGTGTGCTGAAAATGGTATTCAACTTATCTCACCATTTGTAGGTCGTATCCTTGACTGGTACAAAAAAGACTCTGGTCGTGATTCTTACCCTGCAGATGAAGATCCAGGTGTTGTCTCTGTTACTGAAATCTATAACTATTACAAAAAATTCGGTTATAACACTGAAGTAATGGGCGCAAGCTTCCGTAACTTAGGTGAAATCACTGAATTAGCCGGTGTTGATTTATTAACGATCTCTCCAAGCTTATTAGATGAATTGCAATCTACAGAAGGCACATTGCCACAAAAATTGTCAGCTGATAATGCCGCTTCAATGAATATTGAGAAAATCAATATGGATGAAGTAACATTTAAAGCAATGCATGCGGCAGACCCAATGGCGACTGAAAAATTGGCTGAAGGTATTGATGGCTTTGCTAAAGCATTAGAAGTTTTAGAAACCCTGCTTGCAGACCGTTTGGCTACATTAGAAGCCTAAACAGAAATATGATATAGTACGCGTTCGCGTTTACGCGCTGATGCGTACAAATATCATCAAACGTATTACAAATTTTATTAACTTTTTTTGAGGAATTCAAAAATGGCACAAATTCAAATGGCTCTAGATTCACTAGACTTCGACGCAACATTAGCATTAGCAGCACAAGTTGCAGAATATGTTGATATCTTAGAAATCGGTACTCCATGTATCAAGCATAACGGTCTTAAATTGGTTACTGCTTTAAAAGCAGCACACCCAGACAAAATCATCCTTGTTGACCTTAAAACAATGGACGCTGGTAACTACGAATCAACACCTTTCTTCGAAGCAGGTGGTTCAATCACAACGGTATTGGGTGCAGCTGACATGGCTACAATCAATGGTGTTATCGAAGCAGCTAATGCTAACGGTGGCGAAGCACAAGTTGACCTTATCGGTGTTGAAGATAAAGCAGCAGTTGCGACTGAAGCAGCTAAAAATGGCGCACAAATCATCGGTGTTCACACTGGTCTTGACGCCCAAGCAGCAGGTCAAACACCTTTCGCTGACTTAGCAACAATCGCTGGTCTTGGCTTAGATGTTAAAATCTCAGTTGCTGGTGGTATCAATAAAGATACAATCCAAAGCACAGTACAAGCAGGCGCAGCTATCGTTGTAGTTGGCGCAGCTATCTACGGCGCAGATTCTCCAGCAGCTTCTGCTAAAGAATTGCGTGCATTGGTTGACGCTGCATAATTAACACGCTTTTAAAGCAAGTTAAATAGCATATAGAAAGCGCGTATCCCGTAAGGGTTACGCGCTTTTTTATTGCCTTATGCGTCGTCTTTTCCGCCATGGCTGCGTTAAAAAATACTTAGCCTGATTTCT
>CAZRAY010000024.1:0-27110 GCA_964598235.1 uncultured Piscirickettsiaceae bacterium
CCAATGCCATGAGCAAAATAAAATAGCATCATAAAGCCGACCCAATAATGGGTGTAGGGCTTGCCTGCGAGCAGGCCGCGGAGTGGGAATAATAAAGGTACGATGCCAATGACAATAAAGGATAAAGCTGGAAAATTGGGGTTGGCATTGGCTTGGGTGATGATCCATGCGGTGAGTGTGAATAATAAGCCAAAATAGCCAGTTAGACTCAATGTGCGGGTAAGTGTTTTAGGTGTCATGAATCTAGTTTTTTCGCAGTGTTGGCTAGGCGCTGACCGAGCGCTTGGCAGAGTTGAATTTCAGTTTCGCTGAGCGCGCGATCATTATTGGGTCCGGAGAAGTGGCTAGCCCCATAAGGTGTGCCGCCATCTTGGGTACTCATCAAAGCGGGTTCGCTATAAGGGATGCCAAGCATTAGCATGCCGTGATGCAGTAAGGGCAGCATCATTGAGAGCAGGGTGCTCTCTTGGCCGCCATGTAGGCTACCGGTGGCGGTAAATACGGCAGCGGGTTTGCCAATTAATTCACCCGATATCCAAAGATCGCTGGTTTGATCTAGATAATGTTTTAAGGGCGCGGCCATATTGCCAAAGCGAGTGGGACTACCAAGCGCCAGGCCTGCGCAGTCACGCAAATCATCATGGCTAACATAAGGCGGCCCTTCATCAGGAATACTATCTTCAGTGGCTTCACAGATTGTAGAAATGGCGGGCACAGTACGCAAAACAGCATTGCCGCCCGCTTTTTCAATACCACGCGCAATATGGCTGGCCATATCAGCAACATGACCACTACGGCTGTAGAAGAGCACTAATATATTCATGTGATATTACAAAATATCGAGTACGGATTCAGGTGGACGGCCAATTTTGGCTTTGCCATCATGAATCACGATAGGGCGTTCAATAAGCTTAGGATGTTGGCACATGAATGCAATAATTTCTGCATTGCTATGGTCGCTATTTTTCAAGCCTAATTCTTTGTAAACAGCTTCACCTGTACGGAGTAATTGGTGTGGTTCAAAACCAAGCTGGCCGAGAATATTACTTAATTCTGTGGGGTCAGGTGGTGTATCAAGATATAGGATGATCTCAGGTTCTATCCCTTTATCGGTTAGTACTGCCAGTGTTTGGCGAGATTTACTACATCTTGGGTTATGGTAAATTTGAACAGAACTCATGATTTTCTCTCGCGTAAGGTTTCGAGTGCAGATAGGTGGATTTCGGTAGGTCGGATGCTGCCCCATTGGCCACAGCCTGGGCAGAGCCAATGCAGTGTTTTTCCAGCAAAACCACAATGGACACAAGTATAACTGTAGCCGAGTTTGATCAGCCGACGGGTCACATCTTCGATCAATGGAATCAGGTCGGGATTATCATTTTGACCGAGTGATAATAGGCTATGTAAACCTTCGACAGAAGGATGTTTCCGCAATGCTTGATTGAGATAATCTTGCATCGCTTGTGGACCGTGTTCTTGTTTAAGCAATTCGGCGAGCATCAGCCGCGCAGCGGTCATTTCGGGGTAACGCTCAAGTAATTCACTTAGCCATGATTCAAATTTGGGTAGGCTGCCTAGCGCGGTGTGGCAGGTGAGCAAGAGCGGTAGTGCCTCCGGTATATATTCATTATTTTGCTGTTCAATGTGCTGCAAAACCTTGCGTGCTTTGCGATGGTCATCTGCAGCAATCAATAATTTGGCCTCACATAAGCTGGCGCGCACGCAGTTTGCATCATTTGAGTGTGCTTTTCGCAATAACTGGCGAATATCATTAGTCGAGGCATGTGGGTCTTGTTCTGCGAGCTCACAATAAAATTGTGAGATAAAAGTGCCCATATTGGGTTCACCACTGGCTTGTAATGTTTGTGCTGTTGAGATGGCTTGCGCCCAACTTTTCTCTTGTTGATAGATTTTAAGCAATTGCTGGTGGGCAGGCGAGATATGTTGTTTTTTTGAGATGAGTTCGAGGAAGAGTTCTTCAGCCCGGTCAAGTAAGCCGGCATGCATATAGTCCATACCGAGTTCAAAAAGTGCACTGCTACGCTGTGTTGGGGGAAGCGCAGGGCGGGCAATTAAATTTTGATGAATGCGGATGGCGCGATCGGTTTCACCACGACGACGGAATAAATTGGCCAATGCAAAATGCGTTTCAACGGTATCACTATTCACTTCTAGCAAACGGATAAAAACATCAATGGCCTTGTCAGGCTGCTCATCTAATAGGTAATTAATCCCTTTAAAATATTCGGGGTTAATGCCATTGTTTTGAACGCCATAGCGCGCCTTATAATGCTTGCGCGCAGAAAACCACCCCGACACTGCGGCGATAGGAAGCAAGAGGAGTAGCCACGCTGAAATCATCGTTTAGGGAATGTCACGTAAGGGTAAGACACGCAAACTATCAATTTCTTGCTCGGCTAGTTTGGCTTGCTTTTGTAGGCGACGATTATCATAGCGGAGACGCAAGGTGGCAAGTGATACGGCGAGCGCACCAATAAGTACGCCGATAGTAAGCGCAATCAATACAAGGCCGGACAGCGGTAACGTCAAACTGCCAAAGTAATAATTAAGGGTGACGGGATCGGTATTCACACTGGTGAAGGTCGCGCCTGCTATTAAAACGATGATAAAGATGAGTAAGGTGATGAGTCGACGCATAATGTGTAAGCTCCATATTTTAAAGTCTCACCTATTATAGGTAAAAGCGCGTCTGTGTGCTTGAATTTGGATAATTATTCAATGTGGTCGCCAACTCATGTAAAATAGCGGGGATTAGCGGTTTGTAGGAGAATTTAAAATGACTTTTGTTGTTGGTGAAAATTGTATTAAGTGTAAGCATACGACATGTGTTGAAGTGTGTCCGGTGGATTGTTTCCATGAAGGCCCTAACTTTTTGGTCATTGACCCGGAAGAATGTATTGATTGCACCTTGTGCGAGCCAGAATGCCCCGCAGAAGCCATTTATTCTGAGGATGATTTACCCGATGATCAAAGTCATTTCTTGGCGTTGAATGATGAGCTGACCCAGATTTGGCCTGTTATTTCTGAAATGAAAGAGGCCCCTGCGGATGCAGAGGAGTGGGACGGTAAGCCAAATAAATTGGAATTACTGGAACGCTAAATTAAGAGCGTTAAATCCTATTTTTGATTTGAGGTGCGCGCGATAGACCACGCATCTATTTGTTTTACACCAATATCGCGTAACGCTTTTGCGGCGATATTAAATGTCAGCCCGGTTGTCATGACATCATCAATTAGCGCAATATGTTGCGGTGCTTTTATTGCCCGCATGGGATTGGGCTTAAAGGATGATTTAAAAGCGCCACGCATGTTTTGTTGGCGTTGTTTCAGCGATAACCCCGCTTGAATCGGTGTGTTTTTTACCCGATCTAATAAATCAATGCGCACAGGGATATTAAGTCGAATGGACAGTGCGCGCGCAAACTCTAAAGCTTGGTTATAACCGCGTTGGCGGAGTCGTTCTGGATGCAGTGGAATGGCGATTAAGCAATCAGGCAAAGGTGTTTTATTTTGCGCAATTTGCTTTACAAATTCATCTGCGAATAAATCGGTGAGTGTCCGCTGGTCGTGGTGTTTGAGTGCGACAATAAGTGTGTTAACGGGCGGTTGGTAGTGATACAAGCTGAGGCTAGTGTCTTGAATAGGGGCTTTGGCGAGGCAGGCGCCACAGGTAGTTTGAATATTAAGGGGTGTTGCACATTGCGGGCAACAGGCGACTAGCCTTGGTAAATCGTCAGTGCAATCATCACAAAGTGCCGAGTTTATGCTGCGCGCGTGGCATAATAGACAGGGCGCAGGAAAAAACTTGCGTAATAAGAATGTTATTTTTTGCCGAAACATTTAAGACCTATATTAAAATTTTGTTAAGAGTACTATCATGTCTGAAGCTGTAAAAATCAATCCTGAAGTGGACCAAATCGATATTCATCATACTCTCCGCCAAGATTGGACGGTGGTAGAAGTTGAAGCCTTATTTGGTTTACCGTTTGCAGATCTGATGTTTCGCGCACAAATCGTGCATCGCGAAAACTTTGATCCAAATGTGGTGCAAGTGAGCACGCTATTGAGCATTAAAACGGGCGGTTGTGCGGAAGATTGCGGCTATTGTCCGCAAAGTGCGCACCATCCTTCGGCAGTAAAAGCCGAGCCATTGATGAAATTAGATGTCGTGTTAGAAAATGCACAACAGGCGAAAGACAGTGGTGCGAGCCGTTTTTGTATGGGCGCAGCTTGGCGTAATTTGAAAGATCGCGATTTAGAAAAAGTCGCCGATATGGTGACAGGCGTTAAGGATTTAGGGTTAGAAACGTGCGTTACGCTGGGCATGTTGGAATCGCATCAGGCCGAGCGCTTAAAAGAAGCAGGCTTAGATTATTACAATCATAATTTAGACACCTCGCCTGAATTTTATGGTGATGTGATCAGCACGCGGACGTATGAAGACCGTTTGGATACATTAAGCCATGTACGCGATGCAGGTATTAATGTCTGCAGTGGCGGCATTGTGGGTATGGGTGAAGGGCGTACAGGGCGCGCTGGCATGCTGGTGGGATTGGCAAATTTACCGACGCAACCAGAAAGCGTGCCGATTAACTTATTGGTACAGGTGGAAGGCACACCGCTAATGGGTAGCAAGCCTTTAGACCCACTTGAGTTTGTGCGTACCATAGCTGTGGCGCGGTTAATGATGCCAAAATCGTATGTACGTCTCTCCGCAGGCCGAGAAGCAATGAGTGATGAATTGCAGGCGATGAGTTTTCTTGCCGGCGCCAACTCTTTGTTTGCGGGCGATAAATTATTGACGACAGATAATCCAAGCGTCGATCACGATCAACAACTGTTTTCACGCTTGGGGATCTCTCATACCGTGAAAATGCATAACTAAAATTGAGACGATATTGGCCTCGCTTCCTTGGTCGAAAGCCTTAGAAAATGAACTCGCTGCCCGACAATTAGCTGGGCGCTATCGTAGTCATCGTCTGCGCCGAGGTGCGCAAGGTGTACGTATTGAAATAGATGGCAAAAAAATGCTGTCTTTTTGTAGTAATGACTATCTTGGCTTGGCCAATCATAATGATTTAAAAAAAGTATTCATGGCAACCGCTGAACAAGAAGGCGTTGGTAGTGGTGCGGCGCATTTGCTGACAGGACACAGCCAAGCACACCATGATCTTGCCGCGGCCTTAGCCGATTTTCTCGGTTACCAACGTGTCTTGTTATTCTCCTCTGGCTATATGGCAAATATAGGTGTGTTAGATGGCCTGCTGGGGAAAAATGATGTCTTATTACAAGATAAACTCAATCATGCTTCGTTACTCGATGGAGGGCGTTTATCTACCGCTACACAGCGACGCTACGCACATACGGATATGGCTGCGCTTGAGCGGCGGCTAGAACAAGACACCATGGGGCATACCCTGATTGCGACGGATAGTGTGTTCAGTATGGATGGCGATCTCGCACCGCTACCTGAGATAATGGATTTAGCGAGTCAGCATCAGGCAGGCGTGTTAGTGGATGATGCACATGGGTTTGGTGTGTTGGGTGATGCAGGGCAGGGTAGTGTAGCGCATTGGAAGTTATCTTCTGAGAAATCACCTATTATCATGGGCACATTCGGCAAAGCATTAGGCACTGCAGGCGCTTTTGTCGCCGCAGATGAAACCGTGATTGAAACGCTTATTCAACAAGCGCGAAGCTATGTCTATACTACCGCACAACCTGCGGCGATTGCAGCAGCAACATTAGCAAGCTTAAAATTGGTACAAACAGAATCATGGCGACGCGAGAAACTACAGGCTTTGATTGCCCAATTCAAACAAGGCGCAGCACAATTAGGATTGGCTATTATGCCCTCTATTACGCCCATCCAACCGATTGTTATCGGCGACGATAAGCGCGCTATTGACATTGGAAGGGCGATGGAGGCGAAAGGAATTTTAGTGGGTGTTATCAGGCCGCCAACCGTGCCAGAAGGGTCGGCGCGTTTGCGGATCACCTTATCAGCAAACCATAGCGAAGCGGATGTTATCCAATTATTAGATACACTTGAGCACGCGATATGTCATTGAACATCACGATGATAGGTTCAGGCCCTAATCTCGTTTTGCTGCATGGTTGGAGCATGCACAGCGGAATTTGGCAATCGATTACTGCGTTATTGGCCAAGCAATTTACTGTGCATTTAGTTGACCTACCGGGGCATGGCAAAAGCGCATGGCAACCGAAGGGATTGGAAATGGAGAGGGTTGTGACGCAACTGGCCGAGCAGCTACCGCATGAAGCGCATTATGTTGGTTGGTCACTAGGCGGCTTAGTGAGCATTGCTTTTGCAGTGCGCTATCCAGAGCGAATGCAGAAGCTGGTTTTACTGGCAGCAAACCCGAAATTTGTGCAATCTGATGACTGGCCTTGTGCAGTTGAGGCAGAAATATTCAAGCAATTTGCAGATAATTTACAAACCGATCAAGCACAAGCATTACAACGATTTTTAGTGCTACAAGCGCGCGGCACCAAGCACGGCAAAGACACCATCCGATCACTCAGTGCACAACTAACCGCCGTGCCCTCACCCCATCCAGATGCATTAGCAGCAGGGCTAGATTTGCTGATTAAAACGGATTTTCGAGCTGAATTAGCCGCGCTGACCTGCCCAATACTCAGCTTATTAGGCATGCGAGACACATTAATTCCACAGCAGATGATTGAGGCATTGCCGCGCCAGATAAGCCACCAACTGATTGCGGGCGCAGGTCATGCGCCTTTTATTTCTCACCCCCAAGAGTGTGCGCAGGCGATAATAGGGTTTATCGATGGATAAATCACTGGGTCGACAATGGCAAACAAGCCAAGTGGCGGCATCCTTTTCGCGTTCAGCTGCCAACTACGATTCAGTTGCCGTATTGCAACGGCAAACGGGTGATGAATTACTCGATCGCTTAGCCTTGCTGAAAAACATACCGAATACCGTATTAGATTTAGGCGCAGGCACAGGTAGGCAAACAACCATGCTCGCAGCGCGTTATCCAAAATCACATATCATCGCCCTAGATATTGCGCCTGCCATGTTGCAACAAGCACGTTTGCAACATCAAAAAGCATTGGGCCTAAGCCGATATCTACCTAAAAACAAACGAACGCGTTATTTAAGCGGTGATGCGGAAAGCTTGCCGTTGGCGGATAGCAGCGTTGATCTGGTCTATGCCAACCTCTGTTTGCAGTGGTGTGATCCGCGACGATGCTTTAACGAAATTCAGCGTGTTTTACGACCTGGTGGCGCACTAATGTTCACCACACTCGGCCCCGATACACTCACTGAATTACGTCAAGCATGGGCCGCAGTGGATAATTATCCGCATGTAAACCAGTTTATTGATATGCATGATGTTGGCGAAGCTATGGCTGTCGCAGGATTGGCGCAGCCTGTATTAGATACCGACCGCTACACGCTGACATACGATAATGTACACAGTCTCATGCAAGATCTGAAAATATTGGGTGCGCGGAATATCCATGCTGATCGCCGCCGCGGGCTAACGGGGCGACAAGCGTTTGTTAACGTTGCCGAAGCTTATGAGCCGTTTAGAAAACAAGATATTTTGCCGGCCACTTATGAGGTGATTTATGGGCATGCATGGTGTGGTGAAGTTCGCCAGCAACAGGGCGAAGAAGGCATCATTAATATTCCGATTAGTCAGATTCAAGGGCGGAAATAATGGATTTACGATGTGAGCATCAGGGTTATTTTGTAACGGGAACAGATACCGGCGTTGGAAAAACACTGATTTCGGTTGCATTGATGGCCGATTTACAAAAACAAGGCCATACGGTGATTGGCATGAAACCCATTGCCAGTGGATGCGAAAATACAGCAGAAGGCCTACGCAATGATGACGCCCTAAAGTTGCAAGTTCAAGCGGATATTGCCGTGGCGTATGAAGAAATGAACCCCTATGCTTTCGCACCAGCGATTGCGCCACATTTGGCGGCGGCACAAGTTGGCGTGGAAATGGACATTGATTTATTACAATCTGCTTTTGCCGAACTAGCAAAACAAGCAGATAAAGTGGTAGTAGAAGGCGCGGGTGGTTGGTTAGTACCGATTAACGATTCACAAACGATGGCAGACTTGGCGATCGCATTGGCTTTGCCTGTCGTGCTGGTGGTCGAGATTAAATTGGGTTGCATTAATCATGCGTTATTAACCGATGCTACAATTGAAGCATCGGGCTTAACTCTGCATGGCTGGGTGGCCAATGTGATTGAATCAGCTCCTGAAACACAAGCAATTATTGCAAGCCTGAAAACACGCATTTCGGTACCCTGCATAGCCGAAACTTTACCTTTGAATCAAGGTGAATCGCCAAAGATAGTAAGTAAGCTTAATATCCTGTAGACTACACGCCTTCAGTTAGCTAAAGCTGGCTCAAGATAGTCCATTTTTAAAATGTGTGCCTATTTTGAGTTCCTATTCGGAGGTTGGATAGGACAGATGAAATAATCTGCAAGGCTGACATATTCCAAGATAATAAAAGAGAGTTTTAATGAGCTTTGATGCTTTGGGCTTATCCGCCCCTATTTTAAAAGCCGTGGCCGAGAAAGGTTACGACACCCCCTCCCCAATTCAAGAGCAAGCTATTCCTGCGGTATTAGCTGGTAAAGATGTGATGGCTGCCGCTCAAACGGGCACAGGGAAAACAGCGGGCTTTACACTGCCGCTATTAGAGAATTTATTAAAAGGTGAACGCGCTAAGGCGAATCAAGTTCGCGTTTTAATCTTAACGCCAACGCGTGAGTTAGCGGCGCAGGTGCAAGAAAGTGTGGCGACTTATGGTAAGCATTTACCGCTGCGCTCGGCGGTGGTCTTCGGCGGAGTGAAAATTAACCCGCAGATGATGAAATTGCGCCAAGGTGTGGATGTATTAGTGGCAACGCCAGGGCGTTTATTAGATTTATATAGCCAAAATGCAGTGAAATTTAAACAGCTTGAGGTATTGGTGTTAGATGAAGCGGATAGGATGTTGGATATGGGCTTTATGCCGGATATTCGTAAAATCTTGGCTTTATTACCAGTTAAACGACAAAATTTAATGTTCTCCGCGACTTTTTCGGATGAAATTCGTAAATTAGCGAAAGGCTTGGTGCATGATCCTATTGAGATTTCGGTTAGCCCACGCAATACGACAGTGGAATCTGTTGAGCAATGGATTTATCCTGTCGATAAAAAACAAAAAACACCCGTGCTGATTCATCTAATCAATGAAAACCAGTGGCCGCAGGTATTAGTATTCAGCCGCACCAAGCATGGCGCGAATAAAATCAGCAAACAATTAGATAAAGTAGGCTTAAAATCAGCCGCGATTCATGGCAATAAGAGTCAAGGCGCGCGTACGAGAGCGTTGGCTGATTTTAAGAGTGGCAAGCTTCAGGTGCTAGTTGCAACTGATATTGCTGCGCGGGGCTTGGATATTGATCAATTGCCGCATGTGGTCAATTACGATTTGCCAAATGTACCTGAAGATTATGTACATCGTATTGGTCGGACAGGTCGCGCGGGCGCGACAGGGCAAGCGGTATCCTTAGTGAGCGCCGATGAATTTAAGCAATTATCTGATATTGAGCGCTTGATTAAGCAAATTTTGCCGCGTAAAGAATTAGAAGATTTTGAGCCAGAGCATAATTTACCAGAATCGCGATTAACCCATCAACCGGTTCGCGCGCGCAAGCCTAAAAAACCACGCACAGGGCATCGCGATGGTCAACGCTCAGCTGAAGACACACAAGGTCATCGTGCCAGACGTAGAAAACCTGCCGGTGGTCGTTCGAATACGAATAAGGGTAAAGGTCGTTCAGCAGGAAATCGGAATACGAATGATCAGCCTAGCAATAAGTCAGGCAATCGTAAGCCAGCGGAACGTCCAAATAATGCATCGGGTAATCGGGTTGATAATAGTCAGCCGAGCAATGTGAACGGAAACCGATGAGATTTTTTTGTACGTCGTTTTTTTACCATGGCGGCACATTGGCTGGATAATAATTAGGCAAGAAAAACAGAACGATCGTCATACCCGCGTAGGCGGGTATCTATTTGATTAAGTGTAATCCGTGGATGGGGTAGAGATGGATTCCCGCCTTCGCGGGAATGACGGTTAATATAGAGAATGTGACCGTTTATATAAACGACAGGCAAGAAAAAAGGCGACATCATGATGATGCCGCCTTTTTTGATTCTACTTACAACACGCTAATGTGTGAAGTAAGTGTGTAGTGCTATAAAATTATAGACCTACGATGTTCTCAGCTTGAGGGCCTTTCGCGCCGTCAGTAACAGTGAACTCAACTTTTTGGCCTTCAGCCAAAGTTTTGAAACCGTCGCCAGAAATTGCACTGAAATGTGCAAAAACATCAGGACCAGATTCTTGTTCGATAAAGCCGAAGCCTTTTGCTTCGTTAAACCATTTAACAGTACCAGTAGTAGTAGACATATAGATAAATCCTATTTTTAAAATAATAATGCGGCTAGTTCTAATTAAAGTGACCAGCCATTTAGCGAGAAGTGCTGCTATTTAATTATGAAAACAGGACGGAGTCTTAAACTAAGGCTTTCGAAATGGTGTGCATAAATATAAAACGTACTTTCAAGCAATGGTAATTATACACGTATTTTGCTTGGTGTCAATTAAAACATGAGGGGCTGGGGTTTAATTAGTTTTTGTAACCATGATAATGCACTCGCTCGCGCCTGAATGCATACATTGTGTTTCCTCAATACGGATTTCTTCTCCAAATTTAGTAGCGAGCCCTCTTAAAACCCCTCGTACAACAGGGCACATCTTTCTATCCGACTTGTAGTGAGCCTTCATCTTATTTGGATTAAGTATTTCAGCTGAGAGTTGGGGTGGTTTTCTATCAGGATTGTGTGCATGAATTTGGTCATGGATGTGGCCGCCCGCATATTGAACAACACTGAATACATCCGTATCATGCCCTTCAATATAGAAGTGGTAAAATTCTAATAGTCGGGGGCCGACATAAGAGCCAAAATCTTCCAGCACATCGGCGACTGATAAATTAAGTGCCTCGGCGGCAGACACGGCAAGGGCGACAATTTCTTTATCTGGATAATCTACAGTTGCAAAGTGAATTTTATAAGCGCTTTGCCCTGAAGATTTCATCAGTGTACGCCAAGTTTCTTCTCCGCCATGCTCTTTAACAACATATTCCCTTAGAAACCCAAACATTACACCGTACATGATAATTCCTTATTTAGTTATAAGTTATTTAAATATACACTGAAAATATGAAGCAAGCCTCAGAGTTTGATCATATATTGATTTAGATCAATAAACCTAGATAAGCCCCAAACACTAGTGTCTTCGTCATCGGCTATTTACGGCACCATGAATGGTTCGTATTGAACTCCTCTGATGGTCATGCTATTTTGACTATTGAAATTAAGCGGAAAGACCTCTCGGGAGAAACACATATGGCTGGACTATTTTCAAAAGAACGTATTGTTGCAAAACCAGGATTTAACCGTTGGTTAATTGCCCCTGCGGCGCTGGGGATTCACTTGTCGATTGGTTCGGTTTATGCGTGGAGCTTGTTTAATCCAGCGCTGGTGGCACGGTTAGGTGTGGTGACCAGTGCGGCAGATGATTGGAGCTTGAAAAGTGTGGTGTGGATTTTCACCGTTGCCATTGTTTTTCTTGGGCTGTCAGCAGCTTTTGCAGGTAAATGGCTAGAGACGGTCGGGCCGCGTTTAGTGGGCTCAATTGCAGCGGCTTGTTGGGGTGGCGGTTTTATTATTGGTGGCATGGGGATTGTGACCGATCAGCTTTGGATGCTTTATCTCGGTTATGGGGTGTTAGGGGGCTGTGGGCTGGGACTGGGTTATATTTCACCTGTGAGCACGTTGATTAGATGGTTCCCAGACCGGCGCGGAATGGCAACAGGTATCGCAATCATGGGCTTTGGTGGTGGTGCGATGATCGCGAAGTTTATGATTGGCCCAATGATAAAATATTTTTATCGAGCGCCTGAATATTTAGGCACATTGGACAGTGTGAGTTTAGTAACGGAAGCGGGCCGCCGAATGGTTGAAGTGGCCGGAAAGTTGCAGGAAGTTGTTGTCGTTGGTGCGAATGATGTAGCGAATATGATGGTGCCTGGACCAGAAGGTGTATATGTCGTTGGCACTGGCAATATTGGTGTAGCACAAACTTTCTTTACCTTAGGTGTCGCTTATTTTGTGATCATGATGATTGCGGCATTTGCGTATCGTGTGCCGAAAGAAGGCTGGGCACCAGAAGGCTATGTGGCGCCTGATGAAACAAAAGGCATGATTACGCAGCATGATGTGCATATTGATACTGCCCATAAAACACCTCAATTTTGGCAGTTATGGTTGATGTTATGTTTGAATGTGACTGCGGGTATTGGCGTTATTTCAGTTGCCAAAACGATGATGAAAGATATCTTTGGGGGCGCATTACCGGATGTAGTTAATCTTGAATTTGCGGCGACCTATGTATTAATGATCAGTGTGTTTAATATGCTCGGGCGTTTCTTCTGGGCAAGTAGTTCGGATTATTTGGGGCGTAAGAATACCTACTTTATTTTCTTCGGTTTGGGCGCATTGCTGTATGCCTCTATTCCGTTTGCCGCGCAAGCGGTGAGTGTATCGCCATCGATGACATGGTTGATTATGTTCTATGCGGCAACAATGTTGATTTTCACCATGTATGGAGGTGCGTTCGCGACGATTCCTGCTTATTTAGCGGATATTTTCGGTACAAAGTTTGTTGGTGGTATCCATGGTCGTTTATTAACTGCATGGAGTACGGCGGGCGTGTTAGGTCCGTTAGCTATTACCTCTTTGCGGGAAAGTGCGACAGCTAAAGCGATTCAAGGATTGGTTGAGAACGTTGAGCCAAGAGTGTTCCAAAGTACGTTTGGGGCAAGCTCAGATCAGTTGGCTTCATTAATGGAGGCGAAAACAGTCACGATTGCGAAGCTGATGGAAATTGCTCCTGCAGGCACCGTGGATCCCACATCAAGTTTATATAATCAGACGATGTATTTGATGGCCGGCTTATTGATTGTGGCGTTTATTGCCAATTTCCTCATGCGGCCGGTAGATCCGAAACATCATATGAAACAGTGATAATCCAATTACGCTGAGATTTATTGCGGTTATTTGATAGGTCTTACTGTGGCACGACGGCATCAATGACGTGGCTATATTCAAAGAAAACAATAAAGTCACTGTATATCCAACGAGTGATGGGGGGGTGGCCAATGGCGCCAACTTTACTATTCGGCTGGCCGAATTGTTTGATGACTGCATTCTTGGACGTGCCGCGGGTAGGACGAAGTACGCCAGCGCTTGAATTGGGTACGTTATAGCTAGGTTGTGCGATGGAAACCACATCTGCATGGCTTGCTTGCGCTAACACTAAAAGGCTGGCGAACAGGGTAATAAGTATTGTTTTCAACATGGGATACTCCTAAATCAATGTGTGAGTGTCAACATACCAGAAATCTACTTCGGTAGGAAATATTCGACTAATGTGTTGAGGTGGCGTTGCCCTAGCGCAGTGGGTTGGATGCGGTGAATGTCGCGTTGTAATAAGCCATTTTCCACGGCGGCGGATAATGCTGAATCAATATGAGAGAGTGGCAAGCCTGTGTGTTGTAAAAATAATGGCGCAGGGAAACCCTCGGTTAAGCGCAGGGCATTGAGCATAAATTCAAAGCCGATATCATGTCGGTGTAAGCATTCTTCAGAGACGATACTGTTTGGTGTGCCTGCGGATTCGATATAGGCTTGCGGCTGCTTTTGTTTTGCGATACGGGTAATACTTTGATCGCTGGCATGGCTGATTTTGCTATGTGCGCCTGCGCCAATGCCTAGATAATCGCCAAATTGCCAGTAGTTTAGATTATGCCGACATTGCTGTTTGTCGCGTGCGTAGGCAGAGACTTCATATTGATGATATCCCGCTGCAGCAAGTAGATCTTGACCTTGTTGTTGCCAATCGGCAATGGGATCTTCTTCTGGCAAGGGTGGCGGGCTGTGGTGGAAGAAGGTATTGGGCTCAATGGTAAGTTGATAATAGGAAATATGATTGGGAGAGAGGGAAATAGCGGTGGTAATATCGTCGGCAGCAGTGTTGGCGGTTTGGTTAGGCAGGCCAAACATCAGGTCGAGGTTAATATTATCAAACCCTGCTAATCGTGCACTTTCAACCGCATGAATCGCTTCATTACTATTGTGAATACGCCCTAATGCCTGCAAGGCATCATC
Source organism: uncultured Piscirickettsiaceae bacterium (assembly GCA_964598235.1). GTDB lineage: Bacteria > Pseudomonadota > Gammaproteobacteria > Nitrosococcales > Methylophagaceae > UBA652. Next base: position 14,330 of record CAZRAY010000024.1, read on the forward strand.
ATTGAAGCTTTGAATGCCGATAGACAGGCGGTTGATACCAATGGCGCGATAATCGGTGAAGCGTTGTTGTTCAAAGGTGCCTGGATTGGCTTCTAGGGTGATTTCAGCATGGGTGCTGATAGGCAGTAAGGCCCGCAACTGAGAAAAAAGATTATCGAAGGCATCGGCAGAAAATAAGCTGGGTGTGCCACCACCAATAAAAATGCTGGTGATGGGGCGACCCCAAATTTGTGGCAAGGCCATTTCAAGATCGCGGATAAGCGCATCAATATAAATTTGCTCTGGCAAGGTATCGCTTGCAGTGTGTGAATTAAAATCACAATAAGGACACTTTTTAACACACCATGGGATATGGATATAGAGAGAGAGGGGCGGTAAGGCCGTGAAGTTAAACATGTGGACTTATGAAAATGAAGCCATGAATTGACGCATAGCCTTACCGCGATGGCTCAGCTTGTGCTTCGCTTCGGCGGATAACTCAGCAGCGGTGCATTGTGTTGTTTCGACCCAGAAAATAGGATCATAACCAAAACCACCATCGCCTGTTGGTGCGGTAAGCAGGCGGCCTTCCCAACTGCCTTGGCAAATTAAGGGGGTGGGATCAGTGGGATGGTGCATATAAACGAGCAGACATTGATAGCGTGCGGTGCGTTGTGCTTCGGGTGTGTCTTTTAACGCGGCAAGCAAGGCATTGAGATTGTCACTATCGCTGGCATCGATGCCTGAATAGCGTGCGGAATAAATACCGGGCGCGCCTTGCAAGGCATCGACTTCAATTCCAGAATCATCGGCAATGGCAGGTAAGCCGGTTAATTCACAGGCATTGCGCGCTTTAATAATTGCATTTTCAACAAAGCTTAAGCCTGTTTCATCGGCTTCGGGTACATTAAAATGTGATTGCGGAATGATGTCAATGTTCATCGGTGCGAACATGTCGGCAAACTCTTTAAGTTTGCCGACATTGCCGCTAGCGAGGACAATCTTACTGGGCGAGTGCATCGCGTTGCTTTTCTAACAATTCGCCAATACTGGTGGATGCTAACGCCAACATTTCTTGTAATTCTTCAGGGCGGAAAGCATGGCCTTCAGCGGTGCCTTGCACTTCGATATAACCGCCTGCGTCATTCATCACCACATTCATATCCGTTTCAGCCGTTGAATCTTCGGCATAATCTAAATCAGAGACAGGCGTACCGTTATAAATCCCAACAGAAATAGCAGCCACTTGGCCGATGATGGGGTTTTTCTTGATTTTCTTGGTGTCTAGCAAGTGGGTAATGGCATCTTGCAGGGCAACAAAAGCACCGGTGATCGAAGCAGTACGCGTGCCGCCATCGGCTTGAATGACATCGCAATCAATCGTGATACTGCGCTCACCTAACGCCCCTAAATCAATTACAGCACGTAATGAACGGCCGATTAAACGTTGGATTTCTTGTGTACGACCGCTTTGCTTGCCTCGTGCGGCTTCACGCCCCATTCGGCTGCCCGTTGAACGGGGCAACATACCATATTCTGCCGTCACCCAACCTTGGCCTTTGCCGCGTAGGAAGCTCGGGATCCGTTCTTCAACAGAAGCGGTACACAATACTTTCGTATCCCCAAATTCAACTAAAACAGACCCTTCGGCATGTTTAGTATAGTGGCGGGTGAGGGTGACTTGGCGTGTTTCGTGGGGTTGACGTCCGCTTGGGCGCATAGTTAAATCCTAAAAGTGAATAATCAGCCGAGTATTATACGTTGTCATCCATATATTAAGCGGGATATTTTGATAAGATATGTGTATTGATTCAATAGGAAGCGTCCGTGATTAAAAGTATGACAGCCTTTGCAAGGCAACAACGAGCAACTGCATTAGGTTCTTTTACATGGGAACTGCGCTCAGTGAATCACCGGCACCTGGAAGTGAGCCTGCGGATTGGCGAGACTTTCCGACCCTTGGAAATGCAATTTCGCAAAGTGATTGCATCGCGGTTAAGTCGCGGCAAAATTGATGCGACCTTACGTTATGAACCGCCCGAAACACAGCAATCAGGTTTGGCAACGGATGCGGGTTTAGTGGCTGCGATATTAGCAGAGTGTGACGCCTTATCGAAGCAATCAGAACACGTTGCAAAAGTCGATCCGCTGGCTATTTTACAATGGCCAGGTGTCTTGCAAACGCCCACGCCAGATTTAGACGCCTTAACCGCGGAAGTGGAATCGTTATTGGTGGCCGCATTGGATGATTTGATTGCTACCCGAGAAACAGAAGGCGCGGCCTTGCAGCAGATGATTACCCAACGAACCACGGAGATTGATGCAATTTCAAATGCCGCGCGCGAACGGATGCCCGTTGTCTTGGCGACCTATCGTGCAAAATTAAACGATCGTATTGTGGATATGCAGGCGAATGTCGATCCAGAACGATTAGAGCAAGAATTAGTATTATTAGCTCAAAAAACAGATGTGGCTGAAGAATTAGATCGTTTGCAGACGCATGTTGCGGAAGTGGGGCAGGTATTACAGCGCGATGAACCTGTGGGGCGGCGGTTGGATTTCTTGATGCAAGAATTGAATCGCGAAGCGAACACCTTAGCCTCGAAATCAATTGATACGGAAATGACGAATATGTCAGTGGAATTGAAGGTATTGATTGAACAAATGCGTGAGCAGATCCAGAACATTGAATAGGAAGAATAAATGAGCATTAGCGGTCAACTTTTTATTGTCTCTGCGCCATCCGGTGCGGGGAAAACCACTTTGGTGAAAGAATTGGTGGCAAAACGGGCGGAGATTAGTTTGTCTGTGTCGCATACAACGCGTGCACCACGGGCAGGCGAGATGGATGGCAAGGATTACCACTTTGTAAGTCAGGCTGAATTTGATCGCATGCGGGAGGCGGGCGAGTTTTTAGAATCGGCGACGGTATTCGATCATGCGTATGGAACGGCGACAGCGGCAGTGGCATCGCAATTGGCGCAAGGCGATGATATTATTTTAGAAATTGATTGGCAAGGTGCCGAACAAGTGCGACGGAGTGATTTGCCTTGTAAGAGTATTTTCATTTTACCGCCGTCGCGGGCTGAATTGGAATCTCGATTGCGTGGGCGTGGACAGGATGATGATACGGTGATTGCGCGCCGAATGCGCGATGCGAAGAGCGAGATGACACATTATGTCGAGTTTGATTATGTGGTGGTGAATGATGATTTTAATCAGGCATTGGCTGAATTAGAGGCGATTATTGTCGCACAGCGATTCCATTTGGCACGACAATCACAAGTAGAAACAAAGTTAATACAAGAATTACTAGCGTAAGGCTCTGAATGCCCGTAGAATTGATAGATTGATTTTGAGGAGAATTCCGGAATGGCTAGAACAACAGTAGAAGATTGTTTAGAAAACGTGGATAACCGTTTTCAATTGGTGTTGATTGCGGCAAAACGTGCACGTGAACTCTCGTTTGGTGCGGATGCCTTGGTGGATGAAGACAATGATAAGCCAACCGTGATTGCGTTGCGTGAAATTGCAGCGGGTTTGATTGATGTCAGTATTTTAGATAAGCCAGAACCTGTGAAGCCGATTGAAGTTGAAGCGGCGGCGGGAACAGGAGCCGTTGGGGAGTAATTATCTCTTGTCTGACGAACAAACAGTTACTGCCGCAGAGCTAGCAGCTGTTCAGAGCAGTGAACCGACATTACATGTTGATGATTTATGTCTTGCTGCAGCAAATTATTTAACGTCAGAGCAAGTTGAAGAAATTCGGCGTGCCTATTTTTTTGCTGAAAAAGCACATGGCGATCAAAAGCGCCGTTCTGGCGCACCTTATATTACCCACCCTTTAGCGGTTGCCCATGTATTAGCGATGATGCATATGGATCATGAGTGCATTATGGCGGGATTGATGCATGATGTGATCGAAGATACAGCGGAGACGCATGAATCCCTAGCCGCACAGTTTAGTGAAGAAATTGCAGCGATGGTGGATGGGGTGACCAAGCTAGATAAAGTCGCTGAAGATACGCAACAGCAGGCGCAAGCTGAAAACCTACGGAAAATGCTATTGGCGATGACGCAAGATATTCGCGTGATCATCGTGAAGCTGGCGGATCGCTTGCATAATATGCGGACGCTAGGTGTGTTGGAAGCTGAGAAACGTCGTCGCATAGCACAAGAAACGCTAGATATTTACGTTCCTATTGCCCAACGATTAGGCATGAATTTGATGCGTTCAGAATTGGAAGATTTAGGCTTTCATATGCGTTATCCTTTGCGTTACCGTGCCTTAGAAAACGCGGTGAAAAAAGCCAGTGGCAATCGTAAAGAAATTGTCAATCAGATTATTGAATCGATGACGATGCGGATGGAGCAGGAAGGGGTCAAAGGCACTGTTCAAGGCCGCCAGAAATATCTATATAGTATTTATAAGAAAATGCAGGATAGGGGCTTACCTTTCTCTGAGCTAATGGATATTCATGCCTTTAGAATTACATTGGATGATGTGGATGCCTGTTATCGTGCATTGGGTGTGGTGCATAACTTATATAAGCCTGTGCAAGGGCAATTTAAAGATTATATTGCGATTCCAAAAGCGAATGGCTATCAGTCATTACACACTTTTTTGGTCGGGCCGCATGGCGTACAAATAGAAGTGCAGATTCGTTCTCAAGAAATGGATCAGATGGCGGAAGCCGGTGTGGCCGCACATTGGTTATATAAAACAGGTGAGACAGGTACCAATCAGGCACATCAACGCGCACGGCAGTGGTTGCAAGGCCTATTGGAGATGCAAAAAGGGGCGGGTGATTCGGTCGAGTTTTTAGAAAACTTGCGGATTGATTTATTCCCAGATGAGATTTATGTATTCACGCCGAAAGGTAAAATTATGTCTTTACCGCGCGGTGCGACCCCTATTGATTTGGCCTATGCGGTGCATTCTGAATTGGGGAAAACCTGTGTTGCAGCGAAAGTGGATCGAAAGCTTGTGCCATTGAGCACGCAGTTAGAAACGGGGCAATTAGTAGAAATCATTACGTCACCCAATGAAACACCCAAACCAGCATGGCTTAATTTTGTCGGCACCGCCAAAGCCCGCAGCCAGATCCGACATTATTTGAAAGAGCTGCGTTATGAAGAATCAACGGTTTTAGGACGTCGGATGCTAGAGCAGCATTTAGCGGCATTCTCAATGACCTTGAAAGAACTACCAGAAGAACGGATTGAAGCCGTGGTGACGGAATTAAAATTGGCTTCTTTCGCGGTGTTATTAGATGAAATTGGTTTGGGTAATTTATTGCCGCTATTGGTTGCACAGAAGTTGGTGCGAGAAGAGTCGATAGGCGACGCTGTGCAGCAAACCCCCTTGATGATCGCAGGCACAGAGGGCATGGTAGTGAGCTTTGGGCGGTGCTGTCATCCTATCCCAGGTGATTCGATTGAAGGTTTTGTGAGCGCAGGTCGCGGTATCACGGTGCATCAACAGAATTGTAAAAACACTATTAAATTGCGTGATCAGCAGGATAAGTGGCTAGATGTGGCGTGGGATGCAGAGATTGATCGTACCTTCCCCATTGAAATTGTGGCGCGGGTAAAAAATCAGCGTGGCGTATTGGCAACGATTGCATCCGTGATTTCAGCGTGTAATGCCAATATTGACAATGTGATCGTGGATGAACGAGATAGCACTTATTCCAATGTCAGGTTGGCGATAGAAGTGACGGATAGACATCATTTGGCAGAAATTCTTGTAGAAATGCGGCGTTTAGAATCAGTAGAGCATATAATTAGGCAATAAAACACTTAGCGTACAAAAATTTTGTAAATTTGAAAATTAAGGGTATAAACATGGCACGTGAGATTATTCAAACAGCACAAGCGCCGGCAGCAATTGGTACTTATTCTCAAGCCGTTAAGGTCGGCGACACGGTTTATTTATCAGGTCAGATCCCATTAGTGCCTGAAACAATGGAAGTGGTTGAAGGTGATTTTGCAACACAAACACGACGGGTGTTTGATAACTTAACGGCCGTTGCTGTTGCATCAGGTGGTGCATTGCAAGACATTGTGAAACTTAATATTTACATGACAGATTTGAATAATTTTGGCACGGTGAATGAAATTATGGCGGAGTATTTTACGCAACCCTATCCTGCTCGTGCGGCGGTAGGCGTGGCGTCATTGCCAAAAGGTGTGCCAGTTGAAATGGATGCAGTGTTAATCCTAGATTAGACGAGAGCATAGGGTCTCATATGGATACAAACCCTTTATCTGAATCAATTACCAGCTTGAAAGGCGTTGGTCCTAAAGTGGCTGAACGACTTGCTCGTCTAAGCATACATCAGGTGAAAGACATCTTGTTTCACCTGCCCTTGCGTTATCAAGATCGTACGCGGTTAGTCCCGATGAAAGATTTGGTGCATGGCCAAGAAAGCCTGATTGAGGGCTCGATATTGAGTAGCCAAGTCGTGTTTGGTCGTCGTCGTGCTTTGTTGTGTCATATCGAAGATGGTAGCGCACGGATCACGTTACGATTTTTTCATTTTTCCAAAAGCCAAATGCATCAGTTGAGTACGGGCGCGCGCGTACGCTGTTTTGGTGAGATACGCATGGGCCGTGGTTTGCCAGCAATGCTACATCCAGAATATCAGGTGGTGAAAGAAGACGTTGCACAAGCGGTTGATGCAACATTAACCCCGATTTACCCAACAACCGACGGCCTACACCAGCTGAGTTTTCGTAAACTGATTGTGCAGGCTTTAGTGATTTTAAAACAAGTGGCAGCCTTGCCCGAACTGATTCCTGATAAGGCAAAATTATTGCCTGCCGCGAAACCTTCTTTAGTCGAAGCGCTGAATTATGTACATCAACCCCCACCCGATGCGGATATTGCTTTATTGTTAGCGCGAAAACACCCTTACCAACGACGGTTGGCTTATGAGGAGCTATTGGCGCATCAAGTGAGTATGCAAAAGTTGCGCGTGAAAACACAGATAGAAAGCGCACCGATTCTAAATAGCAATGGACTACAGAGACAGAAATTATTAGATAGCCTACCTTTTGCGCTGACAGGTGCACAACAACGCGTTACCACCGATATATTAGAAGACATGGCTGTGCCGCATCCGATGCAGCGATTAGTGCAAGGGGATGTTGGATCGGGGAAAACGGTGGTGGCCGCGCTGGCAATGATTGAAGCGGTTGCATCAGGCTATCAAGCCGTATTGATGGCGCCCACCGAGTTATTGGCAGAGCAACATTTCCAGACTTTTTCAGCATGGCTGAACCCATTAGGAATTACCGTCGGCTGGTGTGCGAGCAAGCAAACGGCGAGTAAAAAACGAGATACGCTAGCCAAGCTGGCGGAAGGCACCATTCAGCTGGCAGTGGGCACACATGCCTTATTCCAAGATGCAGTGCGTTTTAATAAACTAGGTTTAGTGGTTATCGATGAACAGCATCGTTTTGGCGTGCATCAGCGTATGGCGCTGATGGAGAAAGGCCAAGGTGATATTCAACCACATCAACTCGTGATGACAGCAACGCCCATTCCACGCACCTTGGCGATGACAGCCTATGCTGATCTAGACGTCTCGATGATTGATGAATTACCGCCAGGCCGTAGCCCAGTAAAAACAGTGGTTATTCCTGAAGAAAGGCGAGGTGAAATAATAGAGCGGGTGCATGCTGCATGCAATGAGAGTCGGCAAGTTTATTGGGTATGTACGCTGATTGATGAATCGGAGCATTTACAATGCCAAGCTGCAGAAAATACGGTGGAAGATTTGCAGGAAGCCTTAGCAGATTTACGGATTGGTTTAGTGCATGGGCGATTGAAATCGGCAGAAAAAGAAGCCGTTATGCAACGTTTTAAAGCAGGTGAATTAGATTTGCTGGTGGCGACGACCGTGATTGAGGTGGGGGTGGATGTGCCCAATGCGAGCTTGATGGTGATTGAAAATGCCGAACGTTTAGGTTTGGCGCAATTACATCAGCTACGTGGCCGAGTGGGGCGAGGGAGTGTACAAAGCCATTGTGTGTTGATGTATGCTTCTCCTTTATCTAAAAATGGTCAGACCCGATTAAGCTGCCTACGCGATACCAATGATGGTTTTGAAATTGCCGAGCAGGATTTATTACTGCGTGGCCCAGGAGAGTTATTGGGTACGAGGCAAACGGGCTTACCGCAATTTAGGGTGGCTGATTTAATAGAAGACCAAGATTTATTGGCGGTTATTCCGCGTGCGGCAAATATTTTCTTATCAGAAACGCCAGATTTAGTGGATAGCTTAGTGCTACGATGGTTTGGCGATAAAATGGACTTGGGGCAGGTGTAGGATATGACCGTAGAAACAACATGGTTACCACCACAACAACACACTATGCCAGAAATATTGCAGGGATGGTTAACGGATACCGGCTCTTTAACGCGCAGTTTACAGGCACAGGCAGAACAAGGATTTTCGGTTCGGTTGCTTGGAGAACAGTGGATACTGCCTTTGCCGAATGAAGCGCACTTATTAGGCATAGCGCCTGATGCCTTGGTCTATCAGAGAGAAGTACAGTTATTGAATGGTGCGAATGTGGATGTCTATGCCAGAACCGTGATTCCTAGAGAGACATTTGATAGCCTTTCTGATCATTTTACGAATTTGGGTACGAAGCCGTTGGGTGAGTTACTGTTTACGGATCCAAGTGTGCGACGTGGTGATATTGAAGTCGCCTGTATTCAGGCCGAGGAAACGTTGTTTACATTGGCTATGCAAAATGAATCTGAATTGCCGATGAATTTATGGGGCCGACGTTCGCCTTTTTATATCGCTGATAAGATATTATTAGTGAATGAAATATTTTTGCCTCACCTAACGAGATAATATGCGACAAGCTTCTTTCCCTTGGCCAGCAGCCTTCCAATTAATGCGCCTTGATCGGCCCATTGGTATTTTATTATTACTCTGGCCGACACTCGTGGCGTTATGGATCGCAGCAGCCGGTTGGCCTGAACTTAAAATACTGCTTATTTTTATATTGGGCGTGATTATCATGCGCAGTGCAGGTTGTGTAGTGAATGATTTGGCTGATCAACGCTTTGATGGTTTAGTGGCGCGGACACAAAATCGACCGTTGATTACAGGCGAAATCCAGCAAAAACAGGCTATCATTTTGTTTGTAGGCCAGTGTTTGTTTGCGCTATGCCTCGTGCTGATGCTGAACAAACTAACAATAACCTTATCCATTGTCGCGGTATTATTGGCTACGAGCTATCCTTTTATGAAGCGTTTTATCCCCTTCCCACAGGTATATTTAGGGATGGCATTTGGCTGGGCGATTCCCATGGCGTTTGCGGCACAAACAGGTGAAATACCTGCTGTAGCCTGGTGGCTTTTTGCCGCTAATGTTGTGTGGTCAGTGATTTATGATACGTTTTATGCGATGGTGGATCGAGAGGATGATCTGAAGATTGGGGTAAAGTCGACTGCGATATTATTTGGTCAATATGATCGCGTTATCACTGGAGTATTACAGTTCTTATTCCTGGGTATCATGTGGCTTGTTGGCGATATGATGGCGTTCGGAGTGGTGTTTTATGCGGCGCTGAATATTGCATTGTATTTATTTATCTATCAACAATGGTTGATTCGGGATCGAGAACGGTCAGGGTGCTTAAAAGCTTTTCTAAATAATAATTGGGTGGGTGCTTTATTTTTCGTGGCGGTATTTATCCATTATGGGATGGTTGGATGGTGAGCCGTTTATTATTATTGCTTTTGTTAGCATGGCAGAGCATTGCAATTGCTGAAATCTATAAAATTGAAGATGCCAATGGCGTGTATTATTCAGATCAGCCAAGTGTGGGGTCAACCGCCCTTGAGGTGATTGATAAAATACAGCGATATCGGCATCAAGTAAAAAAAGTATACGATGGCGATACCATTATCCTAGCCAATGGGGAGCGGGTTAGATTGTTGGGGATAAACACACCAGAGATCGGCAGCCAATATCGTAAGTCGGAAGTGGGTGGTAAAGCGGCATTGGCATGGCTAAAAGGACAATTATCGGGTGGCGTTGTGTATCTTGAATATGATCAAGAAAAACGCGATAAATATAATCGTTTATTAGCCCACATTTTTTTGCCATCGGGAGAGCATCTTAATCTCGGCCTAGTAGAATCGGGGCTGGCTATTATGAGTATTGTGCCGCCTAATGTACGGTATGCAGAGGATCTTTTAGTGGTGCAACAGCAAGCAGAAAAGCAGGGGCTCGGAATGTGGTCGATTGCTTCTTACAAGCGGCGTGAGGCAAAGCATGTCGCACGCCATAAATTTAAGGGGTGGCGACGCTATTTAGCCGAGGCAAATAGGATAACGAGTAGCAAGCGATTTTACCGTTTAATCATTAGTAAAAAATTTGATATTCGGATCCCCCGAGAGAATATGGCCTATTTCCCTGATCTCGCGACCTATCTAGATAAACCGATTGAAATTAGAGGGTGGGTCTCGCGTCAAAAAGGGCATTATTCGATGTTAATACGACACCCGAGTGCAATTGTTATCAATCCCACGCAGTAAAACTGCTATTTGCGTTGTCCCACTTTGAATGGCGTATTATTTTATGTTATTATTTGCACATTAACTTTGGGGAATTGTTGCCGTGATCAAACAAAGAACACTAAAAAATATTATTCGCGCCACAGGCGTTGGTTTGCATAGCGGCGACACGGTCTACTTAACATTGCGCCCTGCAGCAGCCGATACCGGCATTATTTTCCGCCGCATTGACCTAGAACCCGTTGTTGAAATTGAAGCGAAAGCTGAGAATGTAGGCGACACATCGATGTCAACTACCTTGGTTAATGGTGATGTGAGTGTGTCAACGGTTGAGCATTTATTATCTGCCTTTGCAGGTTTAGGCATTGATAATGCCTATGTTGATTTGAATGCGGCAGAAGTGCCGATCATGGATGGTAGCGCAGGTCCTTTTGTTTTCTTGATTCAATCAGCAGGTATTGAAGAGCAGTCTGCCGCGAAACAATTTATCCGAATTAAAAAAACAGTTATGGTTGAAGATGGCGATAAGTGGGGGAAATTTGAACCGTTTGATGGCTTTAAAGTGGCCTTTGAAATAGACTTTAAACACCCTGCATTTACGGAACGCCCGCAAAAAGTTGAGGTTGATTTTTCATCAACTTCTTTTGTGCGCGAAGTAAGCCGTGCGCGTACTTTCGGGTTTATGAAAGATATTGAGTTGTTGCGTGAAAATAACTTGGCGCTAGGCGCAAGTGTTGATAATGCGATTGCCTTAGATGATTATCGTGTTGTCAATGAAGATGGATTGCGTTATGAAGATGAATTTGTACGGCATAAAGTATTAGATGCAATTGGCGATTTATACTTATTAAGATATAGTTTGATTGGTGCATTTAGTGGCTATAAGTCGGGTCATGGGGTGAATAATCAATTGCTTCGCGCTTTATTAGCACAAGAAGATGCATGGGAATTAGTAACCTTTGAAGATGAAGCAACTGCACCAATTTCATTTAGCAGGCCGGCGGCGGCAAATTAAGTTCAGTTAAGAATTTTTAACGCGCTTGGCCAGTTTGGTCAGCGCGTTTTTTAATGCAGGATCGTTAATTGTTTCTGCTGTGGCAGAAATGATGGCAATATTATCAGCTGAGATGGCTATCGCATGGCGTGTTGATTTTGCTTTGCTTTGCTGCAACGTCGTCAGTGGGCGAACCTTGATTTTTAGTTGTGAGATATTAAGCTGACATTGTGTTGATATTTGCTGGCAAATGGAATCGGCTTGGAAGCGCAATAGATTGGCAATGGATGCACTGTCTGTCTGTAGAATTATGCTGTTGTCGCGAATATTAGCAAGGTGGCAACGAGAGATAAAATCAGCAGGTAGAATCTGCTGTAGAACGAGATTAATTTGGTTGAGCCGTTGTGAATGTAGGGATAAGTTGTGAATGGGTTTGTTTTTCTGCAACACATCGGTGATGGGATGAAGTTTTTTCATGATTGTCGACATGTGTTTTTGAACATCGCTTAAGGATACACGATGCAAGTTATTATTATTTCAAAAAAATCAGGTTTACATCGCCATTGGCATGTGAATAAATGGTTACTGGGTGTGCTTACCGTTTTATTGTTGGCAGGGGTGTCTGTGGCGGCAATGACAACATATTATGCAGTACAAGCGCCCATGGTTCCCCTTGATGTTGTGTCTAAAACATTACCGTTACCGGAAGGATTAACCCCCATCACCTCCATGTCGGCAACAGAACAAGGGCCAACAGAACTGACCGATTATTATGCACGGCGTATCGGCGTTTTGCAGGCAGAAGCGATACGATTGAAATCATTGATGACGAGATTAGCAGAAGATGCAGAATTAGACGCAGCGGCTTTTCTATTATCAGAACCACCAGGTCAAGGTGGGATAAACGAAGAAGGCACTTGGTTATCGCCTGTCGACTTTATGTCTGAGTTGGATGCGCTTGCCGTGTTATTCCAACAACAAGATGAAAAGATAGCGGTGATGCAATCGTTCAATATGATGAATACACACTTCCAATCTGCGATTCCAGCAGGCCCACCGACACAATCAGGCTATATTTCATCTAGCTATGGCAATCGAATTCATCCCATTTCAGGGAAGCGCTCTTTTCATAAAGGTATCGATTTTGCGGCGCCTTCAGGTAGCGATGTATTGGCGGCAGCGGATGGTTTAGTGATTAAATCATCACGGCGTGCTGGTTATGGCATGTTGGTTGAAATTGAGCATGGAAATGGCTATATCA
>CAZRAY010000025.1:0-25753 GCA_964598235.1 uncultured Piscirickettsiaceae bacterium
AATGGCCAATGGCCATCCGCAAAGCATCTAAATCGTTATAAGGCACCCGCACAAATCCTGGCACCAAAGGCTCAAAGCCAGCATGTACTTTAGGATTACCCGTTGCGCTCAATGTCGCCATCGTCCGGCCATGAAAACTGCCATCCATCACGATAATTACCGGCTTTTCAATACCCTTATCTCGGCCATATTTCCGAGCAATTTTAATCGCCGCCTCATTCGCCTCAGCACCAGAATTACAAAAGAAGGCTTGCTCCATGCCTGATAATTCAGTCAGTTTATTGGCCAAGGCTTCTTGTAAGGGGATCTGATACACATTAGATGTATGCAATAAGGTCGCCGCCTGATCACAAATCGCTGCCGTGATCGCAGGGTGGCTATGCCCTAAGCCACAGACTGCGATGCCACTCAATGCATCCAAGTATTGCTTGCCATCTGTATCCCACAAACGCACGCCTTCGCCGCGTTCAAAGGCAACGGGGAGCCGACCGTATGTTGGTATAACTCTGCTGGTTATTGTGTCATCACTCATCATCTCATTCTTTATAATTGTTACCTATCAAATAAACCATTGTCACCTTAAACATAGCCTAAAATCTTTGCTCCTCGTTATTAGAGAATCCATATAGCTTAAAAAACAAAAATGGCAGCTCCTTGAAGGAACTGCCATTGAAATCATTTTAAAGTCTGTTTTTTGTTTGCTAGATTATGCGCCGAAATTATCTTCAACAAAATCCCAATTCACCAAATTCCAAAATGCTTCCACATATTTTGGTCGTGCATTTCGGTAATCAACATAATAAGCATGTTCCCACACATCGCATGTTAACAATGGTGTCTGGCCATTGGTTAATGGGCAGCCTGCATTGCTGGTATTCACAATTTCAATCACGCCATGTGAGTTTTTAACCAACCATGTCCAACCTGCGCCAAAATTAGTGGCCGCTGATGTGCTAAATTTTGCTTTAAACTCTTCAAATGAGCCGAATGCAGAATCAATTGCGGCTGCTAATGCCCCTGAGGGTGCGCCTTTGCTGTTTGGCGTTAACCCATTCCAGTAAAAAGTATGATTCCACACTTGCGCCGCATTATTAAAAATACCGCCGTCGGCTTTCATTAAAATCTCTTCAACAGACAAGCCTTCAAATTCAGTGCCTGGCACTAAGTTATTCAAGTTAGTTACATATGTCTGATGGTGTTTACCATAATGAAAACTAATTGTTTCCGCAGAAATATGGGGTTCTAATGCCGAGTCCGCATAAGGTAAGGCAGGTAATTCATATGCCATAATAGTTTCCTTGAAAAAGATTATTACTGTAAATTTACAATATCTATGAAAGAGGCAATAATAAGCCAGCCCTCACTGTAAGGCAAGCTTAATTTTATTTCGATAGGTTTATGGCCAACATAAAATCGGCGTAACGGCACCTGTATTGGTTAATGTCAGCACAGTACCTGCCGCAGCACACTCAGCATCATTCGCCTGATCTCCTGCTGGTGTGGCTGTTAAAGTATAGCCCACGGGCGGACCCGCTATATTTGCTAACGTAATAGTGTATGCTACTGTACCTTGCTGTGGTGAATTTAGCATCACTGCGGGTATATTCCCCTGCACTGGATAGGCATTGTTTTCTGTAAACCATCGTTCTACAACACTCGCCACTTGCAATAACTGAGACTGCCCATCTGCTCGGCGGGATTTCCTTACAAAATCAATATATTGGGACCAGGAAACTGCTGCCAATATCGCAATAATCATGATTACAATTATTAACTCAATTAAGGTAAAGCCTTGTGATACTGTTTTTTTAAATTTCATTCAATCACCTAAGTATTATTCTCGAATAATTCGGTTTAAGCCACCGCTGCTCTTGCGATTACTTTTCTCGGAATCATCAAGTTTAATTACCCACACTTTCGATATGCGCGGAAGAAGACCTTCATCAATAGCGATGCCCAAGTCAAAACCAACCAATTGACCTTCTGAAAAAAGAGGACCATAATCTTCCTCATTATAATCTTCTGGAAGCTCAACCAGAACCTCATAGTCGGTACGATATTGCTTGTTATCGATAGTCACTATCAATACATCTTCTTCATTCCTCATCTGTTCATCAATCACACCTCGTAACTGATACTTATCAGCTGCCTGAGCAGAGAACATCAAACAAACTCCCACGATCCCATAAAGATAATGTGTTTTCACCTTTTTTCTCCTAAATAAAAACATTAAAACTCCAATTCTCTCCATGATTGTCGACCCGCTGCGGATGGTCCCGGATTTTCTCCAATGGCCGTTAAACCGCCGGAAGCCGAACCACTCACTATTTTAAAATCAACCGAACCATCTGGGTTTCTAATAATAGCAGGCGTGGAGACGATACCTACTGCTGATTTTACGCCACTTACTGGCACCCAAACACCACCAACTTGAACGAAGTCCGTCGGACTAAAGGCACCATCATTATCTAAATCAAAAGGCGAGTATTCAAGTCGGCTACCCGTATACATATCAAGCTCCATTATCCAACTAGTGCCGCCTGTGTCACAAGGGTCATCCGAAGGCAGTAGCGTTGTAAATACAATATGATCATTTCTAACAACTGAATTACTTACCTGCCGTTCACCAAAATTATTGGTGTTACCACCCTCTACATTAATCAGGTCAAGATACCAACCACTATGAATTGCCCAATCAATCGCATTATCTGTACTCGCACGAACATCAAAGCTTCCCACCGTAGCTTCTGCAATAATGTCTTGTTGCAGTAGGTTTCCTCGATCAATTGCGGTCAAGCTGCTCTCTGTTTTATCCCAGATGCCATAATATGTTTGCGTAGTTTGTCCTGTATCGCTATTATCGCCCACCTCAATATATTTTCCCGTACCAAACAACATTAGGTAACCCGCTTCTTCTGGGTGACGGACAACTTGTATTTGTGTGGTTATAGGTTGCACATTACTTGGCGTACACGTCGCTGCAGCACAAGCTGTGTAGAGTGGTGTTGGATTGTTAGCTGGGCCATAAGGAGATTTCCATTGGTTAGTATTCCCGCTAGATACATCCACCTTCCATACATTGCCAAATAAATCTCCAGCATAAACCACATCAACAATAAAGTCGCCATCCAGATCCACTGCAGACGGAGTGGAAAGTCCATTAGGCCGGTTATTGCCCGTCGGATCTTCTGCTGTCCCTGTTTTTGTATCAAATTTCTTGATCAAATTGCCTGTTTCAAGCTCAACAAAATATAAATATGCATTACCATCTGTACTATCACCCGCAGCGCCATCTGCATCATTATCACGGGTGTTATCATAACCACCACTGAATATCGCCACCCATTTGTCATTGTGCATCCGTACAATACTAGGCGTTCCAAAGGTATAGCCCAAGTCGTCATCAGTGAAATCCCACAATACGTCTGATGGACCTACGCCACCCGGATCAGTTATATCTAACGCAAAGATACTTTGTCCACCACCACGCAAGCCCGAAACTAATACTGTATGCCAATTGCCGCCAAAGAAAGCATCGGTTATCACAGGTGTCTCATCCACATAGTAGTTATGATTGTAGTTAGGGTCAGCCAATTCTGCTAAATTGTTATAGACACCGCCAGGCACATAAGCAAATGTTTCTGCACCAGAAGCCGCATTAAAGGCATGCAACATCCCATCATTTGCACCAACATAAACATGAGGTGTTCTGCCTGCTTGGGCCGTTTTAAATGCTGAATATGCTGTTTCTGGCCCTGACCCGCCATCCCAAATGTCTGGATATCTTAGGTTTGGCTCTCCAACATATTGCGGTGATGAATGAATAATATCACCTAATAATGTTGTGCGCGCTCTAAACGCAGGCTCATTACTTTGATCGCCGCTTAAATAACTAACAATCGTAGCATCATTATTTAACAACGTTTGTTGTTGTGGGCTAAGTGATGCGAATGCGAAAACAGCCCCTGATATGCCCGTGTGTGTCAGGATGTTTCTGGGGCCTGAAAGTGTCGCAGCCCCCCCCCCCCAAGCGTCGGCTCCAATCACCAATTGATTAGCCACAATGCTAAGCGGCAATTTAAATAATTGCCCTGTCCATTCATCGCTATTAAATGCAGATTGGTAGATTGCGCTGCCCGCGGCAACCGATCCTGAATTTAAGGCCACTGTACCTCCTGCTGAATCTCTGCCAACAATATTGGCAAGAATATCCGCAAGTTTATCGGCAAACACTTTAGGATTTGAGGCACTAAAGAACTCCCCACGGCTATTGACTGCCGCATGCCATAAATCATCGACCCTTCTACCATCAAAGACTGCAACTGTAGGCCATTGTAAAGTGGTCGCTGTTAATGCAGGCAAATCAGTCGCAGGATCAAGTGTTCCCCCCACCCCTAAACCCACAGTAAAATTAACCATATGTTGCCAAAAAGCAGGATCCGCGGGATTCGTCGGCACATCATTTGTCAACCCTGGCCGTAAATCAGTTTTCCAATACTGCATAGCCACATCAGCCAGACTATTAGTATTTGTATCAGAGAACGGCGGGCCGGGTGTATATTGGAATGAACCAGATGGCCCAGTGATAGTAGCCCCCGCAGTGCTGTCCGAATTTCCCACAGTAGGGCCACCATTATTCCAATAGCCATCTGACATGAGAATATTATAACTTTGTCGACAGGACAAATGAGGCGAACTACTACTCGTGCCCGGTGTTTCACTCCACGGCCCCCGATTATCTGTTCTCATGAAGTATTGGCCAACACCATCTATTGCCCATCGTAATGGTGTACCATTCGGATTCATAACGTGATTATACAGACTGTTAAACCATGCTGTTCTATTCGCACCAGAGAATTCACGAACCCCATTCCTTACAATACGTGTTGAAACACCGTCGACACTAGTCGTCCCTGTATTGATCGAACCAAACCCCACCCGCATATTTGTGCCTTGTCCCGCAAAGGCACGACCTACACCCGCTCGCGCGGTTAAAATACGAGAGCGATAATAACTATACCAATTCGCAAAGTTTTGCATTTCTTGCACATAGCTGCAGCTAACACTGGTTGGCGATAATATCGTACAATCATCTCGGTCTACAGAATCTGCTAATGTAACTACATAGGTGGGCGTGCTTGTTCTAATCTCAACCCGTTGGAAATTAGCAATATTTACTAAGCTCCCACCCGTATGATTATAATACGTGGCAGGCCAAAATGTTCTAGTTGCCGTTGTCCTCGTTCCTATCGCGCCAATCGTCGTACTTGTATACCAATCTGCACTTTGTGTATTATTAATCGTTAAGTCACGACAGCCTGCCCCCGTATTCGTCGGATTATGTGGTGCACAAGTTGGCAACACATTCCCCATCGAAGTGCCAACCGAATCTAGCCAAGGTAGATACCTTATTTTGGGGCTATAAAATGTGCTATTAACTGCATTACTACGCAACCTCATACTTCTGGCATTTGTCGGTGCAAAATCTGGCACAATATTGTTATAATCCCCTGCCCCGTAAATACTATTAGCCCGAGGGAACATATACATTGGCTCTTGCCACCAATTACCAGTGACCAAGGAATCAGGCATGTGTTCCCAATGCATCGAGCCAGAATCATCCAGTGTGAACATTATATTAGGTGAATTACTCCCTCCTAGATACAAAGGCACAGAAGCTAAACTTAGGTTGACTGCATAAACCGACGT
The DNA here is from genome assembly GCA_964598235.1 of uncultured Piscirickettsiaceae bacterium. Classification (GTDB taxonomy): domain Bacteria; phylum Pseudomonadota; class Gammaproteobacteria; order Nitrosococcales; family Methylophagaceae; genus UBA652. Next base: position 5,710 of record CAZRAY010000025.1, read on the forward strand.
TGAAAAAACACTCGATAATGCCAATAAACTTATATAAACAAAACGGGACATTTTAATATCTCCTTGCTGTAACAGATTGTAATAATACTTTTGCCTGATCGGTGCCACCGGTACCTTTCGCTGTCACCTGATAATAGGTGATGCCCGCAGCAGGGCCAGAGCCTCCGACTAATAATGTATCAGGTATAAAGTCCTTATATTCTATAATATTCAGGGGTGCCGTGTTAACATCAGTTAGGGTTGGCACATATGCAACCGCAGTCGCTGTCCACCATGCATCTGTTAGTGTTGTCCACCAGCTTCCAAGGTTAGCATTCATCGAGTTGATATTCCATATCCTATTCGAGCCTATTGCGTTAGATACGGGCTCCGTTGCCTGAGTTGCAAGCCAAACCTCAGCATCGCGAAGGCTCGATTCACTGGCTTGGAAAGCAAGATTACCATCCCGATAATTTCCCGCCATTTTTTCTTCTAACACCGTTGTTTTCATACTCGCAACGCCTAAAATAGTCATTACCATTAAAATTAGCAATGTCACCATTAGTACCGCACCTGTTTGTTGCTTCTTATTTCTCAACATATCTTCCCTCTACGGTACCGAGTTTCGCAGGCCAATAGCGCTAGAAAACACGCGTCTTAACTGCAAATCTGCAGCAGGCGCATTCACCGTTAAACCGTCCGCTGTTGCTGTAAAAGGCGCGCCTGGAACAAGTCCATCCAATACATTATCATCTATTGATGCCAATAATAGGTTTAATTTGACACCAACAACCTGTGACCAATCCGCCACCGCATTTGCATTTGCATAAACATCTATTATCTTATCACCACCAACTGTGTCAAGCCCATATAAAATCTGCATATCATCAACACCTTCCACCAACTCAAGCGCACCACCTACTCGCGTATACTCGTATAATGAAGGTATAGGCGGGTTTGCACCATTGTTCCGAATATAATAGGTAACCGCACTCATTTTCATTATTTCCGAATCGGTACGATACAATTTATTTTCACCCGCCGCGCAAGCCCCAGGCCCGATCCCGCCAGGATAACCTCGGCACAAATGCGTTGCATCATTCCCACTGGCAGCATGAACAACGACGCCTCCAGGATTATTCGTAACTCTAAAGATATGCGCATCCTCACAATCAGACACCATTACAATATCGTTTTGTTGTAGATTACAAGTGTTTGGCGTTTGTATTTGTATATTCGCATTAGCGGCAGCTAAATTACCAGTTAATGATGCACCACAACCATCCGCTCTACGAAGTGTAATAGCATCCGTTCCTGCTAACGTTGTCCCTGCCACGGGAACAGGCAAGCCTGCACCCGCCTCAAAACCTTGAATAATATTATTGGATCCTGTAAAGGCTTCTGGCACAGGTGCGGTCGCGATTACGTTTATCCTGATTTTATCTGCATCGAGACAACCAGAATAACCTGCTCCGCGAATGTTTTCCGTGAGCATGTCTAATGCAAATCGACCATTTTCTTGAATTCGAGCATTACCTTCTTCCATCCGATAATTACGAGAATTTCCTATAAACAAGCTCACCACCGCTAGAATGATCAAGGATGCTAATATGAGAGAAATCATTACCTCAACTAGCGTAAAGCCTTTTTGTTGCACTCTATTTTTCATTATATTTGTACACTCATCATTAGCTGTTCCGCTGCTGCGCCATTAGCACCTCGCGAATCATCCCACTGCACTGTAATTGTCACTACGCCCGTTGCAACATTGGTTATAATGGCACCATCTCCGCTGGTAAATGCAATCGCCAAGGCCGCTTTCCAAGCTGCCACATCCGCTATTGCAATGGCATTGCCTGCGCCCGCGGCTCCCAATGCAACGTTGTATCCACCAGTAAGTGCATTTGCACGATTGGAACGCATTCTATCCACTATAGAATAAGCCTCTATTGTGGCTTCCGTTCGATATTGCGCACTATGATTGTTTTTCAATGACACCATTTGAAGAAATGCCAGACCCAATAATCCAATCGATAACACGACCAAGGAAACTAATACTTCTATTAAAGTAAAACCAGACTGTTTTTGTTGTTTTATATTCCACATATATTACTCATCTTATAACGCGGGCTCTGCCCGTAGCACTAATAATTAATTGTTTGACTTGGGCCGCTGGTAGTGTGGTGTCTGTCAGCGTAAAAGTACCATTATTGATATTTGCATTAAGGAAACGCCCTTGTCTCCCAAACGTTAAACTGCCATTCGCAATAAACCCAGCATAAATTAATGTATTCCCACCAGTTAACCTTGGGGAGACTCTGATAATCGTATCCGCAGGCGCATCAACAGTAGCATTACCATTCACATCATCAAAAACAATCCAACCCGTTGCCCAATCAGCATTTCCACTGCATGCTGTCCCATTTGTGCTACTACAAATTGTAGCCGTTTGGCTTCGTTTTATCGCTTCACTCCGCGCAATACCAATCGAAGAAATCAAAGTGTTGATTTGTGCTGTAAGGCGACCTCTTTTAACTAAGTTTACTAATCCTACCGACATAGCCGCAAGAATCCCTATGATTACAATCGTAACCATCAACTCCATTAACGTGAAACCTTGTGACTTGTTCACTTTCACCATTATCTCCCCTAAACCCCTCACCACTGAGGGTATTGCAATCAACTTAACATGTCAAGCCGCCAAACTTAACTAAACATTTAATAAAATATATGCATATTTCATGCCTTTACGCCAAACTCGACTAGTTTAGTGACTTGTTGCCAACATTCCTAAAATTAACGCACTAAAACAAGGCCCCTCTTTGTCATAAAGTGACGCATTACGTCAAACTACTATCAGATATCCGTCCCATAAGATGGCGGCTTCAATTTCCAAACAACATTAATGCCATTAGAATGGCATCTTCCCGCCCTTTTTCTGCGGGGTAATAATGGTGTCGAATAGTCATCTCATTAAAACCTACTCGCTGGTAAAGTTGTTGTGCGCCGTGATTACTTGCTCGCACCTCTAACAACACCGTAACGGAATTGTTAATTTTTGCATACTTTATCACACTTTCAAGAATGAAACTACCGTATCCCTGATTCTGATGCCTTGAGGCCACGCAAATATTTAATAAATGCGCTTCATCGAGAATCTGTTGCACAATAGTATAGGCAATAATTGGGTTATCATCGGTAAAGTAGATCTGGCAATGATGGCCTGCACGAATACAATCTTCAAAAAGCCTTGCACGCCATGGAAATGTGGTTGCCTCCGCTTCAATACTAGCAATCATTGGTACATCCGCCTGCGTCATTGCACGAGATTTAAGCATGATACCAATTTTGTAAATCTTGCCACGCGGCGGCTTTGTTTTCTGGCTGCTTAAGTAATTCATCAGGATGATAGCTGACCCAAGTATCCACCGTTAGAAATAGCTGTTTTTGATGGTGCAGTTTATTGATTGATTGTTGCAAACAATCCTCCGTCACTGGTTCTCCCAGAAGCATTATTTGCGTAACCGATGCCGTTTCTAAAAAATTTGCTAATAACAGCTGGTAGCTCTTATCCCACGCTAAAATAACGAGCTCATTTGTGCGCAATCCTAAAGCCGATAGCATGGCTAATAATAGACGTGAATTCATCGTATTACCAGCCAAGGATAAATCCACCCCAATCAACATCCGCGAGGCAGATGAATTGCCGAGCAGCGGTAAAACAGCAGCCGTCTCTTCCCTCTTCTGGAGACCTGGTTCATCCTGAACACTGTCGAAGGAAAGGAACTCTCCTTCGACAGAATCAGCTTGAATAACGGTATCAACTCCATCCTGAGTATTTTCAATCCAAACAGGAATACCCATCGCATCTAATATGGCAAATTGATTAGGGCTTAACGTTGCCATTAAACTTGTGGATGCGCCCGTTCTGATGGCACAAACATCTTATTTAAGGCTTGCACATAAGCCTTAACCGACGCCGCCACGATATCGGTATCAGATCCTTGTCCACTGACAATCCGGCCACCTTTCTCAAGGCGTACATTGACCTTGCCTTGTGAATCCGTGCCTTCTGTCACATTACTCACTGAATAAAGTTGCAATTCAGTGTGGCTTTGTACAATTTGCTCAACCGCCTTGAATGCCGCATCCACGGGGCCACCACCCGTACTTTCCACTTTTTGCTCTTCGCCGTCGATTGAAAGTGTTACCGTGGCACGTGGGGTTTCACCAGTTTCACTGTGGGCAAGCAAGGAGACTAAACGAATCCGTTCATCAACTTCCGTATTGGTATCTGTGACTAATGCTTGCAAATCGGCATCAAAAATTTCATGTTTTTTATCGGCTAATTCTTTAAAGCGTTTAAATGCTGCATTCAAATCGGCTTCCGAATCAAAACTAATGCCCAATTCTTCTAAACGAGTGCGGAATGCATTGCGCCCTGAATGCTTGCCTAACACCATTCTATTGGTATGCCAGCCCACATCTTCAGCACGCATGATTTCGTAAGTCTCACGATTTTTCAACACACCATCTTGGTGAATACCTGATTCATGGGCAAAGGCGTTTGCTCCCACAATTGCTTTATTGGGTTGCACCACAAATCCTGTTATGCCAGAAACCAACCGCGATGCAGTTAAAATTTGGGTAGCATCAATATTGCTATCGCAAGTAAACATATCTTGCCGCGTCCGCACGGCCATCACGACTTCTTCTAACGCCGCATTACCCGCACGCTCACCTAAGCCATTGATCGTACATTCAACCTGCCGTGCACCATGCAATACTGCCGACAAAGAGTTGGCCACCGCCAAGCCTAAATCATTATGACAATGCACCGAAAAGATGGCTTTATCTGAATTTGGGATCCGTTCACGTAAGGTCTGGATTAACTGACCAAACTGACTGGGTAAGTTATATCCCACCGTGTCTGGGATATTAAGCGTTGTCGCGCCCGCATCAATCACGGCTTCTAAAATACGACATAAAAAATCCGGGTCACTTCGCCCTGCATCTTCTGGCGAGAATTCAACATCATCTGTATATTGCCGTGCGCGTTTCACTGCTTTCACCGCGTTCTCAACCACCTGATCAGGTGACATCCGCAATTTCATTTCCATATGAATCGGTGAGGTGGCAATAAAGGTATGAATACGCGACGCATTGGCCCCTTTTAAGGCCTCACCCGCGCGATCAATATCGCCATCTAAAGCCCGAGAAAGTGCACAGATCCGACTATCCGTAATCACATTGGCAACCGCTTCTACTGCTTCAAAATCGCCCACGCTGGCAATCGGGAAACCTGCCTCGATCACATCCACCTTCATTTTTTCTAAGGATTTCGCGATCCGCACTTTTTCGTCCTTGGTCATCGATGCACCAGGGCTCTGTTCACCATCTCGTAAGGTGGTATCAAAAATAATTAATTTGTCACTCATTGTTCTGCTCCAATTTATACAGAATTATATTTCATTTGAGACATTTGTACGACAAATATTTTTGTCAGATAACCGTATAAAAAGCGACGGAATGTCATATCTCAGAATAGTTGCCAGCTATAGCGCTGACAAAGCTGTATTGCTTCGTTATATATGCCCTAAGAAAGCTGTATTGCTTCGTTATATATGCCCTAAGGCAGTAGAAGCAGGAGTGACTGCAGATTAAACACGCACACAGACAAACCTTGCTGAGAAACAGCACCCTGATTTGTTGTGAAAAAAGATTGTTTCGTGTTCATAGGATGCATTGTAATCTAAAACATTGAAATGTCAACGCTATTCTTCTGTCGTTTGCTCCTTTTTTCGCCAATCATTCAAACCAAGTACTGGCCCAGATAATGCGTAAATTGCAAACAAGCTAAACAATACAATCGGTGGGTCCAATGAAATCAACGCGAAGACGAACACGATCATCAAAACAACAACGAACGGCACCTTATCATGAAAGTTAACACCTTTAAAGCTATGATATCGCAAGTTGCTGACCATTAACGCACCACAAGTAAAAGTCAAAAACAGCCCAACCGTTGACGTTAAGCTAGCATTAAATTCATTGGCGGCCCCTAACCACACCCAACCCATTAAACACGCCGCCGCCGCGGGGCTGGCTAAGCCTTGGAAAAAGCCTTTATCCGACTCCTCATCATCAAGATGGGTATTAAATCTGGCTAAGCGCAGTGCTGCACAAGCCACATAAATAAAAGCAACCAACCATCCTGCCTTCCCCATGCCGACTAATGACCAGTGATACATTACCAATGCCGGTGCCATCCCAAATGACACCATATCGGCCAAACTATCATATTCAGCGCCAAACGCGCTTTGTGCCCCTAACATTCTTGCCACTCGGCCATCAAACCCATCCATTATCATCGCAATAAATACTGCAATGGCTGCCGATTCAAAATCACCACGGGTCGCCGCGATAATGGCATAAAACCCAGCAAACAAACCAGCTGTCGTGAACAGGTTAGGCAATAAATAAATGCCCTTTGTATCCCGATATTTTTCTTTTAATGACATGGTGTAATACTCGCTTTAGATAGCTGAAAACAAAACGGGGATAAGTATTGCTACTTATCCCCGTTTAATACTACTTCATTTTATTCAGCACGTTTAGATTTTCGCTCAGAACAAGGCATTTTCGCGCAGAGAATGTGAGCATATAATTCATATGTGACCATTCGAGTACGGAAATAACGCCATGCTGAGTGAAAAGGTGAACGTGCTTTTAGTTTTTAGATTTATCTACAATTTTATTGATCCACGGCATCATTTCACGCAGCTTCGCACCTGTTTTTTCAATAGGATGCTCTGCATTGATATGACGCATTGACGTCATTTCTGGGTAACCTGTTGCACCTTCTAAAATAAATTGTTTTGCATATTTACCTTCTTGGATATTTTTCAATGCTTCGCGCATCGCTCTACGACTTTCTTCATTGATGATTTTAGGGCCGGTAACATATTCGCCATATTCAGCGTTATTTGAAATCGAGTAATTCATGTTAGCGATACCACCTTCATACATTAAATCTACAATCAATTTCAATTCATGCAAACATTCAAAGTAAGCCATTTCTGGTGCATAGCCTGCTTCTGTTAATGTTTCAAAACCCGCTTTAACCAATTCAACGGCACCACCACATAACACCGCTTGCTCACCAAATAAATCTGTTTCAGTTTCATCACGGAAAGTGGTTTCGATAATACCCGTACGACCGCCACCCACACCAGAAGCATAAGACAATGCGATTTCTTTGGCGCGACCTGATGCATCTTGATGCACCGCGATCAAATCTGGGATACCACCACCGCGTACGAATTCACTACGCACGGTATGGCCCGGTGCTTTAGGGGCAATCATAATAACGTCTAAGTCATTACGTGGTGCAACTTGGTTATATAAGATACTGAAACCATGTGCAAAGGCTAATACCGCACCTTTTTTCAAATTAGGCTCAATCTCATCTCTATAGAGTTCGCCTTGGAATTCATCGGGTGTTAAAATCATCACCAAATCAGCATCGCGTACTGCTTTCGCTGTTGTTTCAACACGTAAGCCAGAACCGGTTGCTTTAGGAATTGAAGAGGAACCATCACGTAATGCAACAGTGACATCGACACCTGAATCTTTCAGGTTATTTGCGTGTGCATGGCCTTGTGAACCATACCCTACAATGGTGACTTTCATCCCCTTAATAATCGATAAATCACAGTCTTTATCGTAATACATGTTCAAACTCATAATGTTTTCCTTAAAAAAATAATTTTCTATAAATGTTTATTATTCTGCCTCACAGATTTTGCCACCACGGGCAATACCTGAGACACCAGAACGTACTGTTTCTATAATTTCATGCTCGGCTAACGCCGCAATAAATGAATCAATCTGAACCACAGATTCAGTCAATTCAATAATATAAGTATCGGTTGTGACATCTATGATTCTGCCTTGAAATACTTCTGCAAGGCGTTTTAAATCTTCGCGCTCTTGGCTATCGCACGCTTTCACCTTCACCAATACAATTTCACGCTCAATGTGTAAATCACTGGTGAGCTGATTAACAGCGACCACATCAATCAATTTATCCACTTGCTTGATGATTTGTTCAATAATGGTTTCTGAGCCCAATGTCACAATAGTAATGCGTGACAAAGTCGAATCTTCAGTCGGCCCAACAGTTAATGATTCAATATTATACGCACGTGCAGAAAATAATCCTGCAACACGTGATAATGCGCCCGCTTCATTCTCAATTAAAATCGAAATAATATGCCGCATTATGCTAATTCCCGCTCTGGATTTTGTGGCAATGTACAATGTGGTGAATGATGCATTTCATTATGCGCCATCCCTGCTGCGATCATTGGGTATACGTTTTCTGTTTGATCCGTCACGATATCAATAAAGACCAAGCGATCTTTCATTGCAAAAGCACGTTTCAATTCTGATTCTAAATCTTTAGGATCTTCAATCCGAATGCCCACATGACCATAACTTTCTGCCAGTTTCACAAAATCAGGCAACGACTCCATATAAGAATGCGAATAGCGCTCTTTATAAAAAAACTGCTGCCATTGCCGAACCATACCTAAATAACGGTTATTCAACGCCACAATTTTAATTGGCAAACCATACTGCAAGCAGGTTGATAATTCCTGAATACACATCTGGATACTACCTTCACCTGTCACACAAACAACGGTTTCATCTGGATAAGCGAGCTGTACACCCATTGCAGCAGGTAAGCCGAAGCCCATTGTGCCTAGGCCGCCTGAATTAATCCAACGGTTCGGCTTATCAAAGCCATAAAATTGTGCTGCCCACATTTGATGTTGACCGACATCGGATGTAACGTACGCATCCCCACCCGTAATTTCATGCACAATTTCAATCGCCCGTTGTGGCTTGATTTTATCGCTATCACGATCAAAGGCCATACATTGTCTTGAGCGCCAATCATTGATAATCGTCCACCAAGCATCAATATTTGGCATCTCTTGGCTTGCCAGCAAGTTATTCATTTCCTGCAACACATTGCCAACATTGCCAACAATCGGCACATCAACTGTAATCGTTTTCGAAATTGACGACGGATCAATATCAATATGAATAATTTTGGCATCGGGGCAGAATTCAGCAATTTTACCGGTTACCCGATCATCAAATCGTGCGCCCACCGCAATCAATACATCACAATCATGCATTGCCATATTGGCTTCATAGCTACCATGCATACCCAACATGCCAATAAACTGCTCATCATCATAAGGATAAGCCCCCAAACCCATTAAAGTGCTGGTAATTGGGAAGCCTAATGTACTCACAAAAGTACGGAGTTCTTCTGAAGCTTGCCCCAACACCACGCCACCACCTGAATAGATCATCGGTTGTTTCGCTGTCAGTAATAAAGCAACGGCTTCTTTGATTAGCTCAGGATCTCCTTCAATTGCAGGTTGATATGAGCGCATCGCTACCGCTGTAGGATATTCATAAGGCACTTTAATCGCAGGGTCTGTAATATCCTTCGGAATATCAACCACAACGGGGCCTGGACGACCTGTTGTCGCCACTTGAAAGGCTTTCTTCATTGTTTCAGCAATTTTATTCACATCTTTCACAAGGAAATTATGTTTTACGCAAGGACGTGTAATCCCAACCGCATCGACTTCTTGAAACGCATCACTACCAATGCTAGACGTGGCTACTTGACCCGTAATCACCACCATCGGAATAGAATCCATATACGCCGTTGCAATACCTGTTACGGCATTGGTTGCGCCAGGACCAGACGTCACTAAAACAACACCCGGCTTCCCTGTTGCGCGCGCATAACCATCGGCAGCATGCGTCGCTGCTTGCTCATGACGAACAAGAATATGTTTGACATCATCTTGCTTATACAATGCATCATAAATATGAAGCACTGCGCCGCCTGGATATCCAAATAAAAATTCAACCCCTTCGTCTTTCAAACAACGAATTAAAATGTCGCCACCGCTTAAGTCCACGTGTTTCCCTTACTCTGTCATGATTAAGTATGATATTTCCTAGCACCACAACTCTTTCCGACAAAGAGCAATGCTAGAATAAAACCCATTAATTTACTTGTAATCCCGCTCTGCGTCAAGCCCTTAAGGGAATCTAAGACTAAAGTAGTACCCTATAACTTTAGCTTATCGGCATTTACACTTGAAACAGGTTTTCGACTAATAACTGTAAACTGCGGTCGCCGCGAAAAGTATTGACTGAAATGCGATAACAAACCAACACTTCACCATCTGTTTCCAGCCATTCTGAGCGGGTTTCACCAAATGCCATCGCCGTGATGCTGCTGGTTTGCTCTAAATGTTGCAATTGCATGCGTAAATGGTTTTTCTCTTGCCCCACTTGTCGCCAAGCGACCACCTTAAACACCCCTTGAAACAGCGGCGTCTTAAATCCCTGACCCCATGGCACAAACTGATCTAATGTTTCAGCTAACGATAAAGTCAGCTCCGCGCTTAGCAACTCACCATCTGTCATCGTTTTTTGAGTTAATACTGCTGGCGCAACGGTATCTGCCAACACCGCTAAAAACAACGCCTCGAACCGTGGTAAATCCTGTTCCAATAGCGTCATTCCCGCCGCCATACTATGCCCACCAAAGCGCGATAACATCTCTGGCGCTTGGCTGGCCATACCGGCCAACACATCTCGAATATGGATCCCTTCGATAGAGCGCGCCGAGCCTTTTACCTCGCCATTCTCCCCGCGTGCAAACGCAATAACAGGTCGATGTTGTTGTGTTTTAATCCGCGAAGCCAATAAACCGATTACTCCTTGATGCCAGCCTTCATCAAATAAACAATAACCTAAGGGTTTGCACGCTTGTAATACAGGCATCGCTGATAACATTGATTGCGCCTGTTCCTGCATCGTTTTCTCAACCTCTCGTCGTTGCAAATTTAGGCTATCAAGTTGGCTTGCATATTGTTGTGCCGTCGCTTTATCATCGCAGAGCAGCGTATCAATGCCCAACCGCATATCTTCCAACCGCCCAGCCGCATTTAATCGGGGGGCGACCGCAAACCCAAAATCAGCCGCACACAGTCCCGCTAAAGTCTTGCCCGCCACATCAATCAGCGCTTTCAATCCAGCGCTCACCTGTCCTCGTCTAATCCGAATGAGACCTAACTGCACTAAGGTGCGATTTAACTTATCCAATGGCACCACATCAGCAACGGTGCCTAAAGCAACTAAATCTAGCAACGGTGTCAGCTTAGGTTCTTCAATACTTTGCGCCTCAAACCAGCCTTGCTCTCTTAAATATGTGCGTAAAGCAAGCAATACATAGAAACACACGCCAACACCGGCTAAATTCTTGCTCGGAAAGGTATCACCTGCTTGGTTTGGATTCACGATGGCCGCCGCATCTGGCACCTGTTCCCCCGGTAAATGATGATCCGTCACCACCACCTGCATTCCACGCGCATTTGCCACTGCCACGCCGTCGATACTCGCCATGCCATTATCAACCGTCATCAACACATCTGGCTGACCTACTAAGGGAATGTCTGCTAATAGCTCAGTGGTCAGGCCATAGCCATGAATAAAGCGACTGGGCACAATATAATCAACCGCCAACGCCCCCATGCTCTGCAAACCGCGAATCGCCACCGCACAGCTGGTTGCGCCATCCGCATCAAAATCAGCCACAATCATGATTTTTTGCTGCGTGCGAATTGCGTTAGCTAACACCTTAACTGCCGCTTCCATACCCAGTAACTGCTGCGGGTTTGGTAAGTCCGCTAGGGGGTAAAGTAAATCCTGTTCGCTTTTAATCCCTCGCGCAGCCAGTATGCGGCGCACGCTATCTGGCCAAGCGGCTGGCAAGTCCTCCCAGCCTGTCGAATCTAGTTTAGATAGGCCTTCTATCATATTGATTTACCAGCTCTTCCAAGCAGACATTGGCGTTATTTCATATCGTGCTAATTCAGGAAAAACGAAGCTGGCTGTTGATGTTTTTCGCCATTTTAAAGCGGCCATAACAGGCTCAAAAACAGTCTTTTCTAAGTCCGCTAATTGCGTTTCAATATCTTGTTCTAATGAAAATTCAGGTAATAACCATAAATGATTACCACGCGATAGATGGCTGACTTCTCTTTCTAAAGGATGCACGGTTAAATTAACCGACCTCGCTAAATCAAATAACGCATCCTGCTCACCTGCAATACTATTCCAACGGTTAATAGCGGGTTCAAAATCACCTAATCCCCAAAACCACACACTGTTAACAGGCAGCTTCCCTGCCGATGCGCGCTGTTCATTAAGTGGGCATTCATGGAGCTGCATCTGAACTTCATTCCATAGTCGAATCCAATCACGCGCCTCATCCCCTTGCGGTAAATAAGGCTGTACCGCGCGGCCAACCACATCCGCTAGCGCAGTAAAGTCCGCCTTTGGTGCCTCAGGAAGCGCTAGATGCCATTTATCCGCCGTATCTAGCGTTAATTCAGCAGGCATCAACGGTTGGATAAATGCGATAAGTTTTGTGGCTTCTGATTCTGTTAAGGCTAACTGCTCTGGCCCAAACAAACGTAACTGATCTCGATCCGCACGCAGATAACAAGGGCTCAGCCTTATCCCAGATCCGATACCCGACATGGCAATATCAGGGAGATCATTGCTCTCCATTTTAGCTTTACTAAATAAGCGAAACAAGTGCCTGACAAGCGTTGCTTCATCGGGGGTTTCCTTTCCGTGTTTCAATATTTTTTTCAGTTGCTTAGGCAATAAACTGGCCGCAAGCTCTTGAGATAATAACGGCGCTAAACCGGGAATAATAACGGTAAGAGATTTATGCGTCATCAAACAATAACTTGCTGAATAAACGGAATAGTCAATCGCCTCTTCTCAGCCAACGATGCCTCATCTAAGCGTTTCAACACCGCCATTAAACCCACCATATCTCGCCCATAATGCCGTAATAAATAATCTGCAACATTATCTGCCAAGCTGAGCCCTCTGTAGGCAGCTTGTTTTTGCAATGCTTGTTGTTTATCACTGTCCATTAGTGCGGATAATTGATAATGCGTGCCCGTTTCTAAGCGTGATCTTAAATCAGCAAGCGATAGCACCATGTCACTCGGAATAGCAGAAGCCGCTACTAAAAGCTGACTGCCTGATGCTTTTAAACGATTAAAAAGGTGAAAAACAGCCTCCTCCCAATCAGGATACCCCGCCACACTCTCCATCGCATCTAAGCATACGATATCAGCTTGCTCCGCGCCTTCCAAAATAACGGGGTTTGCATCGGAAACCAATACATCCAAAGCAAAATAGGCTACTTGTTTACCTGCCTGTTGTGCCGCTTGCTGTGTGGCCATTAGCAAATGAGATTTTCCTTCGCCTGATGGCGCGCAGAGATAGAGATAGTCGGTTGTCGTGTTTTGTACTAAATCAAGCAAGGCAGATGCTAACTCGGTGTTTTCACCAAAATAGAAATTGTCAAAGCAATATATCTCCTGTGGATTTAATCGCAGTATATTTTGCTTCAAGAATATAGCTCACTGTCTAAATATCGCTGATGCGCATGGCGCAATAACACCATACATACCGCCGCCACAGGTAATGCTAATAATAAACCCGCAAAGCCGAACAATTGGCCACCTGCCAACACGGCAAAAATAACCACCACAGGATGCAAACCTATACGATCACCTACAAGCCGTGGTGTGAGCACAGTGCCTTCCATCACTTGTGCAAAGGTAAACACCGCCACCACTTCCGCCACGGGGATCCAAGAATGGAATTGGAAAAAAGCAGCCACCCCAGCCAAACAAATCCCAACAATTAAACCTAAATAAGGCACAAAACTCACAATACCTGCAATCACACCCAATAATAAGCCCAATTCCAAGCCAATCAAGCTCAGCCCAACGCTATACATAATGGCCAACGCCAGCATGACGAGGATCTGACCCCGCATGAAAGCCGAGAGCATACTGTCACATTCTAATGACAAACCAATCACCCGTGCCGCATGCTTACGTGGTAATAAAGCACGAAAACGAGACACCAAAATATCCCAGTCACACAATAAATAAAATGTCAGTACGGGGATCAACACAATATTAGCCAACACTTGCAATGCTGCCATCCCTGAGCGGGATACATAGCCCATTACCCCCCCTACAACTTGGCCCACTTCAGACCAATAAGCCGTCATCGTTTCGCGCAAATTATCCAAGGCTAAAATATCTGCCGGCATGCCCATTTTCACCAGCCATGATGTCAATACTGTTTGCAGCAACGTTAAATATTCAGGCATCCGTTTAATCAACGCCCCTAACTGGTTCATCAATAACGGCATTAATACCAGTAAGAGCACTAATACGATGAGGGTCAAGCCACCAAACACAATCACGACTGATGTTGTACGTGATAACCCTTTTTCCTCCAATTTATCCGCAATGGGATCCGCTAAATAGGCCAATACTGCTGACACAAAAAAAGGCGTTAGAATAGGGGCTAGCAAATGAAATAAATAGCCACAACCGACTGCAATAGCCAACCACCATAATTTGGTTGAATCTGCTATCGGTGCTGCATTTTGCGTTACTTGTTTTGTTGTTGTCGCCTGCTTTGTTGCCATGCGCGCACTCCCCACACTAAAATATATTCAGATCCTGAAATCAGGATGCTCGCCATCACCAGCCACACCATGACCATGACCGCTGAATTAAATACAGAATTTAATTGCTGACAAATAATTAATCCTACCAAGGTAATCTGGCTCACGGTATTAATCTTACTGCTCCACAACGGCACCAAAGAAAAACGCCCAATTAAGTGATGATATGCCAATCCGCCGGCCACAATCATTACATCGCGCGCCACAGCCAGCCAGACTAACCATTGTGGAATCAAATTCAACCATGCCAGCGTGAGCAGACTAGATAAGAGCAGTAGTTTATCCGCCACGGGATCTAGGATAGATCCCAAGCGCGATTCCCATTGATAGCGTTTAGCCAAAAAGCCATCTAAGGCATCTGACACACCCGCTACCACAAATAAAAATGCCGCTAAAGCAAATTGTTCTGTTAATAAAGCCCATACGATCGGCAACACCAATAGAATACGAAAAATAGAAATCATATTCGGTAACTGTTGTCTTGTCATCGGTATGCAGCCTTCACTTGGTAATACAATCTATCAGCATCAATAATATCAGATAATGGCGTTAATACTTGGCCACCTGAAATAACTGTTCGTAATGCCTTTTCATCTCCAAAATAATTCAATGACACCGTGAGCACACCTTCAATCAAAGCATGCTGTTGCACCTTATTAACATAGGTTAAGTTCGATAAAAACGTCATCACTTTTTGATGGGCCATAAAGCCAGACACATCCTCAACCTCTAATAAAAACCGTGTCGCATCTGTTGATTTCACATGGCTAAATTGTCCAGCCACATTATCGACCAACAACTGCATACCCAATCGTATCGCCTGATCCGTATCGCCTCGAGATTGCCAATGCATTACCTCACCATAGGCATTATATTGCCATTGCATTCGCCATTGGCCATTTTGTTGGCTCGCCATCCGAGCGGTTACCAGCAAAGGCGTTTGATATCGTGTTGCAAAAGGCGTTGCCGCATCAAAATCACCCCGCCACAATGCAGCCATATTTAATGCTTGTTGATCGGCTAAATCCATTAATGGCAACAATAAAGGAATCGCTCTTTCACGCGCCACGGCCATCGCCAACTTAGCCGCTGCACTGCCATCGGTTAACACCCGTTTCTCATCGCCATCATCCATCACGATCAGTAATAAAACGTCTGGCCGCGATTTGCCCCAAACAGGCAAGCCCCAATCTAATATTTGTTGGTTCACTTTTGCTTCATCAAAGTGCAAACGCACGGCCAATTGTTCTGGTGCCGTATTGTCGTGCGCAAATTTTGCCGCATTCGCGTCATAATATTGATGCTGCGCCACCAAACTGGGTGCAATTTCTGACAAGCTTGTCATGGAGATGGATTCCACCTGCCTGCGATCGCCCACCACCTTAAGTAAAACGGTTTGCAAGCCTTTGCCTGCAGCGATATCGCGGGCAGCCACATCTTGTGATGCCACCCGCTGCTCAGCCACATACAAATCAGTCATCTCAACAGCAAATGCGGCTGTGGAAATCAGCAAAAAAGCAGTGGTAAAAATAATCAATAATCGATACATTATGTTATTCTATCACGCTGTTTTACAGCATAGAAAGACCTTCAAGAATTAAGGACAAAAATGAGTACTAAATCGACTGATTCTCTCAGCTATAAAGATGCCGGCGTTGATATTGAAGCAGGCAATGCATTAATTGAACGTATCAAGCCATTAGCCGCTAAAACACGCCGTCCTGGTGTCATGGCCGGCCTCGGTGGTTTCGGTAGCTTATTTGAGCTCCCACTCGATCGTTATAAACAACCTGTTTTGGTGTCAGGCACCGATGGTGTTGGCACTAAGCTTCGCCTTGCGATCGAAACCGGGATCCATGACACCATTGGCATCGATCTGGTGGCCATGTGTGTGAATGATATTATCGTGCTCGGTGCAGAGCCGCTTTTCTTCCTTGATTATTATGCCACCAGTGCGCTTAATCTTGATGTGGCGACAGCGGTTATTTCTGGTATTGCAGATGGTTGCAGCCTCGCAGGCGCATCGTTGGTCGGTGGCGAAACGGCTGAAATGCCAAGTATGTATGAAGATGGCGATTATGATCTGGCTGGGTTCTGTGTCGGCATCGTTGAAAAAGAACGCATTATTGATGGCAGCCAAGTGCGCCCAGGTAATGTCTTGATTGGTCTTGCCTCATCAGGCCCACACTCTAACGGCTATTCACTTATTCGTAAGATTGTCGACCGTAGTGGTGTTGCGCTTGATTCTGCATTTGATGGCAGCACACTAGGTAAAAAATTACTGGCGCCAACCAGCATCTACGTTAAAACACTATTACGCCTACACCATGAAATCAATATCCATGCCCTTTCCCATATTACAGGCGGTGGTTTACTTGAAAATATTCCGCGTGTGTTACCGCAAGGAGTCAATGCCATTATTGATTCAACTAGCTGGCAGCGCCCGGCTATCTTCGATTGGCTGCAAGAACAAGGCAATGTCACGGATGAAGAAATGTATCGCACCTTCAATAACGGTATTGGCATGGTTATTTGTGTCGCCGAAGAAGATGCCAATGCCACCCTTGAGTTGCTGGTCGCCTTAGGTGAAAGTGCAACCCTGATTGGAAAAGTTGAATCTGCAGAAGAAAATGATGCTGATCCTCAAGTGTTTATGGCATAACGATGCCTGAACCCTCGTTTTCACTCGTCATCCTCATTTCAGGCCGTGGCAGCAATATGATCTCCATCGTTGAAGCGATTCAACACGACACTTTGCCAGCACAAGTCAAAGCCGTTATCAGCAATCGTCCTAATGCACCTGGCCTAAACTACGCCGAAACACAAGCGATTCCAACCGCGACGATTGACCATAAAGCATATGACGATCGCCTCAGTTTTGATCTCGCCTTAGCCAAAGAAATCAACAAACACCAACCCGATCTCGTTGTTTTAGCCGGCTTTATGCGTATTCTTACGCCTGAATTCGTGGAACAATTCGCTGGCAAACTGATCAATATCCATCCGTCCCTATTGCCTAAATTTACCGGCTTAAACACCCACCAACGCGCCATAGATGCGGGCGAAGCGGAACATGGTGCCAGCATTCATTATGTAACAGAAGAACTTGATGGCGGCCCAGTGGTCTTACAAGCAAGGGTAACGGTATTACCCGACGATACTGCCGACACACTCGCCAAGCGTGTGCTCGCGCAAGAACACACTCTCTATCCTGAAGCCATCAAACAAATCGCCACAGGACAGATAACGCCGCCAACCTAAAAGGAGCACTATGCGTTACGGATTCTCACTATTACTTTTCATTGCCAATATCAGTGCAGTGCAAGCCATGCCTGATTTTGAAGCCGATTACACTGTTTCAACTAAATCTATGGCTATCGCCCAGCTCCATCAACAGCTGATCACAAATCAAGATAATACCCGTACCATGACAACAAACAGCAAGCCCCTCGGCCTTGCTAAAATGTTTGCGCCCGACCATATCCAAGAAAAAAGCACCTGGCAAGAAAATGGCAACCACATTCAATCGCTCACCTATGCCTATGACCGCACAGGGGGCAAAAAAGAAAAACATATCACCACCACTTTTGATTGGACACAAAAACAAATCGACATCGAATATAAAAGCCGCCCGTATCAATTGCCGCTGACACCCGACACCTTCGACAAACTCTCCTATCAGCAAGCCCTGATCAATGATCTGATTGCTGAAAAGCCAGCGTTGCGCTATAACGTCGTCGATAAATATCGCATCAAAGAATATACCTTGATACGACAAGGTACCGAAATCATTAACACCCCATTCGGCAAATTTGAAGCGATTAAACTCCTTCGCCAGCGGGTAAAAACAGCCGATAACAAACCAGAACGCCAAACCATCCTCTGGTGTGCCCCTAGTTTAGGTTATTTACCGGTTAAACTAGAGCATATCGAAAAAGATGGATCTAAATTTATTGCGCTACTACAAAACCTAAGCGGTATCGAAGTCAAACCCTAACCCGCCACCCACCCACTCCCGTTCGCCTTAATGTTTGTTACCCCGACCGTAGCGGAGGGTTCTTAATGCCTAAAATAACAAGCCAGATCTCTCCGCTACGGTCGAGATGACAGCATAAAAATATTTTCACACTTTGCTTTAACCGCAAAATCATGCAAAAATCGAAGCATGAAAAAACAAATCAACATCCAACAGCATGAAAACGTCTACGATGGCTTTTTCAAACTCAAAAAACTCACCCTTCGCCATACCCTATTTGAAGGCGGCTGGACAGACCCCATTGAACGAGAACTCTTCCATCGCAATAACTGCGTTGGCGTCTTGCTCTATGATCCCATTCGCGATGAAATCGTCTTAATCGAACAAATAAGAATGGGCGCCCTATTCCAAGATAATCCTGATGATGCTTGGCTATTAGAAATAGTAGCGGGCGGCATTGAGCAAGGCGAAACCGCCGAAGAGGTTGCCTATCGCGAAGCCATCGAAGAAGCCGGCTGTGAAATCAAAAAACTCACCCAAATCAGCCGGTTTTATACCACGCCCGGCGGTTCTTCAGAGCAACTCACCCTCTTCTATGGCGAAGTAGACACCACTGATGTAGGCGGGTTCTACGGCCTACCAGAAGAAAATGAAGATATTCGCGTCAGCACCGTTAAATTCGATGATGCTTATCAAATGATTCAAGATGGACGGATTGCTTCTGCCATTCCCATTATTGCCATTCAATGGCTATATATTCATCGGGCAGATTTACGACAGAAAAATTAGCCATAAATTGCAGTGATACAGCACAATTATGGAATAGTTATTATTCTCGTTATTAACAAGTTATATGAAAATAAACCGGAGTGAAGTTTGAACAAAAACTATTATGTCTATGCATTAAAAGATCCTCGTTCAAATCCAGCTAAAATTTTCTACATTGGTAAAGGCACTGGAAGCAGAGCATGGAATCACATCATCAATGTTGATGAAACACGAAAAGGTGTATTCATTAAAGAAATTATTGATAGTGGTAGTGATGTAATGGTCACTCAATTAGTAGGGGATCTAAGCGAAGTTCAAGCGTTAAAAATAGAATCCGAATTAATTTCAAGCTTTGGCACCATTGATGCTGGTGGTACATTATATAATACAGTCATACCAACAGGTACAGTTCGTCGTGTTCAAAAAGATATAAATGTTCCAACGGGTGTAATTGAAAAGGCACAAATTGGTATCACCCTATTAAAAGATGCATTAGAAGAATTTGCTGAAGCAAATCCAGCTGGAATAACAAACTCAGATTCAGCACATTATTTAGGTCTTCAAAGTGACAATGATGGAAAACAACAAGATTACTTAACGTACAGTGTGCTTGGAATTCTAATGAAAGAAGGTCGTATTATTAG
>CAZRAY010000026.1:0-20396 GCA_964598235.1 uncultured Piscirickettsiaceae bacterium
TTATCCTACATGATTCTTAGCTGAAAAAAAGCACCCGTTTTTACCATTAACTCAAGTATAATGATTTTTTAATGTGGAAGAATAGGGGTGGATAATGAAACAATTTTTGGCAAGCATGGCGTTGGTGTTCGGATTGGTATTACAGGGTTGTAATGCAAGCGATGAGCTGGCAGTGGTGTCACCTGCGGATGCGGCGGCGTGGGCGAGCAGTGGTGAGACGGTGATTGTGGATGTGCGTGAGCAAGATGAGTGGGATGCTGGCCACATTGAAGGCGCAATTTTTATTCCATTAGGCCAATTAGAAAAGCGTATAGCTGAGTTGGATGCGTATAAAGGGCAGACGGTGGTATTGCAATGCCGGAGTGGTCGTCGCTCGGCTGCAGCAACGGGAATTTTAACGAAAGCAGGTTTTGAGAAAGCGCATAATATGACGGGTGGCATTTTGGCTTGGAGTAAAGCGGGATTGCCTACGGTTAAGTAACGATTTATTGCTTGGATATCTTTATTGATATCCAGTGGTTTTTAAAAGGGCAAAACACAATGATGTGTTTTGCCCTTTTAGCTTTATTGGCATAAGTATTAAAGAATGGGGAAAGCGTGATAGAAACAGAGTTTGCATTGGGCCAGCGTTGGGTGAGTAATTCAGAGTCGGAACTGGGCTTGGGTTTGGTGAAAGCGTGTGGTGGGCGGCAGGTGGTGATGTTTTTCCCTGCGGCAGGAGAGGAGCGCACTTATGCGGTGAGTATTGCACCCCTTACGCGGATGGATTATGTTGTCGGTGATGAGGTTAAAACAACGGAAGATGTTGCTTTCATTATCACGGAGAAGCATAAAATTAATGGTTGTTTTGTGTATCAGGGTCATGATGAATCAGGCGAAGATGTCAGCATTCATGAAATGGATCTCAGCAGTTTTGTACATTTTAGTCAGCCACAAGATCGATTGTTTGCAGGGCAAATAGATAAAAATAGCCGCTTTGAATTACGGGTGGAAACGCTAGCGCAGCAATATCGTTTACAGCAATCGCCGGTATTGGGTTTAATGGGTGCGCGCGTTTCATTATTACCGCATCAGCTTTATATCGCACAACAGGTGGCGATTCGGCATGCGCCACGTGTATTGTTGGCAGACGAGGTGGGCTTGGGTAAGACGATCGAGGCGGGTTTGATCTTGCATCAGTTGTTATTGACGGGCCGTGCGAGTCGTATTTTGATTGTGGTGCCCGATAGTTTGGTACATCAGTGGTTAGTTGAGATGTTGCGACGGTTTAATTTGTCATTGATGGTGATGGATGTAGACCGATATGAAGGATTGCAAGAAGCCGGCGAACTAAATCCCTTTGAGGCAGGGCAACAGATGGTATGTAGCCTATCATTTTTAACCGATAACCCTGAGATGCATGCGGATGCCTGTGCGGCATCATGGGATGTGATGGTAGTGGACGAGGCGCATCATTTAAGTTGGACGATAGCACAAGCGAGCGATGAATATAATGTGATTGCAGGGTTGGCAGAACAGATTCCAGGATTACTTCTGCTTACGGCGACACCAGAACAATTGGGTGTGGAAAGTCATTTTGCACGATTGAAACTGTTAGACCCTGATCGTTATCATGATCTGGCTGCGTTTAATACCCAGGAAAAAAATTACCAAGCGATTAGCGCGTTAGTTAACGCTTTACAAGTTGATGATGGACTAGAAGCATTACAAAAAAATAAAAAAATACAGAAAGCGATTAGTCAATATTTAGGGAAAACAGGTTTAGTTGCGTTATTAGAAGCGAGTGACTTTGAACTGGCGAAAGATGCCGCTGTGCATGCCTTGTTAGATCAGCATGGCACAGGGCGTATTATGTTCCGGAATACGCGCGCGTCTGTGAGCGGCTTCCCAGAACGAAAACTTTATCCACACCCATTGGTGGCGCCTGATATTTATCAGCAGTCTAAAGAGACCGATGTGCTGGCGTTATTGCAGGCGGAGGAGCTATTAGGTGAGAATTGGTTAAATACGGATTCACGCGTTGCCTGGTTAGTTGAATGGTTGCAGGCGTGTTCTGAGAAGGTATTGTTGATTTGTGCCCAATCGACAACAGCACAAGCCATAGAAAACTATTTACGACTCAAGGTGGGCATCAGAACGGCATTGTTTCATGAAGATATTAGCTTAATTAACCGCGATCGTGCGGCCGCTTATTTTGCGGATGATGAGGATGGTGCACAGGTGTTAGTGTGTTCTGAAATTGGCAGCGAGGGGCGTAATTTCCAATTTGCACATCAGTTGGTGTTATTTGATTTACCGTTGAATCCTGATTTGTTGGAGCAGCGTATTGGTCGTTTAGACCGCATCGGACAGCGGCATACGGTTGAAATTCATGTGCCTTATTATGAGGCAAGTGCCCAGGCTGTGTTGGTGCAGTGGTATCACGAAGGTATCAATGCATTTGAGCAAGTATTTGCTGCGGGTGGCAGTGTGTATCAACAAATGAAAGTGGCATTGCATGATTGCTTGCAACAGCCACACGATAGTAAGCAGCTTTCGGCGTTAATTTTAGAAACACAAAGTGTAACCGCGGCATTGACGGGACAAATGGCGCAAGGGCGTAATCGCTTATTAGAATTGAACTCTTATCAACCTGAATCGGCAGCAGAGATTGTGGCTGATATAGAAGAGGCGGGGCAGATATTGGCGGTGTCGCATTATATGGATAAGGTGTTCGACTTATTTGGCATTGAGCAGCAGCCTCATAGCGCGGATAGCATTATTCTGCATGCAGGAACAGATATCCACCATGCCTTCCCAGCGTTGCCAGAGGACGGTTTAACGGCGACCTATCGGCGTAGCAAAGCGCTCTCTCGTGAAGATATGGCCTTTTTAACGTGGGAGCATCCCATGGTGCAGGGTGCGATTGAAACGATCTTGCATAGTGATTTTGGCAATAGTGCATTTTGTACGCTTAACACCAGACAATTTGCGGCAGGCACCTTATTGCTGGAAGCGATATTCTGCTTAAGTTGCCCAGCGCCAAAAAGCGCGCAGATACAGCGTTATTTACCAAATGCTTATCTGCGGCTAGTAGTGGATGGCGAAGGTAATCGCTATGAAGAAGGGTTATCAGAAGAAACCTTTAATCAGCTTGCTGGGCGTATACCCATCAATACGGCGCAAGACTTAGTGCGACATGCACAGCCACAAATTACGCAACTTATTAACCAAGCCGAACAGATTATAAAACCACAGCAAGCGGAACTTATTAGCCAAGCAATGAGCCAAATGGAAAATGAATTGCGATTAGAACAGCAGCGATTGGAAAATTTGGCAGGGGTGAACCCCAGTATTCGACCTGAAGAAATTCAAGCCTTGGCGCAGCAAAAAACTGATCTTGCACGCTATCTAGCCGAGGCTAAATTGCAGTTAAATGCGGTGCGGGTTGCGATAGTGATTGATTAGCAGAGCAAGGTGTATTAGTATTTAATACACATTGCGTTTAGGAGAATAAGATGGCTAGGAATACATCGGTAACTTTGGGCTCACATTTTGATACGTTTATTGCTGAAAAAATAGGACAGGGGCGTTTCCAATCTGTGAGCGAAGTGGTGCGCGCAGGTTTACGACGGCTTGAAGAGGATGAATCGAAATTACAGCTACTGCGTGAAAAACTAGCGGTGGGAGAGGCAAGCCCAATTGTTGATGGATTTGATGGCGTGGCACTCCTGGCGACACTGCATCAGAAACATCTGAAATAATGGCAGATTATTTTCTACGCGAGCAAGCACAAATAGATTTAGAACAAATCTGGTTTTATACATTTAATCAATGGGGTGTAGAACAAGCAGATATTTACTTGAAGTTGTTGTTAAATCGGTTTTCTTGGTTAGCAAAACATCCATTGCTGGGCAAGAATAGAGAAGATATTAAACCAGGTTACCGTAGCTTTCCCGAGGGGATGCATTTAGTTTTTTACACGGTTTCAAAGAGTAGCATTACGATTATTGGCATTGTCCACCAGAGTATGGATGTGGCAGACCATATCTAAGTTAAGGAGAGCATGTGTTAATTCGTTTTTTATTACCTATTATTATTTTAGCGGCTGCGATCGCGAGTTTTTTCTATTTAAAATCGTCAAAGCCGGTTAAGCCAGCGGTTGAGGTAACAGAGAAAGTGTGGCGAGTAGAAGTGACGCCAGTGGCATTTGAAACACTATCACCACAACTTAATTTATATGGCCGTGTAGAAACACCGCAGTATTCAACGTTAACAGCGGCTTTGATTGCGGATGTGGTATCAGTATCGATATTAGAAGGTGCGGAAGTTGAAGCAGGCGCCTTACTTGTTCAATTAGACGACAGAGATAGCAAATTATTAATTCAGCAACGTGAAGCAGAATTGGCCGAATTTAAGGCGAAAACGCAGGCTGAATATAAACGGCATGCACGTGACAAAGAGCTGCTTAAGTCTGAACAAGAGTTGCTACGCTATACCCAAGCTTCCGTATCAAGAATGCAAGCACTGGTGGATAAAGGCCTAACAACACGTGTGAATCTAGATAGCGCCTTATCCGAACAGGCGAGACAGCATGTTGCTTTGCAGCGATTGAAATATGACATTACGGATCATGGGCCCAGATTAGCGCAAATTAAGGCACAACAGTCTCGAGCGGCGATATTATTGGAGCAATCCAAAGTGGATGATTCCCGTACGCAGATCAAAGCACCGTTTGCAGGCCGGATTTCTCAGCTCAATGTGGCGATAGGGAATCGGGTGCGTTCTGGTGAGGCTTTGTTATCGATTTATGCGTTGGATCAATTAGAAGTACGCGCACAAATCCCGCAACGTCATATTGCAACAGTGCAGAGGGCACTGGCGAAAAATGAATCCTTGATTGCAAAATCAACGGTGGCAGGGCAAGAAAATGCATTTAAACTTGTACGGTTATCAGGCGAAATGCAAGCAGATAAAGGGGGCTTAGATGCGTTGTTTCGATTGCAAGGGGATAGTAAAACACTCACCTTAGGGAGTTTTGTTGATTTACAATTAGAGTTGCCTGCTATTGAGCAGGTGTTATCCGCTTCTTTTAATAGTCTGTATGGTTTATCTCAGGTGTATCGTGTTGTGGATGGACGCTTACAAGCGGTGGATGTCATGTTGGTGGGTGAACGTGATTCAAATTTATTGTTGCGCAGTATGACGTTGAATGAGGGCGATCAGCTGGTGGTCACACAGTTGCCCAATGCGATGACGGGATTGCGGGTTGAGGCAATCAATGACTGAGCAAGAAACATCTCATAAATCGGGTCTGATTAGCTTATTTGCCCAGCATCGTGTTGCCGCCAATTTATTGATGTTAATTATGCTGTTGGCGGGCGGCGTGTCGCTGCTACGAATGAACACGCAATTTTTCCCTACTTTTGCTTTAGATTTTGTCACAGTGAGCATTGAATGGCGCGGCGCGAGTGCAGAAGATGTTGAAGATGCGATTAGCACGCCAATAGAACAAGCATTACGCACCGTTGATTATGTGAAAGACTTGAGCTCAACCTCATCCTATGGTTTCTCATCGGTGGTGTTAGAGTTTGAGGAAGGCACCGAAATGGGGCCAGCGTTGGATCAAGTAAAAGAAAAAGTGGCGCAAATTAGGAATTTACCGACAGATTCAGAAATTCCAGAAGTGAGTTTACTCACGAATTATGAGCCTGTTGCCAAATTATTGATTACAACACAATATGAATTGGAAGATTTACGGTATTTTACTTATCGAATTGAAGATGAATTATTGGCGCGCGGCATTTCTAGTATTCGGATCCGAGGGTTACCGGAGGAAGAAATTGCAATTCAGCTAAGCCATAGTGATTTAGCGGCTTTAGGTATGGGATTAGACGAAGTTGGGGAACGTATTGCAGGTTTTAGTCGAGATTTACCAGCGGGTGAAGTAGGCCAGCAGGAAACCGCAAGACAATTGCGTAGCCTAGATCAACGGCGAGATGAAAAATCATTTGCACAAATACCCGTTAAGGTTGATCAAGGCGGCAACCTCATTTTGCTGGGGGATGTGGCAGAGATCAGTCAACGATCTAAGAAAAATCAGATTAGGATGTTTTTTGAGGGCAAGCCGGCAATTGAATTAGCGTTGCAGCGCACCGAAAATGGCGACACACTTAAATCCGCAAAGATACTACAAACATGGCTAGAAGAGCAGGAAGGCACCTTACCTCAAGGCGTGTCCTTACATGTTTATGATGAGAGTTGGACGCTCATTAAAGAGCGAATAAATTTATTATTAAAGAATGGTTTAGGCGGGTTAGTTCTTGTTATTTCTATATTGCTTCTATTTTTGCATGGGCGGGTAGCGTGGTGGGTGGCCGTGGGTATACCTATCTCCTTCATGGGTGCGTTGGCGGTGATGTATTTGGCGGGCGGCAGCATCAATATGATCAGCTTGTTTGGTTTGATTATGGCGTTGGGTATTATTGTTGATGATGCGATTGTGGTGGGTGAAGATGGTCTGGCGCATTACCAACAAGGGGAAAATTCTTTACAAGCAGCGGAAGGCGGGGCGCAACGTATGATGGCACCTGTTCTTGCTTCATCGTTAACGACAATTGCTTCCTTTTTGCCATTGATGATGGTGGGCGGCATTATGGGCAGTATCTTATTTGATATTCCTTTTGTGGTGATTTGCGTCATTGTGGCTTCATTGATTGAAAGCTTTTTAATCTTGCCTGGGCATTTGCAGCATACTTTTCATCGTATTCATCATGCAGAACCCAGCCGATTTCGAGCAAAACTAGATCAGGGGTTTAATTTTTTCCGAGACCGATTATTTAAACCGGTTGTAACCGCCGCCGTATCATTCCGTTGGGCAACGATTGCGCTTGCATTAGGTGCATTAGTGCTCGCGATTGGTTTATTGGTGGGAGGTCGATTGCAATTCACATTTTTTCCTTCACCAGAAGGACCCAAAGTGACGGCTGCAGTGCGATTCCTAGCAGGTACGCCGCCTGTAACAGTCGAACGGTTTGTCACACACTTAAATCATACTTTGGTTGAAACAGACGTGGCATTAGGCGGGGATTTGGTTGATGTCGCTGTTACGCAGTTGGGTATGGTGATGCAAGCAGATGGTAGGAATAATCAGGTTGGTGATCGATTTGCAACCTTGAGAGTGGAATTAACATCACCAGACGACAGGTCTGTGAGAAATAAAACATTTATCAAGGATTGGACTGAACGCATTAATTTACCAGCTGGTCTGGCGAGTTTTACAATTACAGAGAGTCGGACAGGTCCGCCAGGTGGTGATGTGGATGTTAAATTAACAGATGCAACTGCGCCAATATTAAAGCAAGTGGCGCAAGAGGTGGCTGCTGCGTTAAAACAATTCCCAGGGCTCAGTGCGATAGAAGATGATTTGCCGTATGGACAAGAACAATTGATTTATCACCTGACTGGCCACGCAGAAAGTTTGGGTCTAACAGTGAGTAGTGTGGGTCAACAACTCCGCGCTGCGTTTGATGGCAAGCTGGTGCAGATTTTTCAGCAGGGAGATGATGAAATTGAAGTGCGTGTTATGTTGCCCGATCGGGAACGGAATACGCAAGCAACATTAGAAGCAATGTTGCTGAGGTTGCCTAATGGCGGCAGTGCACCCTTGATGAATATGGTGCGATTTGAAGCGCAACGTGGCTTTGATGTGTTGCGGCATACGGATGGTAAATTAGCTGCGCATGTTTTAGCAACCGTGGATGCAGAGGTCAATAATAATAATTTGATTGTTGCGGATCTCAAAGAAAATTGGGTCCCTAAATGGGAAGCAGAATATGGTGTCACCATTAGCTTCGAAGGGCGCGCCGAAGAACAAGCAGAGACCATGGCAGATATGAAGCAAGGCTTAGTCATTGCCTTTCTGCTTATTTATTTAGTATTAGCGGGTGTGTTTGCTTCTTATGGGTTGCCGTTGGTGGTGATGGCGGCGATTCCATTTGGGTTGGTTGGCGCCATTACAGGCCATTTCTTATTGGGAATCGATCTCACTATTTTATCGTTATTTGGTATATTTGGTTTATCAGGGATTGTGGTGAATGATTCCATTATTTTAGTCACCTTTTTCAAACAATTAAGAGAACAAGGGATGGCAACGCAGGAAGCAATTATTCAGGCAGCTTGCCAGCGCTTAAGAGCCGTATTATTGACGTCATTGACCACAATCGGGGGATTAACCCCATTATTATTTGAAACCTCTCTACAAGCCCAATTCTTGATCCCAATGGCAATATCGATTTCATTTGGATTGATGTTTGCTACCGTTTTAGTGTTGTTGGTGATTCCTGCATTATTGTCTGTTTACGAGAGCACGATGGATTTAACTGGGCGGAGGTAAGCACCCTAATAAATCGAATGTATTTTTCTTAATATTCCTTTAAGTTTCACTTCTTATACTGGGCGCATGTTAAATAACAGGAGTGTGATATGGAAGCGTTAGATGTCACCAAGAATCGTTTAAATGCTCGGCGGGAGAAAAGATTGAGACAAGCAGTCACTGTTGGATTAAGTGAAGTGGGCGCAGGCAACCGTGGCCGTGTT
Organism: uncultured Piscirickettsiaceae bacterium; assembly: GCA_964598235.1. Lineage (GTDB taxonomy): Bacteria > Pseudomonadota > Gammaproteobacteria > Nitrosococcales > Methylophagaceae > UBA652. The sequence goes on from CAZRAY010000026.1 coordinate 8,578, forward strand.
GAACAACATATCCATACGCAGTTTCAGGCTGTATATGGTGCGCAAGTAAGTGAGTTCCTCCCCTTTTTATTTACCACGCAGAGTGAGAAAGGGTTTACGTCAATGGTAGGTTGCCAACCTGCGGCAACAAAGGATCCTTTATTCTTGGAAGCATATTTGTCACACCCTGTTGAACACTGCTTAAATGCTATGTTTGATGAGGATGTGCAACGTAAAGATATTATTGAGGTGGGCAATTTAGTGGCTGGGAAATTGGGTGCCAGTCGTTTATTGTTTGTATTGTTGGCTGCGATCATGGATAAAGCAGGTTATCGTTGGGTAGTTTTCACGGCGACAGAACAAGTGCGCCAAATTATGGATAAATTACACTTACAGCCGCATTTTTTAACGGAAGCAACGGCTGCAGATTTAGGTGATAAGGGCGGCGATTGGGGGCAATATTATGTGTCACACCCTCATGTTGTTGTGGGCGATTTAGCGGAGGCGATGACAACGTTAAGACAAGATCCGATGGCGAAGGCTTTGTGGGTACAGTATGCTTCAGAGATTAATCATTATGCACGGCGACTAAAACAAATATGACGGTATTGTGGGATGCCTTGATGCACTATGGGATGACGCAAGCAGATAGCTTGGCGTTAGTCGGTGCTCACGAACAGGATAATGTGTTTTGGGGTGACTTGGCTCGATCATGCGAGCTGTTGAGTGAACGATTAACATCAGCAGAGATTAACGTATTGGCCTTATATGCAGAGAATAGTCCTGCTTGGGTGTTGGTGGACTTGGCTTGCCAACGAGCAGGAATTATTTTATTGCCCCTGCCGATGTTTTTCTCACCAGAACAAATTCAGCATGCATTAACTGAATCAGGTGCAGATGCAATATTAATGGATCAGCATGGGGTGCTTGAATCATTAGTCGCTATGCAGCCCGTTTTGCAAACGATGGAATATGCAGGGTTTAGCCTTTTTTCACTGAATACTCCAGGTGCGAAGTTACCAATAGAAACGGCAAAAATCACCTTTACATCAGGTTCAACAGGCATGCCAAAAGGGGTCTGTTTGAGCGTTGAACATCAGTTAATGGTGGCTGAATCGTTAGGTATCGCGATTGAGTTAACGCAGCCGCGACATCTGTGTTTATTGCCATTAAGTACCTTATTAGAAAATGTTGCAGGGGTGTATGCACCTTTATTGCAGGGCGGCACAGTGATTGTATTGCCAACAAATAAACTGGGATTTGAAGGCAGCGCATCATGTGATGTGCCTACATTGGTCACTGCCATCAGTCAATATCAGCCTGATAGCCTTATTTTATTGCCGCAGTTGTTATTACTATTAGTCGGTGCATTAGGTAAAGGTTGGCAGGCACCACCATCATTGAAGTTTGTTGCCGTGGGCGGCGCGAGAGTGGCGAAGCCATTATTGGTACAAGCACATGTGTTGGGTCTGCCGGTGTATGAAGGCTATGGTTTATCTGAATGTGGTTCAGTCGTGAGTTTGAATACGCCAAAAAACAATAAACAGGGCAGTGTGGGCCAATTATTGCGGCATGTCTCTGTTGAAGAACGTGATGATGAATTATGGGTGTCTGGTGGCTGTATGTTGGCTTATGCGGGCGATGAAGCAAGTTGGTATCAATCAGCAATAGCGACGGGTGATGTTGGCGAAATTGATAGCGATGGGTTTTTATCTATTTCAGGCCGACAGAAAAACTGCTTGATTTCAAGCTTTGGCCGTAATATCCATCCAGAATGGCCAGAAAGCGAGGCATTGGCGGGTTCCGTATTGCAGCAATGCGTGGTGTTTGGTGAAGCTAAACCCTACTGTATCGCTTTGGTGTTGCCGAGAGAGCCAACAGCGACTGATGAGACGATTGCACAATGGCTAGAGAGCGTGAACCAAACCTTACCTAAATATGCCCAAATAAAGCACTGGTATCGCTTGGAAACAGCCATGACATTTGAAAATAAGTTGATGACCAGTAATGGACGACCGATTAGAAGTGAAATTTACAAAACATATCATTCTATTATTGAGGGTATGTATACGAAGGAGGTCGCATGAGTTTTTTTGAACAATTACAAGCTGAAACAAAACAAGAACGACAACATTTATTGTCAGCGCCTATTTTTGCTAAAGCCATGTCGGGTGATGTGACGCTGGAAGATTACATTGCTTTTTTAACGGAGGCCTATCATCATGTGAAGCATACGGTGCCCTTATTGATGGGCGTGGGTTCACGCTTGCCAGAAGAGAAAGAATGGCTTCGTAATGCGATGGCAGAATATATTGAAGAAGAGCTGGGACATCAGGAGTGGATCTTGAATGATATTGCCGCCTGTGGCGCAGATAAAGAAATAGTGCGGCATAACCAACCTAGCTTTGAAACTGAAATGATGGTGGCGTATGCTTATGATATGGTGCAGCGTGTTAATCCCTTAGGTTTTTTTGGCATGGTGCATGTGTTGGAAGGCACGAGTATTACATTGGCTGATGCGGCAGCGGCAGAAATTAAAAAAGCCTTAGATCTGCCCGACAAGGCATTTAGTTATTTAGTGTCTCATGGTTCCTTAGATCAAGATCATGTGAAGTTTTTTGAGGATTTAATGAATAAAATTGAATGTCCGACAGAACAGGCATGCATTATCCATGCAGCGAAACAATTTTATCGTTTGTATGGCAATATTTTCCGTAGTTTAACGGCATAGGTGACGAAATATGGATCTAGCAGGGAAAACATTTGTATTGACGGGTGCGGGTGGTGGCATTGGTGCTGCCATTGCAAATGAATTGGCAAATAATCAAGTCAATTTAGTGTTGGTGGACAGAAATACTGAACAATCAGCCCAAATGATAAGTAAGCTAAAAGGAATCGGCCATACAAGTGTACAAGCCGATCTAACTGTTGCTGCAGATAGAGAAAAATTACGTGCACATTGTGCGGCGCTAAATAGCGGGATCGATGGGGTCATTAATAATGCGGGACTCAGTGCTTTTGTGGCATTTGATGAGATGGATGCTGCCTTAATAGAAGCTATCATTGCTGTGAATGTAACGGCACCTATTTTATTAACACAGGCTTTATTGCCTTTGTTACGTCAACGACCACAGGCAATGGTGATCAATACGGGTTCAACTTTTGGCAGTATTGCATATCCAGGTTTTGCAGTTTATAGTGCGAGTAAGTTTGGTTTGCGCGGCTTTAGTGAAGCCTTGAGTCGTGAGCTGGCGGATAGCAATGTAGCGGTATTGTATTTTGCACCGCGCGCCACCAAAACAGCGATTAATTCAGATGCAACGGTAGAAATGAATAAGGCCTTGGGCAGCAAAATGGATTCACCTAAGTTAGTGGCTGAAGAATTAGTTTCGGCGATGAAAAAGGGTAAAAAACAGCATCATGTTGGCTGGCCAGAGAAGTTGTTTGTGCGGGTGAATGCGGTGTTTCCGGGTGTGGTGGATAAATCTATTAGAAAGCAATTGCATATTATTAAACAGTTTTTAAATAAGTGAGGAAATGATGATGAGAAATTTAATAAAGTTAGCTGCGGTGGGGTTATTAGGATTGTCGGGGATGGTGCAGGCGGATGTGATGTCTGATGTGGCTTCTGTGCAAAAAGCGTGGGCGCATGTGAATTATGAGGTAAGTGGTAAAACACAAAAAACTGAATACTTGCCTGTTGTGGAACAGGCGATAAAGCTGAAACAATCCCATCCTCAATCAGCGGAGGCTTATATTTGGTCCGGTATTGTGCAATCCAGTTATGCTGGCGTGAAAGGGGGATTAGGCGCGATGAAATTTGCCAAGGCTGCAAAAGCAGACTTTGAAAAGGCAATGGCATTGGATGATAAAGCGCTTTCTGGCTCGGCATATACAAGTATGGGTATTTTATATGCAAAAGTACCGGGATGGCCGATTGGATTTGGCAATAAAGATAAGGCAAAAACCATGTTGGAAAAAGCATTGGAACTGAATCCAAATGGCATCGACAGCAATTATTTTTATGCAGATTACTTGGCTGAACAGAAACAATACGTAGAAGCTAAAGAATATGCATTAAAAGCACAACAGGCCTCCGCCCGACCGGATCGCCCTGTAGCAGATAAAGGCCGACAAGCGGAAGTAAGTGCTTTATTGACGAAGATTAAGAAATGGACGGGTATGTAGGAACTAAATTTGACCGTTTTATTATTAGTTGAAGATGATTTATCGCTGGCACAAGGAATTCAAACTGCCTTAGCGCGAGCAGATATCGCCGTTAAGCATGTAACACGCGGTGCGGCAGCATTGCAGGTAATACGTCAGCAACGACCGGATGTGGTTGTGTTAGACCTTGGTTTGCCTGATATGGATGGTCTGGCTGTATTGACGAAACTTAAGAAAATAGCAGCCGACGTACCCGTATTGATTCTAACAGCAAGAACCACGATCGAAGATCGTGTGCAAGGCTTGGAGCAAGGCGCAGATGATTATTTGCCGAAGCCATTTGCTGCCGCAGAATTGATTGCACGGGTGCATGTCTTAATGCGTCGTCGTGAACAGCCACCAAAATCTGAGATAAAGATCGCTAATTTACGATTATCAATTGATGATCATAGCCTGCAAGTGGATGATGTGGTTTTTGCATTATCTCGGCGAGAGTATAGTTTGCTATTAGCGTTGATGGAAAATGTGGGGCGTATTCAAACACGTGATAATTTAGAACAAAAGTTGTATGAATGGGATGAAGATGTAGCGAGTAATACACTTGAAGTGCATATTCATAATCTAAGAAAAAAACTACCAGAAAACACGATTAAAACCATTCGTGGCGTTGGTTATATGTTGGTACAAATGTGAAATCTATTCGCACTTATCTTGTACTTGCCGTGGTATCGACATTGGTGTTATTGATGTTTGCAGCATTATTAAAAGGCTATACCTCACGAATAGAGAAAACGCAGATATTATTTGATCGGCAATTAACGCATTTGGCTGGATTGGTCGCGATGGCAAACCCACGTGAGACACATCGTTTATTACAATTATCGAAAGCGGACACAGATACTTTTTTTCAGATCTGGACAATAGACGGACAGTTAGTTGTCGCATCAAAAAATGCACCCAAACCACAGAACTTTGAATTAGAGTCGGGCTTTGCTTATGATAATTTTTCTGGATATCGTTGGCGTATCTTAATGCAAAAAGATATGGTTTTACGGCGATGGATTGTAGTCGGAGAGCGTAATGATATCCGTTTGAAATTTGCAGAAGCGATGATATTAGATGCGATGTTACCAGTGGTTATTGGTGTAGTCGTTGTTGCGATTTTGGTGTGGTTTTTGGTGGATCGAGGATTATTTCCGTTGAAGCGGTTGGCAGGTGAATTGAGCAATAAACAACTGTCGGACTTAAGGCCCATTGAATTAACGAATGCCCCTAAAGAATTAACACCTTTAATTTCATCAGTTAATGCCTTATTTGAACGATTAGCAGGCGCTTTTCATCGCGAGCAACAGTTTTCTGCCGATGCGGCACACGAATTACGCACCCCCATTGCAGCATTAAAATTACATGCGGAAAATATGCAGGCGCGCTTAGCAGAAGATGACCCCGATGCGCAATTATTAGTAGAAGGTACGGAGCGGATGGGCTATGTGATTGAGCAAATATTGTCTCTACACCGGACGGTGCCTGATCAGGCAGTATTAGCCTTTGAACCTATTGAGGTCGTGCAGTTGGCTCGTACGGAAATCGCTGAACATTATGAGCAGTTTGAATTAAAGCAACAGCATGTTACTTTGGCTGGTGATCACAGCATGGTGCGGGGCAATGAATTTGCGTTACGCAGCTTGCTGCAAAATTTATTATCGAATGCCTGTAAATATACACCGGTTGGCGGAGACATAAACATATCTGTTGAAAAGGGTGCAGCGTGTGTGCGGCTAATCATCGCTGATTCAGGTGTCGGAATCCCTGCGGCTAAACATGCTGATGTATTCAAACGATTTTATCGCTTAGATAGCGATCAACATGCATCGGGCACATTAGGATGTGGCTTGGGTTTGGCGATTGTGCAGCATATTGTGACGCTACATCATGCAACAATTACCTTATCGAATTCTGAATCGCCAACTGGGTTGACGGTGACAGTCGATTTCCCAGCATTAAAAGAGACGGAAACAGGAGAAAAGAATGCGGTCTAATTATGCGATGATTTTTCTGGTGTTAAGCATGTTGTGTTCATCAGCCGCATGGGCAGAAAAACCTGTGTTCGAAATAGAAATACGTGACCATCTTTTTTCTCCGTCAGAAATTGAAATCCCTGCCAATACAAAAGTGAAGCTGATTGTATATAACCGAGATAGCACGGCGGAAGAGTTTGAAAGCTATGAGTTGAATCGTGAAAAAATAATTGCTGGAAATCATAAGGCGACTATTTTTATTGGCCCTTTGTCGGCAGGTGAATATCCATTTTTTGGAGAGTTCTATCCGCAAACAGCGCAAGGCAAAGTGGTGGTGAAATAAAATGTTATTGAACACGGTAATTATCCTTTTGAGGGAGGTGTTAGAAGCGGCAGTGATTGTGAGTATTTTTCTTGCTTTTGCACGCCTCTACCAAGTGCCGGTGCGTATTTTATGGTGGGTGCCCATCTTGAGCCTGTTTGGCTTATTTACTTACGTTATGAATATTGAATTAATTACAGATGCCTTGGATGGTGTGGGTCAAGAAGTACTCAATGCGAGCTTACAATTTATTATTTACATTGTCTTAGTCTTATTTTCTATCACTATTATGGTGCCTAAATGGCGACACTGGGTGGGAAGCTGTATGATACTGGCAATGACCTTGGCATTCATACGAGAGGGCGCAGAAATTGTTTTGTATTTACAAGGGTTTTTATCCGCACCAACGGGTATGTTGTCCATCTTTCTTGGGAGCCTAATTGGCCTCGGCATTGGGCTTAGCATTGGCGTGTTAATTTATTATTTACTGATCTCTCGAAATACACAGGGCTTTCCATGGATGGGGTTTGCTTTATTGTTTTTGATTGCAGGCGGCATGATAATGCAAACCACACAGCTGCTGATACAAGCCGACTGGCTGCCTTCACAAGCAGCAGCATGGGATAGCGGCCATTTGATAGCTGAAAACTCGATAACAGGGCAATTACTCTATGCATTGCTTGGATATGAAGCGACGCCAATCCCAATTCAAGTGGTTTGTTATGTGTTGAGCGTTCTTTTAATCAGTAGCCTGACATGGCTGGCATATCAGAAAAAACAAGGCAATTAAATGATGCGATTTATTTTCTATATATTTAGCGTAGGTTTAGGCCTATCATCCGTTTCTGTTGCAGATAGTGTTTTGGTCGACAAGGTGTATCACCCGTATGTGCAACCGCTTGAACGAGAATTAGAATGGCGAATGACAGGTTTTGATGGACAGCAACTACATAAACTAGGCATCGGCACATCAATCAACGATAAACTCTTCGCCGAAGCTTACTTAATCGGGAATCGCCGCCAAGGTGACTTTGACATTGTTGCTTATGAGCTAGAAGCAAAATATCAGTTAACAGAGCAAGGTGAGTATGCTTTTGACTGGGGATTAATTGCTGAATTTGAAAAAGCTAAAAGAGGTGAAGAAAAAGAAGTGGCCATCGGCCTTCTGATTGAAAAGGAATGGCAGCGTTGGAGCGGCGTGGCTAACTTATGGGCTATTTATGAGTGGGGAGGCGATATTGATAATGAAATTGAAACCGCCTTGTCATTACAAGCGCGCTATCGATATTCTGCACGATTTGAGCCTGCTGTTGAATTTTACAGTAGTGATGTTGGACAAGCATTAGGCCCCGTCGTGATGGGCGATATAAAGTTGGCGGGTAAACGCCGCTTGCATTGGGAAGCAGGGCTTATTATTGGCCTAGAAAATAAAGCCCCGAGCCGTAGCTCACGATTGTTATTAGAATTTGAGTTTTAAAATTTCGTTTAATGAAAAAACCAGCCCAACCTTGGTATGAAAATAAGCTTGCACGTCGGCTAAGACGATTTCGTTTAGGTAAGCAATATAAACATCAAGATATGTGTCATCCTGATTTTGCTATTGAACGATACGCAGATTATATGACGATTTTATGGGCAAATCAGCCGGTGGCGCAGCTGGCCAATATTGCAAGCTTGAAAGCGAAGTTTACAGGCGCTTGTTTTACGATTGCGACAGGGCCATCGTTAGCTGAAATAGATCTGACACAGACACAAGCTTATGATCAGATTAGTTTGAATTGTGCCATTAGGAAGTTCTCGGACGCTAGTCTGGCACCAACGCATTGTGTGATTATTGATCGATTGATTTTTGAAAATCATTGGGATTGTGTTCAAGCTTCTATTTTGTCAGGGGCTTATTGTTATTTCTCTGCTGAAGGCCTCTCTCGTGTTTGTGAGCGTGATCCTGCGTTATTAACACACGGGAATATTTATCTTATCGAAGCGATTGGACGGCAATTTGGCATTGCGAGACCAACTGCTGCTAAGTTTAAACAGCAGACGGCACAAGATGCCGATATTTATCTACCCAGCGGTAAGCATGCTTATTTGGGGACGATTGGCTTTAGTACTGATGCTGAGAAAGGGGTGTTTCCAGGCAAGACTGTGGCGACTTGGGCAATACAATTGGCTTATTATCTAGGTTATCAAACATGTTTCATTGTGGGAATGGATTTGGGCGGGACGGGGAAAAAGCATTTTTATAGTAATGCAGGCCATAAAGCACCTGATTTTTTGGCTAATTATGAGCCTTATATTCGCAGTTGCTTTGAGCAAGTGAGGCGGGCATCTGAGGCATTTGGATTTTACATTTTTAATTTATCAGAACACAGCACTTTGCCCCATGAAATCATCCCTAAAATAAGCTATGATGAGGCATTAAGATTAGCTGCTAATGATAAAGAGAAAAAATGAAAATAATAATTCCCTTGCAAACTTGTTCAACACGGATCCCGAGGAAAAATATTCGTCCTTTTTATGGTGATGATTCTTTATTCGATATTAAGGCCAAACAAATTCTAGAATTTGAAGCACCTGAAAATGTATACATCTCTTCTGAAAGCGAAGAGGTCAGTGATTTGTGTGATAAATATGGCTTTAACTTTCTGTTGCGGGATGAATCCTTGACGGGGAATACGGTGTTTCAACCTGATCTGGTAAAAGCATTAACCGATCCGATTCCAGGTGAAGATGACATTATGTGGATTCAAGTGACCTCACCGCTATTTAATCAGTTTAAAGATGCATTGGGGGCATGGGAAAAAGTGCGAGACAACTATGATTCTCTGGTGGCGGTTAAGCCCTTCAAAGGACATTTGCTCGATGCAGGTGGCAATCCGGTCAATTATGGCTTTGGTTATTGGCATAAAGTGTCACAAGATTTACCCAAGCAATATTCTGTTTTATGGAGTTTATTTATCTTGAAAAGGGAAACGGTTAATCGTTATCACTACCATATTGGGGTGAATCCGTATTTATTTGAAACAGATACCATGGTCGTCGATATTGATTATCATGAAGACTTTGAATTAGCCCGCTTGGTCTATGGCAAAATTCATGGCATGGTTGAGTAATTAGCCATAAATTTTTTGTTGCCGATTCATCTTTAGCCATTCATCCCATTAAGAGGGGAAACACGCTATAATTCTGTTAAGAAATCATCTCGATTGAGAGTTGTTTATCACCTAGCTGGAGCAGGAAGCAATCCCATGCACTTTTATTTTATTTTATTTGTTTTGTTTTCTGGCAGTCTGTTCGCGGCTGATTATGCAGCGTTTGAATATGGCAGCAGTTATTATCAGGCATGTGAAGAATCGGTGTTGGATACGCGTCCAGGAAAAATCATTAAAGTTGAGCTAAAAGATGAAGAAGGCCATGCGGTCTATGAATTTAATATCCGCACGCCTGACAATCGAGACTGGGACCTGGGCTGCGATGCAAAAACAAACAAGGTTGTTGAAATAGAGGAAGAAGTGACAAGTGTGCAACATCCGTTGTTTTCGAGTAAAAAACAAGTAGATGAAAAGGAAGCGAGGATTACAGCGTTAGATGCTTGGCCTGGTTATATTATCGAAATTGAATATGAAATAGAAGTGGATGGAAAAGCCACATATGAATTTGATATCCACACGAATAAAGGTGCAGAAATGAAAATAGAAGTGGATGCAACTTCTGGTCTTATTGTCGAAGAAAATGAAGAGATTTGGCAAGAGGGTTATGAATAAACTTTCCATACTATTATTGCCGGTTTTTTCGCTTTCAGCGTGTGCTGAATATCGAGTCTATTCGCCTGAACCGGTGGATACAATAGAATCGCTTCAGAATTATCAGTCGCAGGATATTGATGCGATAACATTACGAGATTGGCTGGTAGAAAAAGGCATGCTGAGCAAAGTTTGGCCACGAACCAGCTGGGATATTGAAAGCCTAGTGTTGGTTGGTGAGTTTTATAGCACGGCCTTGATGGTAGAAAAAGAAAAGGTAAAGGTGGCTGAAGCCGCGGAGCTGACAGCAAGCCAAAAACGCAATCCAGAAATAGAGTTAATATCGGAATATCATAGCGACCGCGAGGGTGGGGTTTCTCCTTGGACGCTTGGCGGCATGTTCAGCTGGGTATATGAAAAACCTGAGAAAGTCCAAACTCGGGTGGATTATGCGAAAGCGGTAACGGAAGTGGCGAAACTTGCCACATCTGAAATCAAATGGCAGATCCGAGATGGCGTGGTTGATCCTTATCAAGATGCCTTAGTGGCAATGAAAAAGCAAAGTATGCTGCTAGCAGAAACAGTTGTGTTGCAATCTGGATTGGATGTTTTGGCGCGTAGCTTAGAGCTGGGCCAAAGTAGTGAATTTGAGTTGAGCTCTATACGGTTAGAATTACAAGAATCGCGATTAGCTTCAAATGAACTCACTGTGATGCAGATTGAGGCAAGAACAGAATTGGCGTTAGCGGCTGGCTTGCCTGCTGATGCGATGCAGGATGTTAATTTGGAGGCGGGTTATTTCTCACAATTACCTAGTCTTGAGGCATCAGAATTAGCATTAGGAGCATTGCAAACACGCGCACTCACTGAGCGACCTGATATCCGACGTGCGTTAGCAGAGTATTTGGTCTCCGAGGCAGATTTACATCGAGAGATTGCGAAACAATATCCAGATCTAACGCTTTCTCCAGGATTTATCTTTGATCAAAGCGATAATATTTGGGCATTGGCGAGCAATTTTATATTGCCGCTAAATAATGTACATGCGGGAGCTATTGGTGAGGCAGAAGCACGACGTAGTTTGCAGGCACAAGAAATATTAGCTTTGCAAACGACGGTTTTACAGCAGGTGCACCAAGCACGAATTATTTATCAAACGAGAGTGCAATCTTTGAATGATGCCAACCAGCTGATTGCTGAATTAGAAGCGAAGCAGGCGACGTTACAACGCCAGTATGATCTTGGATATACAGATCGACTGACGCTTATTCGGCATGAACTGGAGTTATTAAAAACACAGCATTCTCGATACTTGCTAGAGGTGTCTGCATGGCAGGCATTTGCTCGGCTAGAAGATGCCATGATGTCAAAGTTGAATTAATAAGATGATAAAGAAGATATTTAAAATAATCCTGATTTTACTACTTGCATTGGCGGTATTTGTGGGTGTGCGCGTTTTTTCGGGCGATAAAGGCTTTGTTGCTTCGTTGGATCAGTGGTTGGATGAGTATCAAGAACAACATCAAATTGAAGATACGGACTCAAACGGCGAAAATCATGATGACGATGACGATGACGATGACGATGACG
>CAZRAY010000026.1:20496-25356 GCA_964598235.1 uncultured Piscirickettsiaceae bacterium
GATGACGATGACGATGACGATGACGATGACGTGCCGTCACGTGTTGAGATCTATAAAGGATTACCGGCAGTTAAGTTAAGCGATGAAATTATTCAGCGTAGCGGGATTGAGTTAGGTACTTTACAGGTGGTGAAATATTTGCATGAAGCACGCGCCACAGGAGAAGTGGTAGATTTTGAACCATTATTGCGGAAAAGAACGGCCTATCAAGATGCCGAAACAAACCGGATCATGGCAAAGAATAGAGTTAATGCTGCAAATAAAGTTTATAAACGGCTTCGCACCTTATATGAAGAGCGATTGAATGTATCGTTGAAGGAAGTCGATGCGGCGCAGCTTAATGTGGTTGAAAATCAATCTCAGCTTAAGATTGCAAGCAAGAAAATGTCTAATATTCGCTTAGAAACGTTGCAGCTATGGGGGGCTGAGCTCACAGATTGGGCTTTGGGAAATGCTGGGAATAAGGAAAAGAGCAGCTATTTTGGGCGGTTGTTGAAAAATGAAGATGTACTCGTCATAGGCTCTTTGCCGCCGGATGTGTCGTTGCCGGAAGAGACCAGTTTTATTTATGTCAATAGCCATCCGGACCGTTCCACGGCAAGAAAAGCCTATTTAATTTCACCTGCTGCACACACCAATAGCTTATCTCAAGGCGTCACTTATTACTTTAGAACGCGTGCGGAAGAAATGCGGATTGGCATGCGGTTGAGCGCATGGGTGGTTATGTCGGATAATATTGAGACAGGTGTTGATGTCCCACTGGCATCTGTTATTTGGTATGGCGGGCAACCATGGGTGTATGTACAAGTTGAGGCAGATCTATATCAACGGCGGCCTGTGTCGAATTACCGAGAAACAGATTACGGCTGGTTTATTAGCGATACCTTTGAGCAAGATGATAGGGTGGTGACCCGAGGTGGTCAGCTATTGTTATCGGAAGAGTTAAGGTGGCAGATCCCAGAAGAAGATGACGATTAATGCTATCGGCAATCGTTCGTTTTTCAGTCCGTTATTACGGAATTGTTATTGCATTAGCCGCACTGTTGTTGGTATATGGCGTTTATCGCTTATCCAATGCAGGTTTGGATATTTTCCCTGAATTTGCACCCAAACAGGTTGTTATTCAAACTGAATCACCTGGTTATTCGGCAGAACAAGTTGAAATTTTAGTCACCCAACCGATAGAAAGCACAATTAATGGCCTGATTGGGCTGGAATTTTTGCGTTCAGAATCCATACAAGGCTTGTCGATTGTAACGGCGACCTTTGCTGAAAACACGGATGTGTATCGTAATCGGCAGATGGTGAGTGAGCGATTGGCAAGCCTAGGTGGGGTCTTGCCTGAAGGCGTAGGTGTGCCTGTTCCTGTTCCGCTTGCCTCTTCTTCAGCCACTATTTTAACGATTGGTGTAAAGTCGGATTCAGTCGATATGATGGCATTGCGCCATGTTGTTGATTGGACGATTGTACCGCAGGTTTTGAGTGTGCGTGGCGTGGCTGATGTCAATGTATTTGGTGGTGAGATTGAAGAATTGCAGATCCAAATTAAGCCAGAGAAATTATGGCAATTTGGCCTGAGTATTGATGAAGTCGTCGAAGCGGCACAACAGGCAACAGCCATTAAAGCAGCCGGGTTTATCGAGAATGACAATCAACGATTCACCATTCAAACCAGTGGTGATTCCGTTCGCCCAGAAGATATTGCGAAGGTGGTTATCAAACGTGAGAATGGGCATTCTGTTCAGTTATCGGATGTGGCGAATGTATTAATGGCGCCAGAGCCGCGTATTGGTGCGGCGGCAATTATGGGTGAGCCGGCCATTGTGATGATGGTGATTGGCCAGTTTGGTGCGAACACATTGAATGTTTCTAATGCGGTTGAAGCTGTGTTGGAAGACATGGAAGCGGTGTTTGAGAAACAAGATATTGAGTTTTATTCCCACTTATTCCGCCCCGCAGATTATATTGAGCGCTCGCTTAAAAACATCACAGAACATTTATTGATTGGTGGTGGCTTCGTTTTGCTTATCCTATTTATCTTTTTATTCAATATTAGAACGGCTTTTATTTCTGCGTTAGCGATCCCACTATCATTGGTGAGTGCTGCGATTGTCTTGTTGGAAAGCGGTGTTAACCTCAATATTATGGTGTTGGGTGGCTTAGGAATTGCGTTGGGTGAAGTGGTTGATGATGCGATTATTGATACTGAGAATATTTATCGGCGCTTAAGAGAAAATAAATTATTAGCGATACCTAGGTCGATTGCCGATGTGGTGTATGAGGCCTCGATGGAAGTGCGGGGTTCAGTCGTCTATGCTAGCTTTATTGTGGCGCTGGTATTTGTACCTTTATTAACATTGAGTGGGGTTGCGGGCCGCTTGTTTTCCCCGTTAGGCGTGTCATATATATTAGCGATTCTAACATCATTACTTGTGGCGTTAACGGTAACACCTGCCTTATGTTACCTCTTATTGGGTAAAGGAAAATTACCAGAAAACGGTCCGCCCTTGCTTCGCTTGATAATGCCTATTTATGCTTTTTTCTTACGGATAACGGTTAAGTTACCAATGGTTACCATGGGCATGGTGCTGCTTATTTGTGTGGCTGGTTTGGCGATTATCCCGAGCTTAGGTACGCGCTTCTTGCCAGAGCTGCGAGAAGGTCATTATATTGTGCATACCACCGCGATACCAGGCACATCACTTGAAAGATCCATCCAAGCGGGCAATCAATTAACGGCAGAGTTTTCAGCAATACCAGGCGTACGTTCCGTATCGCAATGGGCGGGTAGGGCAGAACGGTCAGCAGACACTTATGGTAGTCATTACAGTGAGTTCGAAATAGATCTTGATCCTATGTCTGGGAGTGAACAGCAAGATGTGATGGATAATTTGCGGGCGATATTGAAAGCGTTTCCGGGGCTATTATTTGAAGCGAATACTTTTCTAATTGAACGCGTTGATGAAACGGTATCAGGCTATACCTCGCCAATTGTGGTGAATTTATATGGTAATGAATTAGGCTTCTTAGATCGTAAAGCGCAAGCGTTAGCCGAGATTATGCGTTCAATAGAGGGCGCCACTGATGTGCAAATGCGTTCCCCGACGGGGACACCAGTATTACAAGTGCGGTTGAAGCATGATCGCTTAAATAGTTTGGGATTGCGGCCGGTTGAGGTGATGGACACGATTCAAATCGCCTATGAGGGCAAGATCGTCGGGCAGAGCTATCAAGGAAATCGGCTTTATAATGTATCGGCGATCATTGATCCAAGCATGCGAAGCAAACCGGAAGATTTGGCAAAATTACCGATCAAAACACCTGATGGCCTAACTGTGCCATTAAGCGAAGTGGCCAATATTTTGCAGGTAGAGGGGCGCTATAATATTCTGCATCAAAGCGCCCAGCGGATCCAAGCGGTCACCTGTAATGTTGAAGGCCGCGATATGGGCGGCTTTATTAAAGAATTAAAATCTCGTGTGTTGGAAGAAATGGAATTCGAAGCGGGTGCTTATCCAGAATTTACGGGCACCGCAGTAGAGCAAGCCAAAGCAAGGGAGGATTTGATTCTGCATTCCTTGGTGGCGGCGATTGGTGTGTTTATTTTAATTTATATGGCGGTCGGTCGGCTGCGTTATATGATGATTATGCTATTTAACCTGCCATTCTCATTAGTGGGTGGGGTGATAGCGGTGCTGCTTACAGGTGCAACAGTATCCGTTGGCTCAATTGTGGGTTTCGTCACCTTATTTGGGATCACGGTGCGAAATTCCATCATGCTTATATCCCATTATCGACATTTGGTTGAAGTGGAAAATCTACCTTGGAATATCGATACCCTGATTCAAGGGGCAAAAGAACGCCTGCCTTCTATTTTAATGACGGCGTTAGTCACCGCACTAGCCATGCTCCCTATTGCTATTGATAGTGATAATCCAGGGAGAGAAATCATGGGGCCGATGGCGGCGATTATCATTGGCGGTATGGCATCGTCAACTATTCTAAATCTATTGATTCTGCCGAGTATTATGTATTATTTTGGTGGGTTTAAGTCGGAAGATGAGGGGAATCAAGGTGACTGATTCTTTGGTTGTTTTTCAACCTCTAACGCCCGCATCATAGGCTGCCGTGAGGGGGGCGTCTTTTGCGGCTTTTTCTTTTCGCAAAAGGCGTGACGCTTACGGCAGTCCTAGTGCATGCGATTGTTAGCTGATCTTATATATTATTATCAACACTAATAGTTTTAACAGCTTGTGTTTTTTTTGTTTCTGGGTGAATCAAATAGACTAGCCAAGCCGTGCTTGTATGTGCAAGCTTTATTTGATGAAACCATAACAATGATGCAATTCGGTGCATCCAATCATCTATACTCATTTTTAAGTCAACTTTTTTTGCCTCAGAGTAAGGATTAGTAGAATGAATGATTTTTGAACACGCATCATATAAAAAAATAAAATCCTCACGTGTGAGAAAGTCTTTTTGCACATTCTTTGTTATCAGGTGATTCTTGCAAAGGCAGTGGATAGTAATCTTGATTCACTTTTTCAAGCATTTCTAATATTTGTTTCGCTTTATTGTGCCTGGAATACTTACTATAATTTTTTTCGAGTTAATGGTAAAAACGGGTGCTTTTTTTCAGCTAAGAATCATGTAGGATAAAGGTCTAAAAGGAATTATTTACAATGGCTTGTAAAAAAGTGTCTGTTTTGTTCACGTAAACAAGCAATAAAGAAGGGCAAAAGAAGCGGGGTTCAGCGTTACCAATGCCAATTTTGCGGTGCTAATTTTTCTTCGAAACGAAGATCTGGTAATCCCCCCATTTTTAAGGGACTTTCAAAGTAGAACGTTAAGCCACCATAG
>CAZRAY010000027.1:0-25308 GCA_964598235.1 uncultured Piscirickettsiaceae bacterium
AAATTAGTTCAGATTAGGCTTGCTTTTTAAGACAGTATCTGACCCCATTGATTTCTCCATTGATTTCTCATTGATTCTTCTTCAGCCCACCATTTTTTCTTTCAGAACTTGTTTAAATTGATTAAGTAAGTCACCTTGACTTTTATATCTCCATTCTTCGAAGTCATACTGATGACCAGAAATAACAATAAGCGCAAAATCATCTGAAATTGTGATCCTGTTTTCCCCAACAACTACTTCTATAATCTTCAATATTTCTCCTTCACTTTCTGCTTCATAGCGATCAACTCTATATGTAAGTTGCTTTCCTTTTATGATGGATTCGGCAGCATTTAATATTTTATTTTTTAATACTTCTTTCATAGTTTTTGAATCACTAATTTTTGGGGAACTCTCTTAATATTACTTCAAATAGTTTAGTACTTGATTCGCTTCCCCTACCTTTCCCGATTCCAATACGAAAAACCCTATCTACACCACCCAGTGGTCGAGAATTAAACCCAATACCAACTCTAATATAATCATTATTATTAAAGAAGCCTTTCTTACCAAAAAGTTTACTCCCGATCCTAGTACCTACAACTTGATTTAAGACTTTCGCAGTTTTAATTCCACCAATTGTAGTAAGAGCCTCCTTCGTTCCCGCTCTTATCACACCGGCTCCCAAACCAGCCCCAAAAGTAACGATAAACTCATTGGGAGAATCAAGCCTAATAGGTGCTACTGGACCTATAAAGTCTTCATTCCCCCCAGCCCCATCATTAAACGCCCTACTAAACGCCCCCGTCACTGCCCCATTTGCGAACTTCCCGCCGCCAATCACAGAAGCCGTTCCGCCAATTATAGCAGCTTTAAAGAGATTGCCTGCGCTAGGCGTTGAACTAAAGAACCCGCCAGCAAACTGCTCTGCAGACTGAGTAAACCCTGCAGACAAGAACCCCGCAACAAACTTTCCGCCTCTTGCTAACTGAGACGCGCCGCCGACAACCCCATGGGCCACGACTTTACCTATACTACTCTTGAATGGACTCGCCGCACTCGCGCCCCCCGTCCCATGCCCAACAAAACCAAAGGCACCGCCCGTAACGCCCCCTATAATGCCAGATTCCAAATTACCCCCACTCAGGAGTAAACCAGAAGCAGCACCATAGAATGCACCATTCGCTATAGCGGTATTAGATACCGCGGGAAGGTAAGGTACGAATGCCGCTAATACCACCTGCACAAAGGGTTGCCCTAAAAATTTCGCAAGTCCCTTAAAGAAAAACCCACTCGGATCCGTCAAACTCAACGGATTATTCATCACATAACTATAGCGATTCAAACTCTGCCCATTATCAGGCGCCTGCACAAACGGATCTGGGCTCAGCATCCGCCCCAAACTTGGATCATACACCCGCCCATTCATATGGATCACACCCACATTATCTAAATGCTCATGGCCCGTAAAGCCGCGCGCAGTGGTGGCCACCGGAATGATAGCCGCCGCATCGCTCCCATCATTATTGCGGCGTTTGCCATGGGGATCATAACTCAGCTGCTGCACCAGATTACCTAAAGCATCACTAATCGCCTCCACACTACCAAGATGATCTTTATGCACATAACTGGTTTGCGATGGCAAGCCACTTTGATGCGATTTCACAATCGCAACCGTACTGCCATTGGCCTTAATATAATGCACCGCCACATCGCCCGCGCCCGTTTGCTGTAGCTCGAATAAACTGCCCACATAATACGTCGTCATATTATTAGTGGTCTGCTTGATCCGATTACGGTTACTGCCATAGACAAAATCGCTATAATTCCCAGCTTGTTCAATCCGTGTGGGTTTATTATAAGGCGACCACGTGAGCGTTCGGCCATGGCCTGTCAGCATATTACCGTTGGCATCATAATCATAACTATACGTGCCTGCGATGCCAGCGGTACGCGTCACCGCATGCGGCCCTGCGCCAACGCCATAGGTATACGTGCCCACATCACTCTTGAAGAGCAGATTACCTAAGCTATCATATTGATAGGTTTTCGCTGTTTGGCCAGAGACCTCTGCTCGGGTAAGGCGATACACACTATCATATTGAAAACTCTCGGACAGGGCTTGCAAAGTTTGCAGATCTTGGCTATCACGACTCAGGAGATTACCCACCGCATCAAATTGGAAATTCAGTGCTTGCACCGTTGACAACACCGCGCTCGACTGTGCATCAATGCGGTCAGTATGAATGCGATCCACCAAACCGGTTACCGGATCATAAACCCGGTTGGTATGGGTGGCAAAGCCCGTGCTGCCGCCTAAATTGAATTGGGTCAGCTGGCCGCGTGCATTTTGTGCTTTAGCCGTCCAGAAATCGCCGGTGGGGCCCGTAATTTTTTGTTGGTAACCATGGGCATCATAATGTTGCCTAACAATCAGGCCCGAAGGATAATCTCGGCTAACGGGGTAGGTGATGGTATCCACTCGGCTGGCACTATCATAGCTGGTGCGGATTGTTTGGGTGGCTGCGCCTTGCAGGATAGTATCCGTTTTAATGGGGCGGCCGACATTATCATAAAACGTACGGACATCTTCAATCAATGCACTTTGTACATTACGCGTTGTTTTGATCAATTTACCGATGGCTTTACCTGACGTAATATCGGCTGCGGTGCCATAAGTCCAATTGCTCACCCCCTCGGCATCTGTGCGCGAAATCATGCGGCCAAGTAGATCATAACTGAGCGCGGTGGTTTGGCCTTTGGCATCGGTTTGGTTGATTTGTTCGCCTAACACATTATAGGCATAGGTCCAGCTGCCCATATCGGGGTCGTTCATCGCTGTTTTTTGGCCGAGAATATTATAAGCAATGGTGGTGATATTGCCTTGGTTATCTGTCACTGTGGTTTGATTACCCAGCGCATCATAACCATAGGTGGTGACATTGCCTACCGCATCTCCAGAAGCAATCAATTCTCCCCGCGCATTATGATAAAGCCGACTAATATTGCCGACACGATCCATTTGGCTGGTTGTAAAGTCTTCATAAAGATATTGAATGGTGCCATTGGCATCCGATTCGATTTCAGGCCTGCCCACCACATCATAGAAGAAATAAGTCCAATGGCGGGTGTCTCCTATGAAGAACGGCTGGCTTGTACGCTCAACAAGACCACGTCTATTATATTCTGTGAGTTGTTTGATGGTGGGTGTGGTGCTGCCATTTGAGGGATCAGAAAAGCCGGTGGTGAGCGTTTCAACCACCCGACCGAGGGTATCGCTGATTTCGACGACCGATGGCGCGCCCGTTGTTGCAGTCTGCTTAGCCAGTGGCGAGGCGCTGCTGGGGCGAATTCGGGTGGTGGATGTAGTGGTGCCATCCGCACGTTGTTCTTGGGTTTGACGACCAAAGCTATCATACTGCCAATGGGTGGAAAGCTGATTAGGCCCCGTGAGCGAGGTGATCACACCATAACGGGCATCATAA
The DNA here is from genome assembly GCA_964598235.1 of uncultured Piscirickettsiaceae bacterium. Lineage (GTDB taxonomy): Bacteria > Pseudomonadota > Gammaproteobacteria > Nitrosococcales > Methylophagaceae > UBA652. The sequence continues at coordinate 3,465 of CAZRAY010000027.1, forward strand.
GTGCGGGTTTCCGTGTCGCCGATGGCATTGCTGCTTGCGATTGCAAATTGCCCGCGATGATGGCGGGGATCTTGGCCATTGGCATTGAAGTTAGTTTGTGTGGTGCGGGTGGCAATGGCAGATTGGCCACTGCCGCCGGAGACACTAACGCTCTGTTGATTGCCAAAGCTATCATAAGCATAAAGCGTATTGAGGCGGTGTGCGGCATCATTGGGCTCCACAATTTCTTTCACCAACATACCATGGCCAGCCATATCATATTCAAAGGCAGAGGTGCGTATTTTGCTTTGGCCAAAAGCGGTATGCGTTACATTGCTGCGGGTTAAACGGCCTAGATACCATTTGCTGGGATTGTTGAGATAGGTGTTAGTCGTCTGGATAGTAGACAGCTGATTAGTGGTGTGATCGGTTGTGGTAACCGTTATATCCTGTGCATTACCAAAGCCATCAAAATTACCCGTGTTGGTGTGGGTGGTTTTGATGGGGGGGGTGCGGTTATATTGGCTAAACCGATCTGCTGCATGAATGGCATTGATGGATGTGGCGTTTGCTTTTAATTGTGGCGGTGTTCTCCCATCACAATAAGGGTCATATTCTTTTTGAATACTCGTTGAGACATACGGGAAATGGGTGCCATCTGGATAAATAAGATCCGCATGTTCATTGTCAATCAGGCTGATAAGACAGGTATCGCTGAAAGGTTGAGGCGGCGCTGTCGTGATAAAGCTATCCCGAGAAGTAATACTTTGGCTGATGGCACCGGTAAAGGGGAAATCTTGTAAATAATCGGTGGTGGTGGTGAGCTGGCTTTCTTGATCGATTGTGGTCATCCGAGCAAAACCCAACAAACCGCGACCCCGAAGATTGGCAACGGCGCCTTGATAAGAATATGTTGCGAGATTGAACCCGCCCAAGCCGTTATTGGTATTCACACTAGAAACAACATACAGCGGCGCTTGAATATCCTTATTTGGATAAGTTGCGGTATTGTTTCGGGTATAGATCTGGTCATCCGGTAAGGGTTTATAGTCAATTTGGGTTTCACTACCGAGGCCGTTGATAATGCTGGTGAGCCGCATAGGGGGGCGGGTATTCCCGATTTGACAATGTACTCGGGTATCATCATCTTCGCCAAAATTAATAAAACAATGATCTGCAATCGCATCGCCATTCATATCAATGGCGGCGACGCGAGAGGAATCACGCTCTAGACTGAGCCAAGAGGGTGCAGGGTTAACGGATTCTGTTTGCGCCGCACCATCATCAGATAAACCGGCCACAAAGGTCACACCATTTGAGAATAGACATGTAGATTGTTGTTGCAGAAGAGAAGCAAAGGGCGCAATTGATTTATATTTGAGACACACATCAGTTAAACCATCATTATTTAAATCTTCCCAGAACATCTCCCCATCGGTAAATCTTTTTTGGGGAAGGGCAGTATTAAACGGGCCACTATTTGGAATAGGCTCATGGGTATCCAATAAAATATTATCAGGGAACACGGTTTCGCCAAATCCTGCGCCAGTGAAGAGTGTGCAGCCTGCGGTTATTTTTCTTCTAAAGCCAGCGGTTAGGCTGGCTCCTAAGGATTGTTCTACTTGTTTGAAACATAAGTCTTTATTGCCATCGCCATTAAAATCGACCCAATTTGTTTTTATGATATTTAAAGAATTAGCAAAAGTATTGATATTAGGCAGCACATCAGAGACAAATGATTCACCAAAGCCATCGCCTGTTGATAACGTGCAAGCCACAGCAATGCCGTTAACATTCACTTTTCGGCAAAAATCAGCCATGCCGTCATTATTAACATCAACCCATTGGCGATCGGTTGTGATCGCATTGGCGCCTGTGCCATATTCAATGAGTGTTTTAATGATGGTATCGCCAAAACCCGTGCCGGTAGACAAGGTGCAAGCAAGCGTATCGTTATCATAAATTCGGCAATAATCCGAACGGCCATCGCCATCCATATCGGTCCATTGTCGGCCATATGTTTGACCGGCTTCTTCAGGTGTTCGAGGGGCGCTTTCAATAGACGCGGTGAATTGTTTGGTATCACAAATCAGCTTATTGCCAAAAGTGTTACTTAAAACGCGGCAGAAATCGGCACTGCCATCGCCATCCACATCGGTCCATTGCATACCATCATCCAGGCCGAGCGCGGTGGTTGTTTGTTTTCTAATCACGTTTTCATTCGGTGTGAGTTGCGCGGTGCCTTCCGATAGGTAGCATTTCATATCAAACTGTCTGTCGGCACGAAAGCTATCAAGTGCGACGTAACATAAGTCTGTTTTACCATCCGCATCAAAATCAACCCATTGGTGTGCGACGCCCCTTAATTTGTGTTTACGACTATTTTTTTCGCCAAATCCTGTCAATTCGGGCGACCATGTAAATTCTGTGGGTGTGAAACAGGCACCTGTGGCATCACATTCTTGCAATAGCACTAGTCTTGGCTGAGCAACAACACCGGTGGTGTCATAATGCAATCGATAATCACGTACGAGCGTATCATTGGCATAGGTTTTAATATTCGCCATCTGTTTGCGCAGGGCAAATTTTTGACCTGCAATATAACCGGTGCGTTCAAGCTCAAGATAATCATATTCAAAATTCACACGACTATAAGGGGCGGTGCCGACGGTTAAATTACCGGTGTAGTCTATTTGCAGGATCCGATATCCCTGTTTATCCGCATCTTTTTCATAGCTAAAATCTATATAGTTGCCGACGGTATCTTGGATCCGATTAATCGCCCAAACTTTGATTTGGTCACCTGATTCGATATCAACACGGGCATTGTTAACACGGCCATATTCCATTATTTGGCCTGCTTTCGTTTGCATCCTAAAATGTTGGTCCGCGCTGCCATAAGCACCATATTGTGTCATCACACTGAAATTGGCGATTTCCGTTTTATATTGCGTACCATCTGCCCAATAAGCGCCCGATGTGGCGATGAGCCGTTGACCATCCAGACACAGCTGATCTTGTTGATCAAATTGCACTGCACGAATAAGGTTGTCTTGTTCTAATGTTGAAGGGCAACGGGTAATGGCAGAAAGCCCCGATAATGACCAACCCACACCGAGTGGACCGCTCCCACCTTGGCTATTGTAGTTGAGTGATAATGAGGGGGCCATACCTGCTGTGCCGGGTGGGGTGGCTATCGGAATAGTATAGGCCGCCGCCCCCGATGGATTGATACTAAATTCACCTAGGGTCATCCCTGCCACACTGCCGTTGGCATCAGAGGAAACGTAGATATAATGTGCTGAAGAGCGAGGCGCACCGGCACCTGCCTGCTCAAGTTGTATTTGGTAAAATCCAGGGGTGCTTTGCATGATGCCGGTTGGTTGGAATGTCATTTTATTAGCAGAAATATAGTTAACACCTTGAGGCTGGCCATTAACCAGTAAGGTGAGATCATTAGTAAACCCTGAACCCAGTAGGGAAATTGGATCTTGGGTGCCTGTAGCAATGCTGGCGGGTGACACACCGCTGAGTTCAAAGTTTGTATTATTAGCAGAGACAGTGATGCTTGTCATAGATGAATTCATGCCCGATTGATGGAGCTGAATTTGATAATCGCCGAGCGTGTTTTGCATTTCTATGGTTGTGGTGAAACGCAGGTGGGTTGCATCAATGAAGGTGACATTGCTTGGGGAGCCATTAATGGTCATGGTGGTGCCTGCAGTGAATTCAGTGCCGACTAAATTAATAACACGAGATTGGCCATCTGCGGGGAAGCGGTTTGGCGAAACACTGTCTAATTCGAAGATGGGAGGCTCTTCTGGGCCGACGGCAATCGCGACAGGATTGGACACACCAACATAGTCACTGGCGGTTAATTGAATACTACTTTCTATTGCCAAGTTAGCAGGCACAGTGGTCGATAGATTCTTAGGGCTAAGGAATTGTTGGCCGACGGCAACGCCATCTATATCAAGCACTGTTTCTGGTTTGAAATATTGCCCTATCGCACGTAGGTTTGTTGCCTTATTTGCGGAGATAAGGTTAGGTTGTGTTGAAGACAGAATAGGGGGCAAAGGTAAGGGCGGATTGTCATTACCGATAACGACACCTACGCCACACTCACAACTTTCACCAGGGGCAAGCGGCCCCACACATTGGGCATAACATATCCTAGTCAGTCCGCCGCCCCCAGGTAGACCATTACAAACAAAATTATCTGAGCAGAAAACACCATGGATAATGATGACATCATTCCCAAAATTATTAATAGAGAATGGGGTGAGCGCGTCAGACTGACCATTGTTGGGCACAGTGAAGTTGATATTACCTAAATTGGTATCATTTGTAGGTGAGGGGGTTACCTTTAATCCGCCATCACCACTATAGACCTCAGTGGTGTGTATGGTTGCAAAAAAACTGCCAGATAAGATGAGAAATAGCCCTGCAATATAGCGGATATCTTTTAGTCGCCATACGCCTAAAAAGGCAATTAAAGCGATAAGTGATATTAATATCCAAGGGGCGCTGGTAGGAATATCAACGGGGGAACTTGCGGGTGGGGATGAGGTTAATATGGTGGCATGTAGATCGACTGTCAATGGGTTATTGGCAGCATTAGAATAAACAGTAATCTGCCCGTCTATAGTTTCATCTGCAAAACTAAGATGAGATTGACCGAAGAAAATGCTTAAAAAGAGCGTTAGTAGGAAAAATTTTGGTGCCCGCAATCCAACTTTATTCATAGAACATCCCTTTACATATGAAAAATCTTAATTACATCCCTACTTGAGCTAAAACTTACTTCATTTTATTGGGAATGTCAATTTTATGTCTATATTTATCGTGGCAGTTTCATTATCCCTATATTTCTGAATTGGCAAAAATCAGTTGACCATGCGTCTCATGACTTAGCGTATCCATTAAATATAGATAGGTTTGTGTGATCCTATCCGGCTTAACTAATTCTGTAGGATCAATAGCAGGGAAAGCTTGGGTGTGGAGTTTGGTATCGACTGTGCCTGGATTGATGCAATTCACTCGGATATGATTATCGGCTTCAAGTTCATCGGCCAGTTGTTTACTAAGCGTTTCTATGCCTGATTTACTAATGCCATAGCTGCCCCAGTAGGCTTTTTCATTATATTGATCGGTGGTGAAGATAATGGCGCTGTGATCGGATTCAGTGTTGAGCATCAGCGGCAGGCAAGCTCGCGTGAGTAGGAAAGGCGCTGAGAGATTGGCGTGCAGTGTTTCCAACCATTCTTGTGGATCTTGATGTTGCACGGGGGCGAGTTGGCCAAGTTGGGCGGCGTTATGCAGTAAACCATCAAGGCGGCCGAAGTTATCGGTGATCGTATCTACCAATACACCATAATCATCGACGGTAGCCCCTTTGAGATCGAGCGGATAAATGGCCGGTGTTGGATAGCCTGCTGCTTCAATGTCATCATAAATGGTTTCTAAAGCAGGAATGTTTTTATCTAATAATATGACTGTTGCGCCATATTGGGCATACGCTTTAGCAACCGCTGCACCAATGCCATCGGCAGCACCCGTAACGAGGATGATGCGATCGGTAAGGAAATTGGGTTTTGGTTGATAGGACACGGCGTTATCTCAATATGGCTAAGGCAAGTATTGTATCAAGGATATCTTGCTAATCCTATGGCATTATTGAGCTGCCCTTCGAGAACCTCAGGGCGAACGGGAGATGATGTGTTTAGCACAATCCTGTCCACTGATAATCGCACCTTCAAGGGTGGCGGGATAATCATTGCCGACAAAATCCCCCGCTAACCATAGGCCTTCGATAGCGGTTTTATGGTTGGGGCGCTGTTGTTGGATGCCGACTGTGCTGGCGAAGGTGGCGCGTTTTTCGCGGATGACGAAGCTGCTTTGTGCTTGGGCGGGTAGATGGGGGAATAGCTGGTGCACTTCTTGGCTGACAATATCGATGAGCGATTGTTTATCCAATGATTCATGTTCGCCTGGGCCGCTGATAACGATGGCCATTAAGCCGGGGTGTTGCTGGCTACGATCGAAGATCCATTGGCTGAGGGTGCCGGACATACCGAGCATGGCTTGGCCTAGGCGGGTGGCTTCAGGGTATTGTAGATAAACAGTGCAAATGGGCAAGGTCTGCGGTGTAGGCATGTCGATATGTGGTGCCAGCAAGCTGCTGAGATGGGTGGGATAGGTGGCGAGGATGACGTGTTCGGCGACAATCGTATTGCCATCGTGGATACGAATTCCGTGAACTTTTCCTTGCTGAATATCTACTTCAGTGGCGCGTGTTTGCAAGCTGATTTTGGCGCCTTTTTGAGTGAGATAACGGGCAGCCGATTCTGGGAAAAGTTCTCCTAACGGGACGTTGGGGATCAATAGATCGGCTGATTGTTTACCTTGCATTAAGCTGTCTTGCAATACACGGGCGAACAATTGCGCGGATGCATCGGCAATAGGCGTGTTGAGCGTGGCGAGGCAGAGCGGCTCCCAGAGTTGGTGAATCAGTCTGGTGGATTGTTTGCTTTGTTTTAACCAGTCGGCGACGCTGATATCTTGCTGGGATTGCAGTCTAGTCGGGATTTGGCTTTGCAGTCGGCGCAAGGCAAAAAGGGAGCGGATTCCCGCGCTTTTAACGAGACTATTAGCAACGGATAGTGGCCACGGTAATTTGCCTTTTGCAGAGAGCGATAGTGTGGGGTAATGCGGATCAGTGATTGATAAGTTAACAGGGCTGCGATTAAACACTTGCTTCGTGTCTACGCCGATATGTTCAAGTAAATCCAGCATCTGGCGATAAGCACCGATCATGAGATGTTGGCCGTTATCAACGGACATACCTTGCCAATCTACAGTGCGGGCTCGGCCGCCGAGTTGGGGGGCGGCTTCGATGAGATGGACATCATGGCCATTATCAACCAGGCTAATCGCGGCAGCTAAGCCACTCCAGCCGCCACCGACGATGAGGATCGTCATCCGCGTTGCTTGTGCAGACGTTTTTCTTGTCGTGCGGTGCGCCAAGCGATCCAGAGTTTTCTGATCGGGGTGAGTGAGGTGCGCTGCGCCATCACATTAAAGCCTTCTTTTTCTATTTCATTCAGCGTGGCTTGATAGATGGCGGTCATGATTAAGCCTGTGCGCTGGGTATAACGGTCTTCTTTGGGAAGAAGCACCATGGCTTGTTGGTAATAATTTTGGGCACGATCAGCTTGAAATTTTAGGCACGCGATCAGTTCGGGGCTGGATTTAAGATCCATGAGATCGTGTACATCTACGCCAAATTGCTGCAATTCATCTTGCGGCAGATAGATCCGGCCGCGTTCGGCATCCTCACGCACATCACGAATAATATTGGTCAGCTGTAACGCCATGCCTAGATTTTCTGCGTATTTTAGGGTGTGTCGGTTTTGATAACCAAAAATTTCAACAGACAGCAGGCCGACAACACTGGCCGCGCGATGGCAATAGAGGGCAAGTTGTTTGAAGTCTGGATAATGATGTTGTTCTAGATCCATTTCCATACCATCAATAATTTCGACAAAGTATTCTTCATGTAGATCAAAATGCGCCCGCGCGGTAATTAAGGCTTTGCCAACAGGATGGGTAGGGTCACCTTGAAAAGTGCGCGTTATTTCCGCTCGCCACCAGTTAAGTTGGGTGTGGGCAACCGCCACATCACTGGTTTCATCGACCACATCATCGACCTCGCGGCAAAAAGCATAAAGGGCAATAATGGCTTGTTTTTGTGTGGGTGGCAGAAACAGAAAACTATAGTAAAAACTGGAGCCACTTTTAGCCGCTTTATCGCGGCAATACTCATCGGGCGTCATCGTGTTAGCCTTTCAACAATATTGCCATTTTGCAGGTGACTTTCAATGATTTCATCAATATCAGATTTGGTTTGATATTGATACCAGATGCCTTCGGGATAAATCACCAGCATGGGCCCAAGTGCGCAACGATTGAGGCAGCCGGCATTGTTCACGCGAACCTTTTTAAGCTGCAAGGTTTTTACTTGCTCTTTGGCATATTGGCGTAAGTCGCTGGCATTATGTTGATGGCAATGCGGCGTACCATCGTTGCGTTGGTGTGTGCAGAAGAAAAGGTGGTGTTTGTAGATATCGCTCATGGTGCTAGGATAGCGGAAAGTAAAATAGAGGTAAAGGAGGCCAGCAGATGATAAACCGAGAAATGAAATTGATATTTTTGTGGTGTGTTATTTTCTTCGGCGTGTTGTTGTGGTCCGGGATATTACCTAAGGATCGGTTTACGTGGTTTCTGGAAGTGATCCCAGCCGTGATTGGGTTTGTGATATTGGCAATGAGTTATCGATCTTTTCAATTAACGCCTTTATTATATGGGTTGATATTAATTCATTGTATTATTTTGATGGTGGGCGGGCATTATACCTATGCCGAAGTGCCGCTATTTGATCGTTTGGCCGAATGGTGGGGCAGCGAACGCAATGCCTACGATAAGTTGGGGCATTTTGCACAGGGATTTGTGCCGGCGATTATTGCGCGTGAAATTTTTATTCGGAAACAGGTCATTGTGGGCGAAAACTGGCGAACTATGATGATCGTCAGTGTGTGTTTGGCATTTAGCGCATTTTATGAATTACTGGAATGGTGGGTGGCGGTGGCGACGGGCGAAGATGCCGATGCCTTTTTGGGATCACAGGGTTATATATGGGATACCCAATCTGATATGGGCTTTGCCTTAGTGGGTGTTGTCGTTAGTTTATTGCTATTATCACGCTGGCATGATCGGCAGCTAAGCGCGATACCATTATAATCTGAGTCGGCGGGCTATCTAGTTTTCATCAAGCAAGCTAAAATAGCGGCACACCAAATCCCTTATCGATCACCGCGAGAATGAATATGTCTGAGTTAGAGCAAGACATCACTGCTTCAAATCAATCGCACAATGCCTTAACGGAGGCGTTGAAAAGTGGTCGTGTGGTGCGTTTGCGGCGTTTGTTAGCCAGCTTGCATCCTGCTGAAACAGCGCATCTAATTGAATCCCTCCCACCTGCCCAACGCAAAATTTGTTGGCCGATCATTAGTGCAGATGTGCGCGGTGATGTGTTGTCTTTTATTGGTGAGGATGCGCGGACAGCCTTAGTGAGCGAAATGGACACGGCTGATCTCATCAGCGTGACCGAAGATCTGGAAGCGGATGATGCCGCGGATATTTTGCAGGATTTGCCTGAGCATGTGATGCAGCAAGTGTTGAGTGTGATGGATGGGCAGCATCGCCGTCGGGTGGAAGCGGTGTTGGCTTATGAAGAAGATACCGCTGGCGGTTTGATGAATACCGATGTGGTGACCATGCGATCGGATATCACAATGGAAGTAGTGTTGCGTTATCTGCGGATGCTAGATGATCTCCCTGAGAATACGGATAGCTTGTATGTGGTCGATCATAATGATATTTTCCAAGGCATCCTGCCGCTGACGCAGGTGGTGAGCCGGAGCCGTTCGTTGACCGTGCGCGAAGTGATGTCACATCATGTTGAACCGATATTAGATGATGCGACAGATAGTGAAGTGGCGCGCCGATTCGAAAAACATGATTTATTATCTGCCCCCGTGGTGGATAATAATAACCGACTATTGGGCCGGATCACGATTGATGATGTGGTCGATGTTATCCGTGATGAAGCCGAGCATTCGATGCTGAGTATGGCGGGTTTGAGTGAAGATGCGGATACCTTCGCACCGATTGCGGCCAGCATTCATCGTCGTTCATTGTGGTTAGGAATCAACTTGATGACGGCATTTTTAGCCGCATGGGTTATCGGCATTTTTGAAACCACGATTGAGAAACAAGTCGCGCTGGCGGTGCTAATGCCGATTGTGGCGAGCATGGGCGGGGTGGCGGGTAGCCAAACTTTAACGCTGGTTATTCGGGCGATGGCATTGGATCAGGTGAATGCAAATAATCAGCGCTGGTTATTGAAAAAAGAATTGGTGGTCGGCTTTGGTAATGGGCTGATTTGGGCCGTGGCGATTGGACTGGTGACTTTTCTATGGTTTAGAGACGTGGATCTGGCCGTGCTGATTGCCGTGGCGATTGTGATCAATTTGGTGGCCGCAGGCTTGGCAGGTGTGAGCATTCCGCTAATATTAAGAAAATTTGGTATCGATCCTGCCCTATCAGGTGGGGTATTATTAACCACGATTACGGATGTGGTCGGTTTTGTCGCCTTTTTAGGGTTTGCGACCCTGTATATCGTATAGGAACTGGAAAATGTCAGGCAATAGCTATGGAAAATTATTTACAGTCACCTCCTTTGGCGAAAGCCATGGGCCTGCGATTGGTTGTATTGTTGATGGTTGCCCGCCTGGGATGGCATTAACAGAAGCTGATTTGCAAGGCGATCTTGATCGCCGCCGCCCAGGGAAAACACGCTATGTGACCCAGCGAAAAGAGCTAGACGAAGTGAAAATTCTATCTGGTGTATTTGAAGGCAAAACAACCGGCACACCGATTGCGATGATGATTGAAAACACCGATCAGCGTTCAAAAGATTATGGCAATATCATGCATCAGTTCCGACCAGCCCATGCGGATTACACCTATCATCAAAAATATGGTTTTCGCGATTATCGTGGTGGCGGCCGTTCATCGGCGCGTGAAACCGCAATGCGGGTGGCTGCAGGTGGCATCGCCAAGAAGTATTTAAAAGAGCAATTTGGTATTGAGATTCAAGGTTATTTAGCTCAAATTGGCCCAGTAGTGATTGAAAAATTAGATTGGGATCATATTGAAAAAAGTGCTTTCTTTTGCCCAGATCCAGATAAAGAAACTGCGATTGAAGACTATATGAAATCGCTGAAAGGTAATTCGATTGGTGCACGTATTAATGTGATAGCGCGCAATGTGCCGCCAGGTTTGGGTGAGCCGATCTTTGATCGGCTAGATGCCGAGATCGCCCATGCGATGATGAGCATCAATGCCGTAAAAGGCGTTGAAATTGGTGCAGGGTTTGAATCCGTCACCCAATTAGGCACCGAGCACCGAGATGAAATCACCCCCGAAGGCTTCCTCAGTAACAATGCAGGTGGGGTGTTAGGTGGTATTTCAAGTGGCCAAGATATTTTGGTCAGCATGGCGCTAAAAGCGACCTCAAGCTTGAGCATTCCGGGTCGCAGTGTGAACACTGATGGTGAGCCTGTTGAAGTGGTTACCAAGGGGCGGCATGATCCCTGTGTAGGTATTCGCGCCACACCGATTGCCGAAGCGATGTTAGCCATGGTGTTGATGGATCATATGTTGCGGCATCGGGCGCAGAATATGGGTGTGGAATCAGGTACGCCGGTTATTCCTGCGAGTGCGTAAGTTAGGGCAAAAAAATATTGCGTGCTTTGAGCTCGAATGGATCCCCGCATACGCGAGGATGACGAACCGTTTTAGGAAGGCTTAAAATGAGCCCTTTCCGAAGTACACCTTACTGGCGTTTATCCAGTTTCTATTTTTTCTACTTTGCTGCCTTAGGCATCTTAGTGCCTTATTGGGGCTTATACCTTAAAGATACAGGTTTCACCGCCAGTGAAATTGGCGAGCTGACGGCGATATTATTAGCCACGCGGATTGTGGCACCGAATGTGTGGGGTTGGCTCGGTGATCATCTTGGCCATCGAATGCGGATTGTGCGTAGTGCGAGCTTGATTGCGGCGGTCAGTTTTGCCGGCATTCTGCTTGGCAGCAGTTATCTGTGGATTGCGGCAGTGATGTTGGTGTTCAGTTTTTTCTGGAATGCCACCTTGCCTCAGTTTGAAGTGGTCACCTTGCAATATTTAGGCGAACACACCGCGCATTACAGCCGCATCCGATTATGGGGCTCCGTTGGCTTTATTGTGACTGTGTTATTGCTGGGCAGTTTATTAACACATCATGCGACTAGCCTTGTGCCGTATGCGATGTTTATCGCTTTACTGGCTATTTGGTTAAGCAGTTTAACCATTGCAGAAAAACCAGAACAGCCGATAGTTTCTGCATCTGGCTCGCTCCGAAAATTATTGCTGCAGCCTGAAATATTAGCTTTTTTTGGTTTGTGCTTTTTTATCCAGCTTAGCCATGGGCCGTATTACACTTTTTATACTATTTACCTAGAGCAGTATGGTTATGAGCGCAGCCTGATTGGCCAATTATGGGCATTAGGTGTGGTGGCGGAAGTGGTGATGTTTATATTTATTCATCGTTGGTTACCTGTGATAGGCATTCGGAAAGTATTGTTAGGGAGCATATTGCTTAGCGCTATTCGTTGGTTGCTAATTGGACTATACCCTACTTCCTTACCCATACTCATTTTTGCCCAGCTATTACATGCTGTGAGTTTCGGCACTTATCATGCTGCCGCAATTGCCTGGGTGTATCAATATTTCAAAGGGCACCATCAAGGGCGGGGTCAGGCTTTATATAGCAGTGTGAGTTTTGGGGCGGGCGGGGCGTTAGGGAGTTTGGGCAGTGGTTATCTTTGGGCATTACCAAGCGGTGCACTATGGAGTTTCACAAGCGCCGCTATTTTTGCTTTAATTGGTTTTTTTATTGGCTGGCGGTATATCAAATAGTTACAATATGATTAAAAATTAAACTAGAGAACGAGAATGCAGTGTCCTAAATGTGGTTTTGAACAGAGAAATGGTCGCGCGATATGTGATGGGTGTGGTCTGGTATTTGATAAATATCGAGATGCACAAGAAAACTTAGTGCGGCAGCCTGTGCAGAAAGAACGACGTAAAACATATAAACAAAATAAGCAGTTTCTAACCGGGCCTTTTAGAGTTTTGTTTTATACCAGTATTTTATTGCTCATCATTGGTTTTTTCCAACATGATAAATTTAGCAATGACCTTCAGATTGAAAAAGAGTTATTACGTGAACCGATACAAACACATAGTAGCCAGCGGCCGTTTACTGTTTCTCAGAAAGAGGTGGACTATAAAATAACCCCTTTATTTGATTATGAGATATCAGGTTTAGTCGTGTCTTATCGACATCATAATGGACGCTATAGTATTCAGAATCGCTTATGGAATGATCATATTAATGTGTCTGATTTATGTGTGGTGTGGTCTGATAATGCCAGTAAGTTAGATCTGAATCAGTTTACATTTTGGAATGAAAGCTTTACCTGCAATATTAAAACGCAGAACATGGGCGCTTGGCAAAAATTCAAGATGGAGAAATTGTCCAATAACCACTTAGTGACAGCGGACAATACGATCAGAGATAAAATTTCACAAGTACGTATTGGCGATCAAATAAATATCAGAGGCATGTTGAGTAATTATGGAAGTGACGGTGGCGGCACAAGAGGGACGAGCACCATACGGGATGATAATGGTAATGGTGCTTGTGAGACTATTTTTGTAAAAGAATTTACGATTATAAAAACGATGGAAAATATTTGGCGGCCAATCATGCGTTTTGCTTGGATTGCCTTGTTCATCAGCTTTATGTCAGGATTTGTCAGGCTATTCTGGGATTGATGGGCGGTATAAAATAGCCGAAGCAATAAACAATCTGTTTGTTATAAGGCTGGTGGTTTTGATTTTCGTGCAACACATAATCTATATTCCAGTTTTAAGTTTGATTATTGTTACTGCGTATTATTGTAAATAAAAATGAGAAAAGGCGTTCGATTATGGTAGAAATGGGTGGTGGGGATACTATTTTGGCATGGATAATGAGTCATTATTTGGAAGCCTCGTTTATGCTGGTATTCGGTGGGATGACGGTGTTTTTTTTGATCGAACCTATGTTTCCCCGACGGGAGAATAAGAATCCCATGGCACAGCGGTGGGTGAGCAATATTTTGCTGGCAATCATGAATTTTTCTATTGCGACAGTGATGGCTATTTTTATCTCTCAATTGCTGGTTAAGATGGCGCTTGGCTTTTTCTGGCTACAAGCGATGGGGTTGCCTTTGTGGGGCAGTATTATTGTGGGGATAATGGCGATGGAGTTTATGAACTATTGGCTTCATCGTGCATTGCATGTTTTCCCGTGGCTTTGGCGCTTACACATGATTCATCATAGTGATACTGAAATAGATGTCACCACCTCTCATCGACATCATCCGCTTGAAGGACTGGTCTCGACTGTATTTGTTACCCCGTTTATTTTATTATTGGGTGCACCTGTGGAAGCAATATTGATATATAACGGTTTACACACATTACTCGCACTCACCAGCCATGCGAATATCAAAATACCCGCAGGGTTGGATGCAGGGTTGCGACTTGTGATTATCACGCCTGATTTTCATCGCTTACATCATGTGGCAGAAAGACGTTTTACGGACAGCAACTATGGGGCGATTTTTCCGTGGTTTGATTATGTATTTAAAACAGCAACGCGAGTGCCTTACAATGATATTCCACAGCAAGAAATTGGGTTGGAGAAATGGCAAAACCCTGATGTGAATAAACTAGGGACGTTATTGTTATTACCTTTTAGAAAAACATAAGGGAAGCCCAGCATTTTGGGATGAGATAGTTAAAAACTCATGCTATAATATTGGGATCACTAATTCGTCTTTAGGGACCCTGTTTCTTATGCATTTTGAACTTAAAAAAGGCCTTGATATTCCGTTATCTGGCCGGCCAGAACAAGCAATTTGTGATGCGGCAACTGTGACGGAAGTGGCCTTGTTAGGCGGCGATTATATCGGCTTGAAACCGACGGTATTAGTCGCAGAAGGCGATAAGGTTAAGCTAGGCCAGCCATTATTCATTGATAAACAAAATCCGGCAGTGCAATTTACATCGCCTGGCGCGGGCACGATTAAAAGCATTAATCGTGGTGCGAAACGGGTTTTACAATCGATTGTGATTTCTTTATCGGGTAAAGCGGAAGAAACGTTTCCCCAATATGACGAAGCGAAATTAGATGATTTAACAGCTGAACAGACGACTGATAATTTAGTGAAGTCAGGTTTGTGGACTGCTTTTCGTACCCGCCCGTATAGCAAAATTCCAAATCCAGAAACAATACCAACGGCCATTTTCGTGACGGCAATGGATACTAATCCGCTGGCAGCAGATCCAATTGTTGTGATCGCTGAGGAAAAGGAAAACTTTAGCCATGGCTTACGTGTATTAACAAAGCTAACGGCGGGCAAAGTACACGTTTCTTATGCAACAGAAACGGATTTGCCGACGTCGGTACCTGCTTCGGTTGAAATGCATACTTTTTCTGGCCCACATCCTGCGGGATTGGTGGGTACACATATTCATTTGATTGATCCTGTGAGCAACACAAAAACAGCATGGACGATTGGCTATCAAGATGTGATTGCAATCGGCAAGTTGTTTACAACGGGCAAGTTGTCTGTTGAACGGGTGATTTCATTAGCGGGCCCGATGGTGGAGCAACCACGTTTGATCCGTACACGCTTAGGGGCGAACACGGAAGAATTGGTAAAAGATCAAGTGCAACACGTGCAATCTCGGGTGATTTCAGGTTCTGTATTATCAGGCCATACGGCGAATAACTGGGCAATTTATTTGGGGCGCTATCATCAGCAAATTTCCGTATTGGCGGAGGGTAATCAACGCGAATTACTGGGCTGGATCAAGCCTGGAAGCAATAAATTCTCCGCATTGAATGTATTTATTTCTAAAATATTGGGCAAAAAATCATTTGATTTAACCACTACGCAAAATGGTAGCTTGCGAGCGATGGTGCCGGTGGGCACATTTGAACGTGTGTTGCCGTTAGATATGTTGGCAACGCCGTTATTGCGTGCTTTATTGGTGCGCGATACCGATGTGGCGCAAGCACTGGGTTGCTTAGAACTGGATGAAGATGATTTGTCACTTTGTTCATTTGTTTGTTCTGGTAAATATGAATATGGTCCCGTATTGCGAGATAACTTAAACCAAATAGAAAAGGAGGGCTAAAGCATGTCACGATTAAGACGTTTTCTAGACCGCATCGAACCCTCTTTTGAGAAGGGCGGCCGTTACGAGAAGTTTTTTGTATTGTATGAGATGGTGGATACCTTCCTATACACGCCATCGGATGTAACACGCACATCACCACATGTCCGCGATGGTATCGATTTGAAGCGCACGATGAGTTATGTGGTGTTGGCAACGATGCCGGTGATCATGATGATGTTGTGGAATACTGGCTTCCAAGCGAATAGCGCGATGGCATCACTGGGCATGACTGAATTAGAAGGCTGGCGCGGTGCTTTATTACAGGCATCGGGGATTGGGTTTAACCCTGACAGTGTGTTTGCCAATATGATGCACGGGCTGCTTTATTTCCTCCCGATTTATGTCATCACATTGATGGCAGGTGGGTTATGGGAAGTGGTGTTCGCGGCAGTGCGAAACCATGAGGTGAATGAAGGTTTCTTGGTGACATCGATGCTATATGCCTTGATTTTGCCTGCTTCCACGCCGTTATGGCAGGTGGCGTTGGGTATCTCATTCGGTGTGGTATTGGGCAAAGAAGTGTTCGGAGGCACGGGTAAAAACTTTTTAAACCCTGCGTTAACAGGCCGTGCCTTTTTATTCTTCGCCTATCCGGCTCAAATGTCGGGCGATGCGGTGTGGACGGCGATCGATGGCTTTACGGGTGCAACCCCATTGGCATTAGCCGCGGTGGGTGGCCTAGAAGCCGTCACCAGTGCGGGCTTTACTTGGACACAAACTTTTATCGGCACGATGCAAGGGTCGATGGGTGAAACCTCAGCGATTGCCTGTTTATTGGGTGCGGCATTCTTGCTTTATACCCGTGTGGCATCTTATCGGATTATGTTGGGTGTGTTCTTTGGTATGTTGTTAACGGTATGGTTATTCAATGTGATTAGTAGTGATACCAATCCCATGTTTGCCTTGCCGTGGTATTGGCATTTGACCTTGGGTGGCTTTGCCTTCGGCATGATCTTTATGGCAACCGATCCCGTAACGGCGGCGATGACCGATACGGGCCGTTGGATTTATGGTGGCTTGATTGGCGTGATGGTGGTGATGATTCGGGTGGTGAACCCCGCTTTCCCAGAGGGAATGATGTTGGCGATTCTATTTGCTAACTTATTTGCACCGCTGATTGACCATTATGTGGTGAAAGCGAATATTAAACGTCGTCTTGCTCGCCAAACAGATAATACGGGAGGGGAAGCATCATGAGTTTGATTAAAGATGTCTTAGCCTTACCGAATGACAGCACGAAGAAAACGCTGATTGTTGCTGTTTTACTGTGTTTAGTGGGTTCGATTTTGGTGTCGTCTGCTGCGGTGGTGTTTAAGCCGCTGCAAGTCGCGAATAAAGCGCTGGATAAGAAGAAAAATATTCTTGAAGTCACGGGCTTGATGACAAAGGGTGCCGATATGGATGCTTTGTTTGAACAGTTTGAAGTGAAGGTGGTTGATTTAGCAACCGGCAAATATGCCGATATTGATCCGACACTTTATGACCAACGCAAAGCCGCTGGCGATATGACACAAAGCGTTAATCTAACCGCCGAGCAAGATATTGCTGGCATTGGCCATCGGGCGAAATTAGCAACGGTATATTTATTGAAAGAAGGGGATGCGATTAAACAAATCGTGTTGCCTGTGCATGGCTATGGTTTGTGGTCTACCTTATATGGTTTTGTTTCATTGCAAGGCGATGGTAATACCATTCAAGGCCTAAAATTCTATGAGCATGCGGAAACACCCGGTTTAGGGGGAGAAGTCGATAATCCAAAATGGCGTAGCCAATGGTTAGGTAAAAAAGTATTTGATGAGTCGGGTGCTTTAAAAATTGAAGTGGTGCGCGGCAAAGTGAATTTTGCAAAAGCGGAGGCGATTCATCAGATCGATGGCTTATCTGGCGCAACCTTAACCAGCAATGGTGTATCAAATCTAGTGAATTATTGGTTGGGTGAGCATGGCTTTGGCCCTTATCTAACCGAGCTGCAGAATGGAGGCTTATCTCATGGCGAGTGAAGCAAGAAAAAATGTGCTTGATCCCTTAGTGGATAATAACCCGATTACCTTACAGGTATTGGGTGTGTGTTCTGCTTTGGCGGTGACCACGAATATTATGACTGCATTGATTATGAGCGTGGCGCTGACAGTGGTCACGGCGTTTTCAAGCGCGATTATCAGTTCGATTCGGAATCATATTCCGTCAAGTATTCGGATCATCGTTCAAATGACGATTATTGCCTCATTGGTGATCGTGGTGGATCAGTTATTAAAAGCCTTTGCATTTGAAGCGAGCAAGCAGCTTTCGGTGTTTGTGGGCTTGATTATTACCAACTGTATCGTACTCGGTCGGGCGGAAGCGTATGCGATGAAAAATCCACCGTGGATGAGCTTTTTAGACGGCATCGGTAATGGTTTGGGTTATAGCTTGATTCTGATTGTAGTAGCTTTTTTCCGTGAGTTATTAGGCACGGGTAAATTGATGGGTTATCAAGTATTGACGACAGTCAGTGAGGGTGGTTGGTATGTGCCGAATGGTTTGATGTTATTGCCGCCAAGCGCCTTCTTCGTGATTGGCCTATTGATTTGGGCGATTCGCAGCTGGAAGAAAGATCAAGTTGAAGCGCCGGATTATCAGATCCATCAAGTGCATCGTACGGAGGTCTTGTAATGGAGCATTATGTTAGTTTATTTATCCGCTCGGTTTTTGTCGAGAACTTGGCGCTGTCCTTCTTCTTGGGGATGTGTACTTTTCTGGCCGTGTCGAAAAAAATCGAAACAGCCATGGGATTGGGGATTGCCGTTATCATCGTGCAAGCCTTAACGGTGCCTGCGAATAATTTGATTTATCAATTCCTATTAAAAGACGGTGCGTTAGCGTGGGCAGGCTTCCCAGATGTCGATTTAAGCTTTTTGGGCTTGATCAGTTATATCGGTGTAATTGCGGCGATTGTGCAGATCATGGAAATGGCGATGGATCGCTTTACCCCCGCCTTATATAACGCCTTGGGGATTTTCTTACCGTTGATCACGGTGAACTGTGCCATTTTAGGGGGCACCTTATTTATGGTGGAGCGTAATTATAATCTGGCTGAAAGTGTCACTTATGGCATCGGCAGTGGCTTTGGTTGGGCATTAGCGATTACAGCAATTGCGGGGATCCGTGAGAAATTAAAATATTCAGATGTACCCGATGGGTTGCAGGGGCTGGGTATTACCTTTATCACCGCTGGCTTGATGGCAATGGGTTTTATGGCGTTTTCAGGAATCCAATTATAATGGAAATAATATTAGGCGTAATACTGTTTACGATCATCATTATGGCCTTGGTGGGTCTGATCTTAGGCGCGAAATCAAAGTTGGTGACAACGGGTAATGTCGATATTTTAATCAATGGCGAGAAGACGATTGCGACGCCTGTAGGATCTAAGCTTTTAGGTGCGTTGGCAGAATCACAATTGTTTGTTTCTTCTGCTTGTGGCGGCGGCGGTACCTGTGGTCAATGTAAGGTGAAAGTGCTGGATGGCGGCGGCTCTATCTTGCCGACGGAAGAATCGTTGATCAATAAGCGCGAGGCAGCCGCAGGTGAGCGATTAGCCTGTCAGGTGTCCGTAAAACAGGATATGACGATTGAAGTGCCTGAAGAGGTCTTTGGCGTTAAGAAATGGGAATGTACGGTACGCTCAAATGACAGCGTGGCAACCTTTATCAAAGAATTGATTTTAGAATTACCTGACGGCGAAAATGTTGATTTCAAAGCGGGTGGCTTTATTCAAATCGAAAGCCCACCTCATACCGTGGAATATAAAAACTTCATGGTCGAAGATGAATACCGAGGTGATTGGGATCGCTTCGATATGTGGCGGTTTAAGTCAGTTGTGAAAGAAGAAGTTGTGCGTGCTTATTCAATGGCGAATTATCCTGAAGAGCGTGGCATTATTATGCTGAATGTGCGGATTGCATCGCCACCGCCAGGTGCGGCAGATGATGTGCCACCGGGTAAGATGTCTTCTTATATTTATAATTTGAAGCCAGGCGATAAAGTAATTATTTCAGGCCCATTTGGTGAGTTCTTTGCTAAAGAGACAGAGAAAGAAATGGTATTTATTGGCGGTGGTGCCGGTATGGCACCGATGCGATCGCATATCTTTGATCAGTTGAGCCGCTTAAATTCTAAGCGTAAAATTAGCTTCTGGTATGGCGCGCGGAGCTTGCGTGAAATGTTCTATGTGGAAGATTTTGATGGCTTAGCAGCCAAGCATGATAACTTCCAATGGCATGTGGCATTATCGGATGCACAAGAAGCAGACAATTGGACGGGTTATACCGGTTTTATCCATAATGTTTTATACGAAAATTATTTGAAAGATCATCCTGCACCGGAGGATTGTGAATATTATATGTGTGGTCCACCGATGATGAATGCGGCGGTGATCAGTATGCTTGAGAACTTAGGTGTGGAACGTGATAATATCTTCTTAGATGATTTTGGTGGATAGGCGGATTTTAGTGGTTAGGAAGTAGCATGAGCACATTCATTATTGCCTTTATATTTATCTCCATTGCTGTGATGGGTATGGCCATTGGTGTGCTTGCAGGCCGACCTGCCATAAAGGGTAGCTGTGGCGGCCTCAATCAGATTGGATTGGGTGGCGATTGCGGTGGTGGTTGTTCGGCAGAAGAAAAAGAAATCTGTGACGTTAAGAAAGCAATGCAAGAGAAGAATAAAAACTAACGGAGAGAGTGAATGCTAGCATCCTGTACAGTTAGAGATTATATGTGTGGTGACAAGACCACGTTTACACCTGAGATGGATGTGCTCCGTGCTATTCACGTGCTGGTTGAACGAGATATTTCTGGTGCCCCCGTGATCGATCAACATGGTAGTTTGATTGGTTTCTTATCAGAGCGCGATTGTATGAAAGTGGCTTTAGAGGCCGGCTATCAAGGCGATGCAGGCGGGCATGTTGAAGAGTTTATGACGCAAGAAGTGCACACGGTTGACGTGGATGAACCTATTATTGAAGTAGCAGAGCGCTTTCTCGCCACGTCACACAAACGCTTTCCTGTGTTGCAGGATAACCGTTTAGTCGGCGCGATTACACGTCGTAAGGTACTTAAGACCTTAGAGTTTTTATCTGCACCTGAGGCGAGTGCGAAAAAATAAATCACACGGTGAGAGTGGAGCGTTATTTTCGGTCACCAATATGATGGTTTAAGGATTGGTTTTTTCTTTGTAGGAATTTTATTTGGTAGATGTGATTGGGCCAGTTCCTCATCAGAGATATAACGTCGTTCCCAGTCTGCATGTTCGCTTAATTGTTTATTCCCTGGCCGATGAGGCTTTCCATCTTCTGGTTTTCTAACGGGAATAATAATGCCGATTTGTATCTTTTCCCGAAGGTCAGCTCGTATCGCCGAAAGAGAGGGGGCTAAATCTGTATCATTTGACACGAAGACTAACTGTTCAGCATCACCTTTAATAGCATCACGATAAGATGCTAAGGCAATATTAACATCGGTTTGTTTTTCTTCTAACTTCCATACCTCAACTCGATCAGTTTTGTCTGGTGGGTTTTTGTAGGAAAGTAAATTTGCTTTTTCTAAGCTATAGTAGCCATTGATAATTGAAATCTTGCTAGGGTATTGTTGTAAAAGTGCGTGATGATATGCCTGTTGGGCTTGTTGTGCGTTGTCTCCATGAGAAGCAACTTTCACCTTAATATCGGCGGTGAAAAATTTTATTTGGACGAGTTCACTGGCCGTGTTTTGCTGGTAGATTATTTTTTCAAATAAGAGTTGATAGAGATCAAGCCATTTATCATCAGTATGTTTCAAACAGCCGTAAAAAAGGTTGTAGCCATCAACATAACGAGTTAATGGTAAAAACGGGTGCTTTTTTTCAGCTAAGAATCATGTAGGATA
>CAZRAY010000028.1:0-23061 GCA_964598235.1 uncultured Piscirickettsiaceae bacterium
TTAGTTTATAGAAAATTCTACTTATTCGGTCACTTATTTTTGGGGAGGATTACCATGCATTGCCTCTTTCTTATAGCCTTGATAAGAATTAACAATTACTACTCGTTTATAATGATGATACCAATGTTGAATTTACGATTAGAAATCATCCTTCAAATTTTAAGAATAAATAGTTTCCCCAGATTTAACGATATTTAGCCTGCTTAGCTTCTCTTCTAGAAAATATCATCTCACAATCGTAAAACTTCTCTTATCCTGTTCATCAAAATCGATGCTGATTACCTTTCCAGCACGGACTGCTGAAAAATCTTGATCAGATACGGAAAAATAAGCTTTTATTTCCTTGCTTGTTACCACCGTTGGGGGGCCATCATGCGTGAATCCTTTGAAACGCCTTAAATTATAAAAGCTCCATAAGGCTAAACATCCTGGCAATAGTGTGGTGACCATTAAAAAAATAACCGCGGCATCCTTAACGGCCTGAAAACCACCAATCGTTATCATCTCATACTGATAGACTTGCGCCTGAAACCACCAGCCTAAGAAGGTAATCAATGGGATCCATAAATAAAACCACAGCACCCAAAAAACAAATGTAATAAAGGTTGCTGTATACCGCTGTCGCAATGATTGCAAGCTCGGGGTATCAATAATAAGCTTACTCACGCATGCCCCTATCTGTGGTCACCCACGTCGCCTTCGCTTCTTTATTTCTAAATACTGCTTTCGGAAAACCAATCACGACCGCAATCACATTAATCAGCCAATAGGCAAGTGGGAACCACACCATCCAATAATAAATCCGCCAAATATGTTTTTCATATTGTGATTCGATTGCGAGGCTGACTGCAAATTGCAATAAGCATGTCAAACCTAACAATACCCCACCCCAACCGGGTAAAAGGCTTCGAATATGCAGTTCTTCTGGAAGCGGGAAAACGGTGCCTATCCCCCACAAGATAAAGGTTGCGATCATACAATAAGACCAAAATACACTGAGTACAAATTCAAGATATATTGGCCACATATGTCTGTTTTTTAAGGTCAGCATACTTTTAAAATAATGGATAAGCACTTCAACACCGCCTTGTGCCCATCGAGAACGTTGGCGGATCAAACCTTTATACGTTTCTGGCATCAAAATCCAACAGAGCGCTTTCGGCTCAAAGCGAATATGCCAACCATTGGTGTGGAGCTTCCAGCTAATATCAATGTCATCAGTTATCATATTGGTTGACCAATACCCCACTTGATGTACCGCGGCCTTTCTAAAGCCCACAATCACCCCTGATACCGTAAACACCTTGCCATATACGCGTTGTGCACGCTTGATCGCACCCACGATAGCGGAAAACTCCCCTACCTGAATTTTGCCAAGCAAGGTTGATCGTGTTCTGATCCGTGGATTGCCTGTGACTGCACCCACTTTGGCATCTTTAAAGTGACGCATAATCCAGCTGATGGCTTTTTCATCCAATAAGGCATCACCGTCTATGCAAATTAGAAAGTCATGTTTCGCTGCAATGGCGGCCATATTCAGGCCCATCGCTTTGCCCATATTTTTTTCTAGATGAATCACTCTGACAACATCATGCTTTGATGCTATTTCATCTAGGATGTCACCTGTATTATCTGTGCTCGCATCATTAATGGCGATAATTTCAAACTCTGGATAGTGCTGTTTAAGTACAAAATCTATCGTCTCATAAGCATTGTCCCCTTCATTATGGCAAGGTACTAAGATGCTCACTGGTGCGGGATTATCCAGCATAGGAGGCTCATCTGGATCATGTCGCTCCCATTTGTAATAGTATATTAGCGCACCAAAGGTCCAGGTATAAGCCATCACCAGCGGGTAATAAAATAAGAAGTTAAAGATAAAACTGGTGATATCCCCAAACATTATTGTTGTCGCCTCCCAAAAGGAAAGGTGCTCAGGGAGATAGTTGATTTCAGCCGCGCTTGCTCAGGATGGTTCTCTAAAAAATTATCGGGATAATAGCCTAAATTAGCGACGCCCGCACGCATCAACAATCGAAACTGTTGCTGTAATGTTTTATCTGGAATGCGTTGATTCGTTCGCCAATCAACCGATTGTAATTCAAAGACCGTACGCTTGAGTTTCGGATCATAGGCTTTGGCTTTATTTGCCAGCTGCACTAACCACTTGCTTGGGTTTTTCGCCTGCTCCATATAAGGCATGGCCATGATTGCGGTGTAATCATAGGTTAGTAACATATCGCTATATCGTTGATTAAACCATGCCTGACTATCTGGATTCATCAATACATTGGCATACATATTTCGAGCGGTTTTAATTTCAGGTCGATATATTTTGACCTGATTTGCGAGCTGTATGGTTAAGCGCGTTAACATCCTGGTTTTTAATGCCTGCCATCGCTTTGCATAGCGACCTTTCAAATCTTGAACCGTTAATTCAGGCACTTTGAATGCTGCTGCTGCCATGCGTAATGCCGCAGGGCTAAAATCTTCAAAGTCGGTTAAATAGGCATCATCATGAAATAATAAACCCGAGAAATTGGCATGAATGGCTAGATCTTCATAGATCTCTGACACTAGCTGGCGCGCTTCACGGTTAAAAGGCGATAACCGTAAATATTCTGTATTAACAGGGCTTGTTTGTCCGTCTTTTAATTGATGCACACGTAGCGCATTCGCATTGGGCACGATAAATGATAATACGGGCATCCAGGCATAGACTTGCACACCACTCCGGCTCTGTAATTGCCAAGCAACTCGATTGAATAAATCCCGTCGCATTGGTAAATGCCTATTCGGAAAATATAGCGCATCCGCATTCCCATCGCCATCAGGGTCTGCAAAGGCTTGTAAATAAACCGTATTGATTTTCAAATATTTAATGCGATCCAGTAAGCGGCCTAAATTCTTATTTTCCTGCACTGGGTCAGGGTCATACACATAGTCTAAATCAACATGAGCTACCCGTATTGGATCGGCCTCATTCAAGTGCCGAATCGCATAAACAAAATCTGCCAATGGCGGATTGCCTTGGATCAGTAATCGATTGATCGTCGCAGGTGTTTTATTCAGCGATTGGGCCGTATTCTTACCATTGGTTAGGGTCAAAGAAAAGTTTAGCCCTTGTTGCATGGCGAGATACTCTGTGACGCGACTAAACGCACCATATGGCCATACAATCGTTCGTGGTTTTGTGCCTGTGTGCTGTTGGATAAGTTGATTGTTTTCTACAAGGTCACGGGCAATACGTTGCTCATAAGTACCCCTTAATTCATATGATGCATCCAATTTATCATATTGAAATGTCACGGCTGCCGGCTGTAGATTCCCTTGCGGATTACCCAAGATGCCTTTATGCATATCATGGCTATGTGATGCAATTTCGACTAGGTTAGATTGACTCATTTCAGCCACTTCTGCCCATGACATAAAAAAGTCTCGCGGCTTCACATCACGGCTACCATAGCGTACTTGTTGATCCGTTGGTGTTTCCAGCCAACTTCCCACCACGGCCACCACCGCAGGCACGTTGAATAACTTTAAGAGTGGAAATACATGGGTATACGTGCTTTTATAACCATCATCAAACGTGAGTAACACGGCGTTATCTGGTAACGGTTTGCCACCTGCACGCGCCGTTGCCACCTCATCCAAACTAATGAAATGATAATCATGTTCACGCAGCCAACTTAGTTGCGCCACTAAATTATCTGTACTAACAGCCGCCTGATCATCATCAACAATGCCATCAACATCATCACGCACATCGTGATAACACAACGAAATAAAATCGTTACTCGCCCAACTTGCACTGTGACCAGCACACAATATAATACCCAGCATTATGCCTATTAACTGACGCATTAAAATCTCCAATTCAAGGCCATACGATAGCGCCAATTGGCTTCACGATCACCATCATACAATTTGCTACTATGTGCCACGCCATAAGTCACTTCAAGCTGATGTTTTGCCTGCCAACGATGTTCATACACCACATCCCAAATAGTGCCTGAGCCAAAATCCTGTTGCTGGTATAGCCCTGCCGATAAAATTAAGCGCTGGTGGAATGAATTCTCATATCGCCGCCACGTTAGCCAATCATTATCCAATGAAATGGTGGCGCTGAAATCACGTTTTGGATTGAAATATATCGTATTTTCCTCTGAATTTGTTGAGGCAAAAACATCCAGTCTCGTTGCAAATTTATATGCATATCGGTTATACCAACGTTGTTGCCAAAAAGCACCTACGTTCTGCCGCTGATTGCCATCTGAGAAATGCAATGCAGACATATTTGCACCTATTATCCGAGATTCATTCCATCGATAAGATCCGCCTATTGAAACGGCAGCAGCATCAATCCCTTGATTTAACGCCCTAAGCGGCGTTTGTTTGCTAATACTTTCAACTGAAACAAATCCCTGCCAATAATCATTAGGTTCGTATTCTCCCATTAAGGTTAAACCCGTGCGATTTCGGCCAAAATGGTATTGATCTAAAGCGCCTTCTAGCCGTATTTTAGGTGCGCGATATTCAAGCCCAATCCCCACATCATTTAATTGACCATCCCCCTCAGTAAAGCTCGCACGATTATGGCGATGGTGGAGAAAAGCACGATAATTGTATTGCATTGGCGCTGAATAAAGATAAGAATCGATCTGCATATCACGACTCCCTTTTGCATTGCCCGAACTCCGACTACCATTCACTTCCGTGCGGAGTTCTCGCCTATTATGAATCTCCCATAGGCGATGTTGCTTTCTCACCCCCTTATCCTCTGGATAAAGTGCAAATAATTTATTAATCTCTCCCTCGGCTTGTGGATACTGTTTCAATGCTAACTGATTTCGCGCCCAACCTAAGCGTAAGCCGCCATTTTTAGGGTCGCGAGGGAGCCATGTATCATATTGTGCTTGGGCTTTTCTCGACCAGCCACGCCAATAATAAACATTCGCCAATTCTTTTTGCAAACCGATATTATTCGGTGCCTGCCGCGCCATCTCTGAGAGCTGGGCTTCTGCATTAGCGAGATCATCTGCAAAAGCAAAGCTCACCGCATCCAATATTTTTAGGTTTGTTTTCAGTTTGTTTTCTTTGACTAAACGCCGGCCCTTCGCGCCCCTAATAAAAGTTACTTGTTCCTCGGCTAATGTGCTTATCCATGATTTTGCTTGATCATATTGCTCACTTTCAAGGTACGCATAAAACAACGCTATTTTATTGTTCACGCTGGCACTACCTGTCTCAATGACCTCCGTATAACACGTCACCGCTTCTGCCGGTCGCTCCAGATAGAGCAGGGCATCACAATAGGCATTCCATGCATACGGCGGAATCCGCACCGCTTCTTTTACCAATTGTTCTGTCGCTGATACGACCTCATCCATAAAATAGCGATCTCGAAGCGCCACCAGCAAATCAAACTGTGCATTTCGGGTTAATTCATGATTGGCACCTAGAATGGTTTGCATGTCCGTAATATTACGGTTTAATCCCGCAATCGCTAAATCTGTCTCTGCAAATCGATGTTGAGCTTGTTCTGTTGGGATCTCGCCCCAACGCACCCTATTCGCCTTTTTTCTTGATTGAATCATGGCCAAGCCATCTTCTGAAAACAAGGTGGTATCTACTATTAAATCATGCGCAAGATGCGCCGCGCCCAACTCATTTAGGAGTAATACTTTTTGTTTGCGTGCCTCAGCATGGTTAGGCACTATTGCTAGAATTTTTTCATACACCATAAGCGCCTGTAAGCGTGACGGAATCATTCGATAGAGATATACCAAAGCATTTAGCAAATCAATATTCTCTGGATTCGCCTGATGCAACGGCAATAAATGTGTTTCTGCTTGCTTTAGCTTTTGCTGATCAATTAACACCAAGCCCAAACTTGCCTGTGCAGGCAGAAATTCTGGAAATCGCTGATTAATCAGTAGATAAACACGTTCAGCGTCAGCGAATGACTGAGCTTGTCGGAAGGAAAAGGCGACATTATCAAGCACATAACGGGGGGCAATAAGCAGATCTAAATCGGATTCATATTGGATAATCTGCTGATAGCGCCCAGCCCAGCCCAATATGGACAAATAGTCATATAAATATCGATTTGGTTTTGGGTGTTTTTCTATTAACGGTTGCAATAAATCTAATGCCGTATCATATTGACCTGCACGCGCCTGTGCCAATGCGGTTTGATGTGTTGCATTATCATTTTCGGCATAACAGGGATTAATCCACAGCAGCGTCAATATCAAACAAAAAATATAGGTTTGCCGGAGAGGCATGCACTTATCCCTTAATAATAGTTAGGATTTCGGCAATCGCCATCCAATGAATTGCTCGTATTATACTTAAAACGTGAACAAAGTCTATTTATTTTCAGTATATATTGTGTTAAATAACCTCCTTATGCGTTAAATAACACCTTTCCTAAGGAGTGATTATACTGATTTTAATCACATCTGATAAACTTACCAGCAAAATCAAATTAAAAGGTTTCATTATGCAGCCAGCATCACCCGGCCTGATTGACATCGTTATTACCGAAGTCGATAAGGCGCTGATCACCATCTTTGGTCGACCTGAAACAACACAGCGGCCACACCCTGATGCCGACATAATCGAGCAGCCGCTTTCTGACAACAGCCGTCAACTATCTGCGAGGTTGATGCGGATCAATCATGCAGGCGAAGTCTCTGCTCAGGCCTTATATCAGGGACAGGCGCTGACCGCGAAACTGCCTGATGTCCGTGAGGCAATGAAGCAGGCGGCACTTGAAGAAAATGATCACTTAGCCTGGTGTCAGCACCGACTGACTGAATTAGGCGCCAGAACCAGTCTGCTTAATCCAATTTGGTATGCGGGTTCTTTTGCCTTAGGTGCCTTCGCCGGCAAGGTGGGCGATAAATGGAGCTTAGGATTTGTTGCGGAAACAGAACGTCAAGTGGTTGAGCATTTAGACGAACATTTAACCCGAATAGACTCACTCGATAAAAAAAGTCGCACTATTTTAGCGCAAATGAAGATAGATGAAGCTAAACATGGCCATGCTGCGCGTACGGCAGGGGGCATAGATTTACCGCCTTCCATTCAAATAGCCATGAAAATATCCTCTAAAATGATGACTACTTCTAGTTATTGGTTATAAAGTCAAATCTTATGTCCTGACTGTTGTGTATTGAAATCATTAAAGTTTTGACCTCGCACCAAATTTGAGATATTTTATCTGTGTTGCCCTGACATATATGCGTAGAACATTTAACTTTAGATTCTGCGTCCACAACAGGATGTTACTACCTTATAAAAGAGAGAAAGCGTAAAATGAAGTTTGATCAAGAATTTTTGTCTGCCACCATGCCGCTTAACCGGCTACCCTCCCGGCCTGCACTCCCCGATGCAAACTGGGTACTTGTATTTGGTTCAGTCAAGCGCTTTACTGAGCGTGGTTTTGCTAAAACGCTCAGTAAGCGTTATCCCCGCGCACAAATTATCGGTTGTACGACAACAGGCGAAATCACACCGAATGGCGTACATGATGACAGTGTGCATATCTCTGCCATGTTATGGGAACGGAGCACTTTACGCTTTGCCACTAAGCCAGTCGGTGATATGGCACAATCGCATAGCTTAGGCAATCAAATCGCCAATGATTTAAACCAACCGGGCTTAAAAGGTGTGTTTGTACTGAGTGATGGACTCAATGTAAACGGTTCAGAACTGGTTGAAGGCATACAAGAAATTTTGAAAGAAATCCCTATTACGGGTGGCCTAGCGGGCGATGGCGCACAATTCACGCAAACATTCCTACTACATGATGACACCGTGCAAGATAAGGTCGTTGTCGCAGTCGGCATCTATGGTGACGATGCAGTTATTACCAGTGGTGCATTGGGTGGTTGGAAGCCTTATGGCCCGCCTCGTAAAGTAACCCGCTCTAACAAAAACGTGGTGCTTGACCTTGATAATAAGCCCGCCTTGCCTTTGTATAAAATGTATATCGGCAACTATGCAAAAGAACTACCCGCTTCTGGCTTAAACTTCCCATTTGCCATTATGTCAGAAGATAAAAAAATAACGGTTATTCGCACACTTCTGGCCGTTGATGAAGCTGCTAATAGTCTGACCTTCGCAGGCAATATTCCGGAAGGTTCAACGGTGCGCATGCTGCAATCAAACCATGACCGTTTGGTGGATGGCGCTACTGCTGCTGCACGCCAAATTCTAGACAAAGATATTTCACTGGCAGATACCGCCATGGCGGTTTGTGTGAGCTGTGTTGGTCGTAAGCTCGTTATGGCCGATTTGGTTTCAGATGAAGTGTATGCCGTGCAGCGCCTGCTCGGGGCCCAAACAGGCATTACGGGCTTCTATTCCAATGGGGAAATTTGCTCCGGTGATGATGATGCACACAGTATGTTGCATAATCAAACGATGACCATCGCCTACCTTAGCGAGCATAATTGCTAACGATAAACGTATTAACGCATTAACGTAAAGTAAAACGGGCAGCCTATATCTAGACTGCCCGTTTTTTATATCTGAACCTCTCTGGCCGCAGCCAATAACGCCAGCCTTGCAATCACCCCATAAGCATAAAACCGATTTGGCAGCGTGTCTGGCGCATTTGTTTTATTCGGTGTATTGCAAGATTCAACAAAAGCCAGCGGTTCAAAATGCATACCTGGCGCATTCAAGTTTTCATTGACGCCTCGACCCGTGTGTACCCGGTAAAATCCGCCTACGACGAAATGATCCATCATATAGACCACCGGCTCTGCAACCGCGTGATCCTCACCCCAGGTTTCAAGCGTATAAACCCCCTCCTGAACCAACACATTATTCACCTTGCTACCTTCTTTAGCGGAAGACATTTTAGTGCGTTGCTTACGGTTTAAATTCGCAATCTCCTCAGCACTACCCACCATCATGATCCCCATGCCATACGTACCAGAATCTGCTTTAATCACAACGAAAGGTGGCTTATCAATACCATATTCATCATATTTCTGTTGGATCTGGCCTAACATTATTTCTACATTCTTCACGAGACAGTCCGTACCTTCCCGGTTCATAAAATCAATATCACCGCATTGAAGCGACAGCGGAGAGACCAGCCAAGGATCAATCTCAATTTGTGCTGCAAATTCTGCTGCAACCGCTTGGTAATGCGTAAAATGATCTGATTTTTTACGATCACTCCACCCCGCGGATAATGGCGGGATCACTTGTTGATCTAGGCCTTCCAAGATGTCCGGTCGACCCGCGGATAAATCGTTATTCAGTAATACCACACAGGGTGAAAAATCACCAACACCAATTCGATTACCCTGCCGTGTCAGTGGTGCTAATGTACATGTATTGCCTGATGGCAAATCAATGGTTATTGCTTGCTCAATATCCTCACGTAATGACCCAATCCGTGCGTCCAATCCTGCTGTGTCAAAAATCTGTCGTAACGTTTCTAGACTTTCTAAATAAAATAAATTCCGCGTATGATTTTCTGCCACAATTAAAATTCGATTCGCACTGGGACACACACGCTCAACCGCCATTTGCGCCGCGTGTACACATAAAGGCATAAACTCAGGATTTAAATTATTGAATCCTGCCGGAAACAAATTCGTATCCACAGGAGCGATCTTAAACCCTGCATTTCTCAAATCGACAGAAGCATAAAACGGGGCGGGCGTTTGCAACCATTGCGCCCTAAACCACGATTCCACCTTGGTTTGATGTTGTAACAAGTGTTTTTCTATCTGTAATAATGGCCCGCCTAGCGCCGTTGTTAAATGTGGTACTTCACCCATGTCGTCCCCTTTATAATGATGTTCTATTATGACTAAAATTTATAAAAACTTGTTATCTGCAGACAATAATTGCCGCAGTTAAATCCCCCTGAATCATTATAAATTTAGATTTTCCTCTGGCTTATTCTCCCGAAATGATATACTGTCTTAGTAACTAAAGCTTAATCCTCTATTGATAATCAAGCTAATATCAATAGAATATGGTAACAAGTTAAAGCGTTTCATTAACAAAATAGGTCTGTATTTGCGTGGATAATAAAACAGAATTTGCTGGGCTCAAAGTCATGATAATCGATGACAGCAAAACAATTCGTCGTACCGCAGAATCCTTATTAAGTAAGGCAGGGTGCACTGTGCTCACCGCAGACAACGGTTTTGAGGCGCTTCCGATTATTAATACGCAACGGCCTGACATTATCTTTATCGACA
Organism: uncultured Piscirickettsiaceae bacterium; assembly: GCA_964598235.1. Classification (GTDB taxonomy): domain Bacteria; phylum Pseudomonadota; class Gammaproteobacteria; order Nitrosococcales; family Methylophagaceae; genus UBA652. The sequence continues at coordinate 10,239 of CAZRAY010000028.1, forward strand.
TTATGATGCCGAGATTAGATGGCTATCAAACTTGTTCCCTACTGAAAAACAATAGTGATTTCCGCGATACACCTGTGATTATGCTATCGAGTAAAGATGGTCTATTTGACCGCGCAAAAGGGCGGGTAGTCGGCGCGAAACAATATCTAACAAAACCCTTCACGAGAGAAGACTTGCTTGGTGCGATTCGCAGTCATCTCCTAAATTAATAGAAAAAACGGATAACCTTAATAATATGGCACTTATTCTAATTGCTGATGATTCTCCTTCCGAAATATTTGTATTACAACAAATATTAGAGCAACACGATCATACTGTTATCACGGCTGAAGATGGAGAACAAGCGGTTGAAGTCACTCAGGACAAACAACCAGACCTTGTCTTAATGGATGTGGTCATGCCAAAACTAAATGGCTTCCAAGCAACACGCCGCCTGAGTAAAAACCCAGATACAGCGCATATACCGGTTATTATTGTGTCTTCAAAAGATCAAGAAACTGACCGGCTTTGGGGTATGCGGCAAGGTGCAAAAGGCTATTTAGGTAAGCCCGTTACAGAATCGACCTTAATTGCTGAAATTAACCAAGCATTAACTGCTGCGGAAGCAAGCTAATGGCGGTTAATACAACAGATATTCTTCGTCACTTACATGACATCAGTCAGCGTAGTCAGCAGCAAACTGCCGGCCTATCATTACAAAGCCACTCTCAAATACGTTGGAGCGCCGTAGGCTTTCGTATCGGGCAAAGCCGGTTTCTCGTAAGCCTAGATGAAACCCGTGAAATTTTCACTTATCCTGAAAGAATCACCCCTATCCCGAATGCGAACCAATGGATATCTGGCATTGCTAACTTACGGGGCGAATTATTACCGGTGTTTGATCTACAATATTTTCTACATGACACGCCCTCTCTTCTCAATCAAGATTCTCGTATTATTATGATGAATCACCCAGATTGTAATGCTGGCCTGCTCGTTGATGAGGTGTATGGCTTACACCACTTTGATACGATGCCCGAAACAACCAATATTCGACTATCACCTTACATCCATGGCAGTATGTTTCATCAAAACATCCACTGGCATGTTTTTAGTTTTAACCACCTTGCTGCTGACGAACGTTTTCTTAACGTTGCGGCATAATTATTATTGATCAGGAAAAATGCTATGACATCTCTTAACGCTTTCTTTTCATCCCTTGTTTCAAAAAAAGGGATGCCTTTGCTTCTACTGACACTCACTTTTTTGCTCATCATGCTTGCAAGTCTTGCCTATATTGGCGTGCAATACCATCAAAGCCAACAAAATTTACAGGCTATCGGGCAGCTGCAAACGTTATCCCAAAAGATTCCCTTGGTAACCCAACAAGCAAGCGTCGATCTTCGCTTACAAAGCAAGCTTTCTCCGTTACTAGATGAGGCGGATGATGTACTTGCTACACTTACACCCTCTAAATTAGCACAAAAATTAAAATTCCTACCGCATATTTCAGAGACGGATCTCTCTTCCACGTCTTCAGCACTTTCCAGCTTAAGACTCGCGGTAGAAAACTCGCTTAGCAACCCATATAACGATCCAGGAACAGCACTGTATCCTGCAGGAGAGCAGCTTCTTTCACAAGCACAAGCCCTGACACAGCGTACGCAAGATATTATCAGTAAAATAACCCCCGCATACTGGGTTGCCCTACTTTCAGGTTTGCTTTTCCTAGCCAGTTTACTTTTTCTTGCTGCTCAGCCATTAGCTGATTCTGCTGAAGCATTGGTTACGATGGAAGATCAAAACCGTAACAATCAAGATGCCATTTTAAGACTGCTTGACGAAATGGGTGATTTGGCTGACGGGGATTTAACCGTATCAGCGACCGTTACCGATGATATGACTGGCGCCATTGCCGATTCGATTAACTACACCGTTGACGCCTTGCGTGATTTGGTTGAAAACATTAATACCACCACCTTACAAGTCTCCTCAGCGGCACAAGAATCTCAAGCATCATCAATGCACTTATCCGATGCAAGTAGCCACCAGGCAGAACAAATTACAGACGTTAATACCACACTAACAACCATGGCCGAGTCTATCGAAAAAGTCGCATCTGATGCGAATCAATCTGCAGAAGTTGCCGCACAATCGGTAACGCTTGCGACACAAGGCAACGAAGCCGTACAAAAATCAATCTCAGGAATGAATACCATTCGTGAACATATTCAAGAAACATCAAAGCGGATGAAACGTTTAGGTGAAAGTTCTCAAGAAATTGGGGAAATCGTAGAATTGATCAATGATATCGCCGAGCAAACAAACATCCTTTCCTTAAATGCCTCTATTCAGGCCGCGATGGCCGGAGAATCAGGTCGTGGTTTCGCCGTGGTGGCCGATGAGGTACAGCGTCTTGCTGAGCGCTCTGGTAACGCAACCAAGCAAATTGATGCCCTCGTAAAAACAATCCAAAGTGATACGAATGAAGCGATTTCTTCAATGGAACGGAGTACTGCAGAGGTGGTGTCCGGAGCGAAGCTATCTCAAGATGCAGGGGCCTCGCTAGAGCAAATTCAAGGCGTATCACAACAATTGGCGACGATGATCCAATCTATTTCGACTGTCGCGAGAGAGCAAGCAGCGGCGGCAGGTAACACGTCTGATGCGATGAACGTTATTCAAGAAATCTCCTTGCAAACATCGACGGGTACCACTGAAAGTGCGGCCTCTGTTGGACGGCTGCTTGAACTGGTTAATGATCTGCGCACCTCGGTATCTGGTTTCAAGCTTCCATCGTAATCGATATCACACAGACATGATAACTATGACCTTTTCACTCGTATCAACACGGACCTACCGCTAATGGCGTTGACGCAAGATATTAACTATAACGCCTTATCTTGGGTGCAGGGGGAGTTGCAGGCCACTTTCTCAAGTGCCGCCGATGATTTGATGCGCTATACCCAACAGTCTGATGCCAATAGCATTGCGCATTGTATTGCCCAGCTACATCAAACGGTCGGCATTTTGGATATGCTGCATTTATCTGGTGCAAGCATGCTGGCAGCTGAAATGCAATCTCTTGCCTCGGCACTTCACGCAGGTGAATGTGACGATCCTGAAGCTGCGCAAGATCTCCTTATGCAAGCCCTGATTCTGTTGCCGAACTATCTTAAGCAACTTAATAAAACACGCCAAGATGACCCACTGCACATCATTGACACAATCAATGCGTTGCGTCTCTTGCATGCAGAGCCTGAAATTGAACCTTATAGCTTGTTCTCACCTGTGCTTTCTACACCGCTGCCAGATTACGTTGTGCCGCATCCCGAAACACTGGTCTCACAACAAGATTTACAACAAAGCAATTTGCACCAAACCTTTCAAATGTTATTGCTGGATTGGATTCGACACACCAATTCGGGTAATTTGATTCAGATTTCTCAAATTATTCACCGCTTGCGGTTAAATTCTACTGAAGAACGTAGCATCCAACTATGGTGGGCAGCAGAAGGCGTGATTGAATCCCTATTAGGCAACGGCCTCGCATCTGATAATGCCGCCAAAGTCTTGATGGGAGAGCTACGACAGCCACTTACAACGCAAATCCAAAAAAGCGAATCGCATTTACTGAATGCTTTCCCTAACGAATTACTTAAGAAACTACTGTTCCTTGTCGCCCAATCTACCGCGGAAGGCGAGCATACCGTCGCCTTGAAAGATGCTTTTACGTTGCATTTCTTTGATCAATCACACCATCACCAAATTTATAATTTGAGTGCGGATGCACTTGACCAGGCCCGTGCAACACTCTACGGCGAGATCCAGCAAACGAAAGAAGAAGTGAGTCAACTGGAACATAACGTTCCCCACGCCTCAACTGAATTACACAACCTATCCCAACAGTTATCTGATATGGCAAATACATTACACTTGCTGGGAGAGAATGAGGGGGAATCATTACTTCAAACAGAAGCAAAACATGTGAGTGCTGCTGTTCGAACCGAATCAGACCTTAATCGATTCCAGCTGCTATCTCTTGCTAACGCACTGTTGAAAGTAGAAGCGCTTGTTCAGCCTACTATTCATGATGGAGAAGGCACCACGCCAGAAATGGAGCATCTGCAGCATGATGTTATCAAGGAATGTTTGGTTGAAATGGCAAACGTTAAAGCTGCCCTTTCAAGTCTAGATAATAATACCGTAACAGACGCATCTGGCGTTATCCTTACTGTCTCACATCAGCTTTATAATATCGCTGGCAACCTCATCGTTATCGGCTTCTCAGATCCCGCAGACTTGCTCACCGCAACCGCCACACGTTTGACTGATAATGGACCCTCGCTCTCCGCCGAAAGACTTGCCTTATTTGCTGAGTCTATCGCTGCTGGAGAGCTGTTCATGGAAGGCATCTTACAACATGGACAACCGCTTGATTTAATTATCAGAAAAGCGCAGAGTAATCTAGAAAAAATAGATACTCTACCTACCATAGAAACCATTGCGCCATTGACATTATCACTGCCAACAGCGGCTGAAGAGACCTCTGTTGCCCGCTATATTAATGCACTAAAACAAGATGATGGTACCTCAGATAAGCAAAACACCTCTGTTGCTGCATATATTGGACAGCAGATCCAACCTAAGGATAAGGACACGCTTTCTTTAGTTATTCCAGCACTCGCTATTCCAGATGATTTAGCACAAGAAGAAATTATCACATCCGATCCAGCACCCACGAAGGATATGCCAGAGATTGAGATAGATGATGACATTGCTGAAATATTCGCTGAAGAAGCAGATGAAATCAGCCGCGAATTCCACGATCTTATCCCTGCTTGGCGTGAACAACAAGATCTTGAAGCGCTGACCGCTATTCGTCGCTACTTCCATACGCTAAAAGGCAGTGGTCGTATGGCTCAAGCAGCAACGATAAGTGAGTTGGCTTGGGCTGTCGAGAATATGCTAAACCGCGTATTGGACGGCATCCAACCACCAAGCGGTGCTATTGAACAAATTGTTGTTGACACACATAGTTTGCTACCCGAATTAATCTATCGCTTCAATCAACGCGAGCTCGACAGTATCGCCACCGTTGATAATTTACAGACGCGTATCCAAGAAGTGATTGATTCAAATGACATCGACGCCTTGCCGTTAGAAGATGAGCTGCGTCTGATTTTCAACCAAGAAGCATCCCAACATATTGCCGCGCTACAACATGAAGCCAATGAAACCGAAAATGGTGAATTACCTATCCGTAGAGAACTGCTGCGCGCAATCCACTCTCTTAAAGGCTGCGCGGCTATTGCAAATGTCATGCCCGTCGCCATACTTGCTCGCAAACTGGACGAAACATTGCGTCAACTTTATGAGCAACAAGCACCGCTTGATACAAAACACAGCACACTGCTCCAGGAAATTCTTACCGATATTCATCATGTTATTGATCAAGTGCATGAATCTTCGGATGGAGACACGCCTGAAACAGGTGTTATTGAAGACAAAATTGCCCGCTTACTGCCAACAGATCTGCACTATATTGATAGTGATTCTGATGATAAAGAAGCTTTTGATCCTGAGATTCTCGCCGTATTCCTTGAAGAATCTGATGAATTACTTGCAGACTATATTGAACACGCAACACGCTGGTTCCATGAATCCTCTACCGAGCACCGTGATGCGGTCCATGATAGCTTACAAGAGCTTGGAGAGAGCGCCCAGATTGCAGGGCTCCACAATGTTCGCGATATCTATCTGCAAATGGCTAAGCTTACTTTACAGGGGGATGCAAGCAATCCTGTCCTATTTGATTTACTCGATGACGGCCATCAACAGCTCCATAATCAAATAGATAGCTTAAAGCATAACCAGCCACGGCCAGCGGTTGATGGCTTTAACACAGCCGTTGAATCCTTCTTGACTACGCCAGAGACTGCCACGGCACCGACAATTGATGTCGAACCTATTGTTGTTTCTGACACGCCTGACACAACGAACGCAACAGATGAAGATTCTGAAGAATTTGAATTACTCCAAGCCTTTACGGAAGAGGCCGGAGAATTACTAGACTCCAGTGCCGATGCTATTAAGCGTTGGGAAAGAGACCCTTATGACGAAGGCGCTCAAACGCAGATTCAGCGTGACTTACATACGCTGAAAGGCGGAAGTCGTATGACCGATGTCCCTGCCATTGCGAACCTTAGCCACCATATGGAAACCTTGGTATTAGCAGGCGTTGAAGATAACCGTGCCATTGATGCCAGTTTCTTCTCTTTATTGCATCGCTGTCAGGATCGCTTGGCTGAGATGCACGAGCAGCTGCTACAACGCCAACCGCTAACCGCCGCGGCTGACCTACAAACAGATATTGCTTTATTTGTATCGCCAGAAATGACCTCTAACCCTGCTGTGCCTCCTAAGTCAGAAAGCGTGAGCAATGTTGTTCCACTTGCGCCCGTTATTTTGCCTGAAACTACCCATTTATCAGAACAATACCAAGATGATGAGCCGCCTACAGAGATAATTTTGCCCGGCAAGCCAGAAACGGCCCCCGCCGCGATCGAACAGATTCGTGTCCGCTCAGATCTACTGGATAATTTATCGAATTTTGCGGGTGAGGTTAGTATTGCTCGTGATCGTGCTAGTCAACAAAATATTGCTGCACAACAACAAATCAACGAACTTGGCGAAACGGTTATCCGACTGCAAGAACAGCTTCGTAATTTAGAAATTGAAACTGAAGCACAGATCCTGTTCCGCTATGAAGATACCGCCTCTGGCATCCAAACTGAATTCGATCCGCTTGAATTGGATCGTTTTTCCATGATTCAGCAGCTATCACGAAGTTTGACCGAAAGTGTGAGCGATTTGAATGATATCCGTCATTCTATGGCAATCTTAGCACGTGAAACTGAAGATGTATTATTGCAACAATCACGCGTTAATACTGAGCTACAACAAGGCCTAATGAATACACGTCTACTTCCATTTAGTGGTCTTGTTGCCCGATTAGATCGTATTGTGCGTCAAACCAGTAATGAATTAAACAAACCTACCGAACTGGTTATTACAGGAGCAGAAAGAGAGCTAGATCGCACCGTACTCAATCGTATTCTAGCGCCTATTGAGCATTTATTGCGTAACGCAATTTCACACGGTATAGAAACAGCGGAGCAGCGACGCGATGCTAACAAGCCAGAAACAGGAAAAATTCAACTTCTAATTGAACATGAAGGCCCTGAAGTGGTGCTCACCTTAAGCGATGATGGGCAAGGCATTGATCTTGATAAGGTTCGTCAGAAAGCATTAGAGCAAGGATTAATTACTGAAGATCAACTGCCTAGCGATGAAGAATTAATACAACTTATTCTCGCATCTGGATTCAGTACTTCTGATGATGTTTCCCAGTTAGCCGGCCGGGGCGTCGGCATGGAAATTGTCAATAACGAAATTCGTGCTTTAAAGGGGCGGCTCTCAATCCACTCTGTTGCAGGACAAGGTACCACTTTTAGTATTCATTTACCTTTGCGCTTATCAATCGTCCAAGCACTCATTATTCAAGCACAAGATCAGCAATATGCTATTCCGCTGAGTAATATCCATACGATTTTGCAACCGAACATAGAGCAAATAAATACATTGCTCTCTGCGCCGCCAACCGCAAACTTTGAATATGCGGAAGAAGACTATCAGTTCTTCTCTCTAAACACACTACTCAATCAGGCACAAACAGCGCCTTCTGCTGATGCAATGCCCTCTCTCTTATTGTTTAGAACACGTACGCTGAAATTTGCCTTACTTGTCGACGCTGTATATGATAACCGTGAAATCGTAGTCAAGCCGCTAAGTACACAACTCAACAGTATTGATGCAATTAATGGCGCGACTATCCTCGGTGATGGTCAGATCATCTTTATTCTTGACTTGCTTGCACTCATTGAACATGTTCCTGAGCCAGGCCAAGCAGCACAGACTGGCCCCCATATTAATGCCATTCCTGACCGCCCAGCAGTCACAAAAATCACCGAACGTATTGCAATGGTAGTCGATGATTCTATTACGATGCGTAAAGCGACGGGGAATTTCCTCAAACGCAATGGCTTCACTGTGATTACCGCCCGTGACGGATTAGAAGCTATCGCACTTCTACATGAACAAGTGCCTGACATTATCTTGCTCGATATCGAAATGCCACGTATGGATGGCTATGAATTTGCTACCCATGTACGTCATGATGATGAATTTAAAGCGCTCCCCATTATTATGATCACCTCTCGGGACAGCGAGAAGCATCGCGATCGTGCAATGACCATTGGCGTCAATGATTATATTGGGAAGCCTTATCAAGAAGAAAAATTACTTGCAAAAATAGAAGCTTTAATTGGCCCCGACCCCCGGAAGGTCTCTCCTTAAACCTAATTTGGAATATTAAGCCTGCTTATGACTGACGCACTACCCGAATCAATCCGCTGTATGCTGGTTCCTTTAAAGGACAGGCTGTTGCTCGTCCCGAATACAACCGTCGTTGAAGTAATCCAATTCCCTGCAACAACCGCAGCAGAGCATGTTCCTAGTTACTGGATCGGTTATTGTAGTTGGCGCTCACAACAGCTACCCGTGATTGATTTAGATGCTTTATTAGACCAACGTTCATCAAATACTGAAGGTGTCTCGCATCTTTGCATCTTAAAAGGGATCCATGACTCCGCAGAATTAACGCTGTATTCGTTGCCTTGTTATGCGCCTCCACAGTTGATTAGTATTGATGCCGATGCATTACAAAGCCTTGAAGAAGCTGACCATGACTGGCTATATGGGCAGTTCAACATTGGCAACAAACTAGCACTTATTCCTAACCTTGATGTGCTAGAAACCGCCATTAAAGGCAGTGTACAGTAAGACAGCTTCTACCTTAAAATCGATGTTTTAATCTCGCGTTAGCATGGTAAAATAATCGCTTCCTAGCATCATTTGGTTTACCATAAGCTTCCATGCGATTTTTTATTTTTCTCCTTACACTCATGCTTGCACTCAATGTGGCGCAGGCAAACAACGCCACTGACCGAAATCTATTCAAACAGGCTCAGGCTGCTTTAGATAAAGGGCAGATCCATCCGTTCATACAAGCAAAACGACAGCTGGCCGACTATCCGCTGCAAGCTTATCTAGATTATCTTTTCCTACGCAAGCAGCTCTCCACACAACCTGTGGCAAGCATCAGCCAATTTATAAATAAACATGAAGATAGCTTTTTTGCTGCGAGATTACAAAAAGCATGGTTATTACAGCTCGCCGAAACAGGCCAGTGGCATCGCTTTCTTGACCACTATCAAGATACGGGTAGCGCACAATTACAATGTCACCGTTTACACGCCTTAATCCAAACCGGTGACGCCGAACAAGCCCACCAAGAAACTCGCCCACTTTGGCTTATCGGGAAATCGCAGCATAAAGCGTGCAACCCTGCTTTTAGTCACTGGCAACGTCATGGTGGCATCACTGCAGATCTCCGCCAGCAACGTATGATGCTCGCACTTGAAGCAAATGAATTCTCACTGGCGGCCTATCTCGCCAAACAATTGCCTAACGCGGCCAAAGCGACACGCTGGGTGGCCAGTTGGAAAGCTATTCATAAAAACCCCGCACAACAACTTTCCCCGCGCGCCTCTAGTTTACGGCATGACGATAAAATAACGCGGCAGATCCTACAACATGGCATCGCTAGGCTCGCCCGCAAAAACATTTCGCAAGCCCATGCTATTTGGCAGCGTCTGTCAGGCCAATATACCTTCTCCGAAGATCAGCGTAATGCCATTCAGCAATCCATTGGTCAACGTGCCGCATTGAATCGTGACCCCAATACCTTGCGCTACTACGGTACAGCAATGGGCGATCATTGGCGGGTGCGCGCAGCACTTTGGCAGCAAAACTGGCCCGCAGCCCTCCGTGCTATTGATGGATTATCCTATGAGGAGCAGCATAGCCTACGCTGGCAGTATTGGCGGGCACGCGCGCTGGCAAAAACAGGAAAATTAGCCGAAGCGGATGCAATTTACCAAGTGCTCGCCACCGAACGTGATTACTTCGGATTTCTTGCCGCTGATCAGATCGGTCAATCCTATCAAATGAATCACCACCCATTATTAATTGATCCCACCGCGCTCACACAATTTCAAGCGCGCCCTGCTATCCAGCAACTCCGTGAATTTTATCAATTGGGTATGGATATAGAAGCCAAGCGCCAAGCTTATCATCTCAAAAAAACATTGCCACAAACTGAAATTGAAATGCTCGCCACCCTCACCCATCGTTGGGGTTGGCATAATCAAACCATCGCCCTGCTCGGCAGTATCAAATCATGGGATGCCCTTGATTTACGCTTCCCGCCTTTATTCGATAACGCGCTCAGCGATGCAGGGCAAGTTGTTAATCTCGATCCCAATTGGCTGATTGGTCTCGCCAGACAAGAAAGCGCCTTTGATGTGCGGGCCCATTCCCGTGTGGGTGCCCGTGGCCTTATGCAGCTAATGCCCGCCACAGCGCGGAGCATGGCAAAAAAACTCGGCCGGCCACTGCGCAGTATGAATGACCTTTATCTTCCGAGCGTTAATATCCCACTCGGTAGTGGTTACTTACGCAAAGTTTACGACCAACATCAGCAAAATCAAGCCCTCGCCACCGCGTCCTATAATGCGGGTCCACATCGTGTCGAACGCTGGCTACCCAAGCATAATTTACCCGCCGATATTTGGGCGGCTAATATCCCCTTCACCGAAACCCGTCGCTATGTCCGTAGCGTACTCAGCTATGCTGCCGTATTCCAATATCAACGCAAGCAAACAGTCACCCCACTGCGAGATCGGATGCCAACCGTCCGCCCTTCTAGTAGATGACACAAGGAACTTACCTTGTTGGCGGCGCAGTGCGAGACCAACTTCTTGGTTTAGAAGTTAAAGACCGCGATTGGGTGGTCGTCGGCAGTTCACCTGAAAAAATGCTTGCGCAAGGTTATCAGCCCGTCGGTAAAGACTTTCCCGTCTTCCTGCATCCAACCAGCCATGAAGAATATGCCCTCGCCCGAACAGAGCGCAAAACTGCCCCCGGTTATAAAGGCTTCCAATTCCATGCCGCCGAAGACGTTACCCTAGAACAAGATCTCGCCCGCCGCGACCTCACAATCAATGCCATCGCCCAAGCAGATGATGGCACCCTAATCGATCCCTATCATGGCCAGCAAGACATCAAAGATCGCATCCTACGCCATGTTTCCCCCGCTTTCACCGAAGATCCTGTGCGTGTGCTCCGTATTGCCCGCTTCGCCGCCCGTTTCGATTTCACCATCGCCGAAGAAACCCAAGTGCTGATCAAGCAAATGGTCGAGTGCGGCGAACTCGATCATCTTGTGCCCGAACGTGTTTGGCAAGAGCTAGAAAAAGCCCTCGGCGCCGATAAACCCTCCCACTTCTTCACCAGCCTACGAGAAAGCGGTGCGCTCAAAGTGCTATTCCCAGAAGTAGACCGTTTATTTGGTGTGCCTCAACCTGAGAAATGGCACCCCGAGATTGATACCGGCATCCATGTCATGCTCGTTATCGACCAAGCCGCCAAACTCACCCAAGATAAAGTCGTCCGCTTCGCCGCCCTCTGCCACGATCTCGGAAAAGGCACCACCCCTGCGGATATGTTACCAAAGCATATTGGCCATGAAGCCCGTAGCATCGACCTCACTCGCGCACTCTGCAAACGCATCAAAGTGCCTAACGACTATCAAGATCTCGCACTCAAAGTCGCCGAATATCATACCCACGTGCATTTACTGTTCGAGCTCAAAGCCAGCACCATCCTAAAAGTCCTCGATGCCCTAGATGCCTTCCGCCGCCCCGAACGCTTCCAACAATTCCTACTCGCCGGCGAAGCCGATTCCCGTGGTCGACCAGGGTATGAAACCAGCCCAATTCCCGAACTTGATGCCTTCATGCAATGCCGAGATACCGCTGCCAAAATCATAGCAAGACCTTTTGTTGAAGCGGGATTAGTTGGTCCTAAAATTAGCGAAGCAATCCAAAAGGATAGGATAGTTGAGATTAAGAAAATACAATCCAATTGGAAGAAAAATAATGAGGGTTAATGTCCATTGCGTTGCTAGGCACTCTACTCAGATGAATAATAAATTAGGCCTCAAATCGACTAATTAACTTCTGCAACACTAAAGAAGCTAATTTTAGGTCAGAAATATTAAATTCATCTGCAATTGAATTAGCCCATGGTATTTGTTTATGCATTACTAATATATAAACTTCCCTTCCCTTCTCTGTTAAAACAAGCTTCTTTGCGCGATTGTGATCTGGGTTGATTTGAGCATCAAGCAACCCTTCCTCCTTCATGTCATTAGAAATCCGCTGAACAGCCTGTCTTGATTGCCCCATCATTCTAGCAATATCTGAAACGGTCATTGGATAAGAAGTTTCAAATAATGCACCAAGTATTTTCCAACGCGCACTGGTTAAACCTAACTCTTTGATTAATTGATCTCCCTCAAGTATTAGCAAACCATTTAATTTAAAGGTCTCTAAAATTATATTAGTGAGTAGGCTTCCTTCTAATGTGTGCTTCATTGATTAAATCCATTATAAATTGACAACATGTTGTCATATTGGAATGTTCCACATATAATGACAGCTTATTGTCATTATATGTCAGGAGAAGAAAATGGACTATTCAATTTTAAAATATTTCCATGTCATCGGCGCCGTGCTTATGGGGGCAGGTTTAATCGGAGTCTGGCGGTAATCCCCCCATTTTTAAGGGACTTTCAAAGTAGAACGTTAAGCCACCATAG
>CAZRAY010000029.1:0-23045 GCA_964598235.1 uncultured Piscirickettsiaceae bacterium
TCTTGGGGTTTGATTGGTTTGGATTGGAGGATTCACTCATTAGTTTTCAGTTATTCCAAAGTGTTGTTATTGATGCACCAAGCGGGATGACACGACCTGATGTCGATACGACCATGACGTTATTAGTGCAAAAAGAATTCCTGAACGACACATTAAAGCTAGAAGTGCTGACCCTGCATAACTTAAATGACAGCGATGGCTTAGTGCGGCCCAAAGTAACGTATGAATGGCAGGATAATTTAAAAATATGGCTTGGATTGGATGTTTTTTATGGCGATCGAGACGGTCTATTCGGAGAATTTTCCCATAACGATAGATTTGTAGCGGGTTTAGAACTTGGATTTTAAAGAGGTGAAAAAATGATTACATTATATACCGCAGCAACCAGCAATGGTCGACGCGCTTCGATCATGCTAGAAGAAACGGGATTATCTTATAAGGTTAAGCGAATTAATTTAAGGGAGGGTGAACAATATAAACCCGAATTTTTAAAGATTAATCCTGCTCATAGTATTCCCGTTATTATCGATCACGAATCTGATAATGACGAGCCCGTAGTATTAACACAATCAGTAGCAATCCTGATCTATTTGGCTGAAAAGTCAGGGAAATTGATACCAGACAATAGTGTGCAACGTGCCCAAATGTATCAATGGTTAATGTACGACGCGACCGATATTACGCAAGTCAGATTAGAGTCTTCTAGACTAGGTTGGAATGAATTTAAAGAAGCATCCGAATTTCTTCAGGGTCATGTTTTACATCGCTATGAAGTGGTTGAACAACACCTTTCACAAAGCCAATACCTGGCAGGAGATAACTACAGTATCACAGATATATCAGCCTACCCATGGGCAAATGTAATGGAATTTGATGCAAGCACATTCCCTAACATAACCAGATGGTTATCACTTGTAGGAAAAAGACCTGCCGTACAACGCGGCATAAATATCCCAGCATAAATTAACGAAACAATAAGAGAACTATTATGAATACACTATTATTATCAATCATTCCAGCAGTTGCACCGATTCCCGTTTCTTATGTCGTGGAAGCCTTGCGGCGAGCGCCAAGTGAACCAAAGTCCCCCTCTTGGGCGCCACAGCTTAAATATGAACACACGAAAAGTCATGGTCATAAAATACGCTATCTGAAAACAGGGAAAGGCCCCGTAATCGTTTTGTTACACACCCTACGAACGCAGCTTGATATGTGGCAAAAAGTTATTCCACAATTAGCTGAAAACCACACTGTTTATGCAATGGATCATATCGGGCATGGTTTTTCAGGCATTCCAAAAGCGGAATATGTGCCTGAATTATTTTTGCGGACAGTCGAAGGTTTTTTAGACAATATGAAGATAGAAAATGCGACTATCGTGGGTGAATCTATTGGTGGCTCATTAGGATTGATGTTGGCAGCAAAACACAATCCTAGAGTCAAACAGGTTATTGCCATTGATTCCTATGAATATAATAAAGGCAGGGGCGTTTATCGTAGTTCACTGTTTGGTAGATTTCTTTTTAGTATTTCAGGCATTCCCATACTGGGCAGTACTTTTTGGAGGCTACGCTCCCTACCAACGTTTAGAAATATCATGTTAGGCGGCGTGGAAATACGAGCAAACTTCCCAAAAGAACTATTACGAGAAATGAATGCTGTGGGTAACCGCCAAGGACACTATCAGGCCTTTATGAACTTAATAAAGTATTTTCCTGAATGGGAAGCCGTACGAAAAGATTACGGCAAGATTAAGATCCCCGTGTTGCAGCTTTATGCTGAGCATGATTGGTCAACACAGCAAGAACGAGCAGAGGTGCATAACTTGATCCCAAATGCACAATTAGAAACGATAAGTAATTCAGGCCATTTTGCTTCATTGGATGCATCAGACAAGATCGTAAGCGCTGTTTTAAACTTCACCCTTGATGAACCATAAACATAACAACTCAGATGGTTATCTATAAATTTTTATTCTAAGAGAGGTACAAAATGAAAAACTATATTTTAATGCTAATAACGTTTAGCTTAGCAAGCTTTGTAGGCATCACTAGTGCAGAGGAGGCGGATATATTGGGGATCTGGATTAATCAAGCTGGTGACGGTCAAATAGAAATAAGCCTACAGCAAGAAAAATATATTGGAACAATACTGGGAGGCGGCTCTGGCGACCCAGATCGAAAAGATATTAATAACTCAGATTCGACGTTAAGAGATCGCCCACTACTAAGCCTGCAAATAGTAGGTGAGTTGGCATACCAGGATAATGACAAATGGGCTGGTGGTTGGATTTATGATCCCAATGATGGCAAAACTTATAAATGTAAGGCGGCGTTAATCGATAACGAAACGCTGGAGATCAGGGGGTATATCGGTATCCCAGCATTTGGTAGAACAGAAACTTGGACAAAACAATAATGTATTTTTCATTGTTTTCACCTTGGATTGTCTACTAAAAAAGCATTCCAGAGGTTTTTCTGGGATGGCTTTTTTAATTATTATTTTCGTTGTCGTTGGTGGTCTGGGTGCTTTATTCTTCCTTGTCGGCTCTCTCCGACAAAACTATTAGCACTTAGCCAGCGGCGACTTTTTTAATCAGGATATTCGAGTGTATAACTCCGTTAGTTATGATGATGCACAACCGAATTATCCATTTCTCCGTTTTTACCGCAACAATAAAAACAATCCTCGCTGATTCCGAATGAGGTTGAGTAGTAATTGCTGATTGCCTCGCACCAGTGGTTTAAACGATGCCAAATCGTTCACTTCTTTTCGGTTAACGGAGGTGATGAGATCATTGGGCCGCAGACCTGCAATCCATGCGGCGCTGCCTTTTTCGACGGAGTAGGTCATGACGCCGTCAATCTTGCCGTAGTAAGGCGAGGAATCTTCTATGTCACCAAAGGTGGCACCAAGTAGTTTTGGATGAACGGGGGCTTGACTGGTTTGGGAAGGCGGAGGCGCCTCAACCGTGGCTTTGAGGGTGCGACGGTGGCCATCTCGTCGGATATCCAGTGTAATTGTTTGGCCGACACGCAATAGGCCGACATCATTGCGGAGATTATTGGCATTTTCCATCAGATTTCCATCAATAGCGACGATGACATCGCCGACTAATAAACCTGCTTTTTCTGCTGCGGAACCAGGGAAGATACGGGTTATCACGCCACCTTGAGTGGAATCTAAATCAAAGGCTTGAGCGAGCTCAGGGCTGATATCTTGCATTTGCACGCCTAGATGAGCGCGTTGAACTTCGCCATGTTCGAGTAATTGTTCGGTGATTTGTTGCACAAGATTGATTGGGATGGCAAAGCCGATACCGACACTGCCGCTACTTTGCCCTTGTGAAAAAATAGCCGTATTGATACCGACCAGTTCACCGCGTAGGTTGACTAATGCACCGCCTGAATTCCCGGGATTGATGGAGGCATCGGTTTGGATGAAGTTTTCATAACCTTCAATACCAAGCCCGCTACGACCGAGCGCACTGACGATACCAGACGTGACGGTTTGACCGAGTCCAAAGGGATTGCCAATAGCAACGACAAAATCGCCGACGCGCAATTTATCTGAGTTGGCAAGCGGGATGGAGGTGAGATTTTTAGGTGATATTTTGATCAAGGCAACATCAGTGGCGGGATCGCTACCGACTAATTCCGCTTGGAAGCTGCGGCCATCATGCAATGAAACGGTAATTTCATCAGCACGTTGAATTACATGATTATTAGTCAGCACGAGGCCTTGTTTGGCATCAATAATCACGCCAGATCCGAGACTTTGTTTGCTACGCTGCTTTTGACGTTGTTGTTCAGGCGCATTGAAAAAATGACGAAAGAAAGGATCATTGAGCAAAGGATTATCTTGTTGGCGGATATAGCTGCGCGTTGCAATATTGACGACGGCAGGTGTGGCATTCTCTAACATCGGTGCGAGTGAGGGCATCTCTTGTTTATCGCCAAACCAGTGGGCAGGCAATGCAGCAGTGGCGCAATAGCTATTGATGCCGAAGGCGGCGAGCGCCAAAAGGAGGATAGCGGTGATACGCATAATGCTTACCTTTTAATTTAAGACTTAATATAAAGTAGGATGTTATCTCGACTCTAGGAGCGATCTTTAAGACTACAAGATCCCTTCGCTGTGGTCGGGATGACAATTTACATGGAGTTTAGATCAGTTCGGGGATCAAAATCCATTGTTTTGGCCATTTTCTCATAGAATACTTTCGCTTCATTTGTTTCAGCGGGTGGTGTGATGATTTGCAAGATGACGAATTGATCACCTGGCATGTTGCCCGGCAAACCGCGTCCTTTGAGGCGCATCTTCTTGCCACTTTGTGCACCAGCGGGAATCGCCAAGTTGATTTTACCTGCCAGCGTGGGCACGGTCACTTTTGCACCCAATGCGGCCTCCCAAGGTGCAAGAGGCAAATTCAAATAAATATCTTTGCCTTCTAGACGATAATGCGAATGCGGCAATATCGTGATTTCAAGATAGAGATCAGCCGTATCTCCGCCTCGGCCTGTTTCCCCTTGACCGGCCAAACGGATCTTTTTGCCAGAGCTAATACCGGCAGGGATTTTAACAGTGAGTTCGCCTGTTTTGCCTGTGGCTTTAGGGCGGCGAATAGGTTTTGTGGTGCCGTTAAAGGCTTCTTCTAAGCTGATTTTAAGGCGCGCTTGAATATCTTTGGCGGCAGGATATTGTGGTTGACCACCTCCAAAACCACCCCCACCGGCGAACATATTGTCGAAGAAGCTACCAAAGTCTGCACCTTCCGCACCGGGTGGTGGATTGAAAGATTGGCCATGTTTGTAGTTGCTGCCAAAGCGATCATATTGCGCGCGTTTTTCGGGATCTTTTAGGGTGTCGTAGGCTTCACCGACATCTTTGAATTTATCTTCGGCATCCGCTTCTTTGCTGACATCGGGGTGATATTTACGCGCCAATTTTTTATACGCTTTTTTGAGCGTATCGGCATCGGCTGTTTTCGAGACGCCGAGAATTTGGTAGTAGTCTTTGTATTCCATGTGTCGCTAAGTTTCCAATCTGTTTTTGTTAAGTATTATATGGGGATTATAGAGTGGATTTTCAATCCTTATTGATATAAAGGAAATTCCTGATGTTCATACTGCTTAGAGTGTGTGATAATGCGCAGCCTAACGATATTTTAGAATAATTTAAGAGAGAGAGAAATGCGTTTATTTAAACACACATTTATTGCTGTATGCATCAGTGCCAGCGTTGCTGTGCCAGTAACTGCAGCGGATTTAGATTTGAGCCTAGATGATATTGTGGTGACGGGGACGCGGTCTGAAACAGCGGTACTAGATTTAGCAGGTAATACGGCGAAAGTGGATGTCGCTGAAATTGATTTATTAAATGCCGATCATATCCAAGAAACCTTATTGCGTATTCCGGGCATGAATTTGCAGCGTGGCGACGGTGGGGAAATGACGGTTGCACTTCGCTCGCCTGTGTTAACGGGCCCGGGTGGTGGTGGTGCTTTCTTGTTTATGGAAGATGGTATTGCGCTTCGTTCTTCGGCATTTGGCAATAATAATGGCTTATCAGAAGCCCATTTTGAGCAAGCTGGCGGTATTGAAGTGGTGCGCGGCCCAGGCAGTGCGCTGTATGGCTCTAACGCCGTACATGGCTTGATTAATGTGTTAACGCGAGCGCCTTCTGAAGAATTAGAACGGTCTTTGGATTTAACGTTGGGTTCGGATGACCTTTATAAATTGCGCGCTACAGTGAGTAATACGGTAGGCGCACATGGTTATCGTGTGAGCTTTAGTGGTGTGGATGATGGTGGTTGGCGCGATGATACGAGCTTAGGCCAGCAAAAAATCACAGCGCGGCATGATTATTTTGCACCGAGTGGTGATAGCTTTAAAACAACCTTCTCTGCGTTTAACCTGAATCAAAACACAGCAGGTTTTATCACTAGCGAAACCGATGATGAGCTTTATAAGCGCGGCACCAGCGTAACGGAAAGAAATGAAAATCCTGATGCGTTTCGTGATTGGTCGTCAGTTCGCCTTTCAACGCGCTGGGATCATGAAACGGCAAATGGTAATACTTTGAGCATTACACCTTATTTCCGTAGCAATGAAATGGAATTCCGCCAACACTTTTTGCCTTCAAGAGCGATTGAAGAAAATGAACATGACAGTCTTGGTGTGCAAACAGCCTATTATATGGACTTAGAAGGTGGACATAATATCATCTTGGGAACGGATTTTGATTATACGCAGGGTAGCTTGAAAGAAACACAAGAAAAAGCCAGCTCCTTTAGCTTTGGCAAAGCGCGTCAACAAGGGGTACATTTTGATTATGATGTAGATGTATTAGTTGTATCGCCGTTTGTGCATGCAGAATGGCAACTAGCGGAACGACTAAGAGCGACGACAGGATTACGTCTGGAACATACGCGTTATAGTTACGATAATAATGTTGCTGATGGCACAACACAAGCAGATGGCAGTCCCTGCTACACTGATTTTGAGGCACAAACAGGTGAGAGAGCATGTTTATACCAACGCCCTGGCGATCGGGATGATACCTTTAATGATTGGAGTCCAAAACTAGGTTTAGTGTATGAACTGTCTGATTCACAAAGTGTGTTCGCTAACTTATCGCGTGGATTACGTGCACCGCAAACAACCGATTTGTATCGCATTCAAAATAAACAAGATATTGCTGCGTTAGATTCAGAGCGTGCCGATAACTTGGAAATTGGTTTTCGTGGTCGGTTTGATTCCGGTTTAGATTATGATGTCTCTGCGTTCTATATGCGGAAAAAGAACTTCTCATTCCGGGATTCATTTGGCAACAGCGTCACCGATGCCAAAACCAAGCACCGCGGTGTTGAAGCGTCACTTAGTATGCCATTGGGTAATCAATTTGATATTGGTGCCAGCATGACTTATGCCATTCATGAATATGATTCAAATCATGCGGCTAAGCCAAACTTGGTGTCGCAAACGATTACACGTGGTGACGATATTGATACAGCACCGAGAAGCATTGCCAATATCCGTTTGGGTTGGAATTTTAAAACTGATAGCCGTGCTGAATTAGAATGGAGCCACATCGGTAGTTATTACACCGATGCCGCAAATACAGCTAAATATGATGGACATGACTTACTCAACCTCCGGGTCAGCTCAAAAGTGACACCAGGATTAACGATTCATGGTCAAATCAAGAATTTACTGGATACAGAATATGCAAATCGAGCAGACTTTGCCTTTGGTGATTTCCGCTTCTTCCCGGGTAGAGAACGCCATTATGAAATTGGCGCAACGCTTGATTTTTAAGCTTTAGTTGCTCAATTCAGAAAACAAAAAACGGCGATAAATTTATCGTCGTTTTTTTATGGGGACGATATAAATATTGACAACAAAGACGATCGGTCTCATTATATTGTTATGAGCACACTAACAAAACAAGCGAAGCGAGAAAAATTACTGGATCAGGGTGTTTCTATGCTGATTGAGCAAGGTTATCATGGGACAGGTCTGCAAGAAATATTAGATGCTGTGGATGTGCCAAAAGGGTCTTTTTATGCTTATTTTGGGAGTAAAGAAGCCTTTTGTACAGAGGTTGTGGCGCATTATATTTCACCGGTTATTACGCAGCTACAACAACTCTTGCAGGATTCAGGGATGGATGGATTGGCGGCATTGAAGCAGCACCTTGATAGTTTGATTGAGATGTATCAGGCCAAGCAATTTTCGGGCGGGTGTTTGTTGGGCAACCTGATGGGTGAACTGGGCAATAACAGTGATGTGATTCGGATTGCTTTGCAAGATGCGATGGATCGTTATCAGGATTTATTTGTGCAAGCACTTTCGGCTGCGCAGCAAGCAGGGCAGGTGAGAGATGATTTATCAGCAGAAGCGATGGCAGGTTTGTTGATAAACGCATGGCAAGGGGCATTATTACGAATGCAAATAGCGCAGTCAGTTGCGCCGTTAGAGGCGTGTAGAGACAGTATATTGGTGGATTATTTTAAAAAGTAAATTTTTTCGGAACCTATTTATAGACGACTGGTCATATATTATGCTAGAGGCGCTATTCTAAGCGGATAACTTAGGTCGCGACCAAAGCATTTTATTTTTATTAGCGAGGTAAACATTATGAAAACAACACAATTAACAAAAATGACATCAATACTCTTTTTAACGGCATTATTTAGTGCTTGTGCCAGCGTAAATGCGTCACAAGAGCAGCACAACGCAAAAGCGAAAACCGAGATTATTAATGCAAATAAAGCCTTTGTGGCGGCATTTAATCGTGGTGATGCAGCGGGTTTGGCTGATCTATATACTGAAGATGGTTCTTTAATGCCAACACACAGTGATATTGTAAACGGTAAGGCGGGCGTGGCAGCTGTATGGCAGTCTGTGTTTGATGCTGGAATTAAACAGGCGAAGCTTGAAACACTTGAAGTGGAAGGCTTAGGTGCGGCGCGCTATGAAGTGGGAAAATATACCTTATTTGTTGAGGGCGGTGATGTGGCCGATATGGGAAAATATATCGTGATTTGGAAAATGGAAGGTGGGCAGTGGAAATTGCATCGCGATATTTTCAATACCAGTATGCCGCCTGCAGGGCAGTAGGAGAGAGGAGGAAGAAGTGGCGATGATTTTCGCCACTTCTTCCTAATATTATGAGGATACGATGATATTAGATCTTTATCAGATTGATGCATTTGCAAATAAATGCTTTGAAGGAAATTCCGCGGCAGTGTGCCCATTAGATGCATGGTTGCCGGATGAATTAATGCAATCTATTGCTGAAGAAAATAACTTATCGGAGACTGTTTTTTTTGTTCCGGTAACGTCAGGTTATGAAATCAGGTGGTTTACGCCGCTCACTGAAGTGGATTTATGTGGTCATGCCACATTAGCAAGCGCCTTTGTAATTTTTAATATTCTAGGATATGAACAAGACAGCATCTCTTTTTATTCTAAAAGTGGTTTGTTAACAGTACAACGGCAAAGTCAATGGCTCGAAATGGATTTTCCATCGCAACCACCGATCTCATGTGAAACAATACCAGAAGCATTATTAGCCGCCTTTGATGAGCGGCCGCTTGCGTGTTTGCAATCAGAAGATTATATCCTCGTTTTTAAAGATGAGAAGAGTATTCGAGAAGCCAAACCAAACATTGCATTACTTGCGACCTTAAATTCAAGAGGCGTGGTGATTACGGCACAGGGCAGTGAATATGATTTTGTGAGCCGATTTTTTGCGCCTAATTGTGGGATTGATGAAGATCCCGTGACAGGCTCAAGTTTTACACAGTTAATTCCTTATTGGTCTGAAGCGCTGGACAAAGAAAACTTGATTGCAAAACAGATTCCAAAACGTGGTGGTGAAGTGCGCTGTGTTAATGTGGGTGAGCGGGTGAAAATAGCAGGTAAGGCAGTATTGTTTTTAACCGCTACGATTGAAATCGCGCTGTAACCTTATTCAACAAATAATACCCAAGGGTATTGGGTGTCCTTAGGCACAAAATTCCAATATAAAATACCGGAATGCCGCCATGGGTCGAGTACGATACCTGTTTTAACCTGTTCTCCTTTAGCCGTTACCACTAACGTATTATGTTCTTTCCAGGGGTTGCCACGAAAAGCGACGGCATGGTGAAAGGATAAGGTTTTTAACGGCTTCTTCCCAAGTTGCTTGCCCATGTCTCGGGTCCATTGCCAGCATAAACCGGCTTCACGATAGCCGTAATTAACCAATACATTTTGCCAAAGCGGTGAGGAGACCAAATCGTATTGATTTGCCAACACCATGGGATAGGCGATGCCTTCATAAGCAACGAATTGGGCCTCTTGCGGATCAATATTGTCAGCAAGCGATAATATCGCTTTTTCTAGTGCTTCTATTTTTTCTTGTTGTACGAGGTCTATTTTGATGATCCGCGTTACTTTCTTTGTGTCATCAAATTCCACATTGTCATAATGCACGGATGCACAACCCGTAGCGAGGAGAAATGTGGCGAGAACAAGCCCGAATTGTATGATTCTAGGTGCGTGCATAGATTACTTTTATCCAAAAGAATAGGGCAATAATAACAAAAGCCAATTGGGTAAGTACAAAGGCCATTAAGCTCTCACTGACGAGCGGGATGACTAGGCTGGCGACTAAGGCATTCGACATCATTTGCACAAAGCTTTGAACGGCTGCCGCGCTGCCGCGATTATTTGGAAAGCAATCCAACGCCATCACTGTGAAGACGGGTAATGACAACCCAATGCCAAAGGCATAAATGACTAGGGGTGTGACGATACTCATAATCGTTGCGGATAAGAAAGTAGCTTGTAATACATTGAGCAGCGATGCAAGCACGATGGCGATGAAAGCAAGGCTGATAATTGCTTGCGGCGGCCATCGGTGGCTGAGTTTGGCAGAAACAAAGGCACCTAAAATTAGACCTAATACCATTGGCACAAATTGGCGCCAATAATCATGGGCACCTAAGGATAAGAAGTCAAAAATAATCGTGGGTGAACCTGCAATAAAGAGGAAGAAACCAGCAAAACTGATGCCGCCTGCAAGTGCAATGGATTGAAACCGAACGTGTTTGAGTATACTAAAATATACTGCCCCCACGCGCGCGGGGTGCAATGATTGGCGTTTATCATGCGGCAGTGTTTCATAAACAATAACGACAATAAGCGCTGCCGCGATGGCACCCCAGAGCGTTAGGAAATAGAAAATACTGCGCCAGCCATAGGTATCATGTAGCCAAGCGCCAATAATGGGTGCGAGGGCTGGCGCAAAGGCAAAAAAGATAGTCGTGTAAGACATCACACGTTGCGCTTCGTTGGAGTCGAAAACATCTCGAACCATCGCCCTGATCGCAACAGTGCTACCGCTCACTGCGGCGCCTTGGATCAGACGAAACAAGAGAAATTGATTATAATCTTGGGAAAAGGCACAACCTAAAGAGGCTAATAAATAAAGCATTAGACTGCTTAGAATTATTTTTTTTCGGCCGAATCGGTCCGTTATCGGGCCCCAGAATAAAGTAGCGATGGCAAAGGCACCTAAATAAAAACCAAGGCTTTGAGACAACAGGGCGCGCGAGACGGCAAACTCTGCTTCAATCGCGGGAAAGGCGGGCAGATAAGTATCGATCGCGAAGGGGCCAATCATTGAGATCAGCGACATAACGACAATTAACCAGAATACAGAGATATTCGGTTTCTTAGTTGGATACGTGCTCACGTTTTGTCTACTTTAGAATGCGAGCAAGGTAAATCGGAGAACCATTACCCACAGCACGATACTGGATAGGATATACACCGAAAACCGAACCATCACCTGATTGCTGGTGCAGTGAATAATACTATGTAATATGCGTAATAAAGTGAACGCCCAGGCAAGGCCGATAAACCAATAATCGGTTTGTTCCATTGCGTGTAAGGCGATACAAATGGCATAAAAAATAACAGGTAGCTCAAATAGGTTTTTTAAGTTATTTGAAGGTTGGTTAACGCGTGCTGGCAAGACTGCGTTAATGCGTTCAGGACTAGATATTTTTTGCGGGCTGATCTTATGCCGAATCGAAAATGAAATACGCAGGAAATACATATAGCACCACACAGCTATGGTGAGTAGCATCATAATGGCAGCGGGTTGTAGGATCGGAGAAGACATTATAATGTCCTAGAACTTAGCACTCTTTTTTCGTGCTGCCTTAATTGCTGCGCGAACTTGATTAGGTGCAGTGCCGCCTAAATGGTCGCGCGCGGCGACTGAGCCTTCTAGTGTGAGTATTTCGAACACGTCGTCGCTGATTTGGTCAGAAAAAGTTTGTAGTTCTGCTAGGCTCATTTCGGAGAGATCCTTATTATGCTTGATGCCATAGGCAACCGATAAACCCACCACTTCATGGGCATCACGAAAGGCAACCCCTTTGCGCACGAGATAATCAGCCAGATCAGTTGCAGTGGCATAACCCCGTAAGGCAGCATTGCGCATATTGTCGGGTTTGGTGGTTATGGCTGACATCATGTCGGCATAAACGCGTAACGACCCTAATAATGTATCGATCGTGTCGAACAAGGGTTCTTTATCTTCTTGGTTATCTTTGTTATATGCCAATGGCTGGTTCTTCATTAAGGTGAAGAGGTTAAACATATTGCCATACACACGGCTAGTTTTGCCGCGGATGAGTTCAGGTACATCTGGGTTTTTCTTTTGCGGCATGATGGAGGAACCGGTGCAGAAGGCATCGCCGAGATCGACAAAATCAAATTGCGCGGATGACCAGATAACCAGTTCTTCAGAAAATCGCGATAGATGCATCATCAATAGAGAAGCAAAGCTGGTAAATTCAATTGCAAAATCCCGATCGCTGACGGCATCGAGTGAATTCAAACAGATACGATCGAAGCCCAATAATTCAGCGGTGAGCTCGCGATTAATGGGAAAGGTGGTGCCTGCCAATGCAGCGGCACCTAGCGGCAATGAATTCACGCGCTTTTCGCAATCATCCAAACGCTCAGCATCGCGCACCAGCATTTCATACCATGCCAGCATATGGTGGCCAAAGGTGACGGGTTGCGCGGTTTGCAAATGGGTAAATCCAGGCAGGATGGTATCAGCTTCACGTTCGGCAACATTGAGCAGCGCTTCTTTCAGCCTGAATAGTTCAGGCCTTATCAGTACTATCATGTCCCGTAAGTAAAGCCTTACATCGGTGGCGACTTGGTCATTACGAGAGCGGCCAGTATGCAGTTTTTTGCCCACTTCGCCAATCAACGCAATCAGCCGTGCTTCGATATTCATATGCACATCTTCTTGGGCAATTGACCATTCAAATTCATCACGTTCGATTTCACCACGAATAGTGTTTAAACCTGCAATAATTTGATCGCGTTCATCATCGGTTAATACACCGACACTTGCGAGCATCGTGGCATGCGCAATGGAGCCTTGAATATCTTGGGCATACATACGCTGATCGAATTGAACCGACGCGGTGAATTCTTCAACAAAGGCATTGGTGGGCTGCGTTAGCCGTGCGGAGGAAAGTTTTTTAGAGGTTGCCATGATTATTTGTCTTTTGCCATGAAATAATGGCGCTATTATAACGCGGTTATTAGTTAGTCACCTGATGATGGTAAAATTCAGACTATGTAGTTTATGCGTCAAGCAACTACTAAACTAATGAAGCTAAGAGACCTGCATGACAAATAGAACAATAAAAATAGCAACACGGAAAAGCCCGCTGGCAATGTGGCAGGCAGAATTTGTGCGGGATGCCTTAATGGCATTGCATCCTGGATTGCAGGTTGAGTTGGTGCGGATGAGCACGCAGGGCGATAAGATTTTGGATGTCCCGTTGGCAAAAGTGGGCGGCAAGGGCCTATTTGTTAAAGAATTGGAATTGGGCATGCTGGCGGGCGATGCAGATATTGCGGTACATTCGATGAAGGATGTGCCGGTTGCTTTCCCTGAGGGCTTACATTTGCCCGTTATTTGCGCGCGTGCAGACGCACGGGATGCCTTTGTATCGAACACTTATGCATCAATAGATGATTTACCTAAGGGCGCGACGGTGGGCACCTCTAGTTTGCGGCGTGAATGTCAGCTACGTACCTATCGCCCTGATTTGCTGGTGTTACCGCTGCGAGGCAATGTGAATACGCGGTTAGGGAAGTTAGATGCGGGTGAGTTTGATGCGGTTATTTTAGCAGCGGCAGGATTGAAACGTTTGGGGTTTGAGCAGCGGATCCGATCGGCTTTAACACCAGAGCAGAGCTTACCTGCTATTGGGCAAGGTGCAGTGGGGATTGAAACGCGCACGGATGATGATGAGGTGGATGCTTTAATTGCCCCTTTGCGTTGTGCGGATACATGGATCACGGTGTCTGCAGAGCGCGCACTTAATCAGCGATTAGCGGGTGGTTGTCAGGTGCCGATTGCGGGTTATGCGATTTTAGAAGGAGATGAGATTTGGCTACGTGGTTTGGTCGGGCGGCCTGATGGCAGCGAGATGTTGCGCGCTGAAATACGCGGTAAGGCAACGGATGGCGAGGCATTGGGTATTGCGGTGGCAGAAGGTTTGCTCGCACAAGGTGCGGATAAGATCCTAGCCGATGTCTATAGTTAATACGCTTTCTGGCTTAAAAGTGTTGGTCACTCGACCTGTGCAACAAGCACAGCTATTATGTGAGCGAATTGAACAAGCGGGTGGTGAAGCTATTTTATTTCCGGTGATTAAGATTGTACCGATTGAATCACAGGTATGGTCAGAGACGGTATTAGCAGCGCAGGGCATACTTATTTTTGTGAGTCGTAATGCAGTGGCGTATTTTGTGGCGGGTTGGCTAGGTAAGTTGCCCGCAGGCATTCAGTTGGTGGCGGTGGGTGCGGGCACTGCTGCTGAAATGCAGGCGGCGGGATTACCCGTGAGTGCACAGCCATTAGTGGAAAGTAGTGAGGGTTTATTGTCGTTATTGTCCTCAGAAAATATAGAAAATAAACAGATATGGATTGTGCGAGGCAAAGGTGGGCGGGAGATGCTGGCAACGGGTTTACGTGCACGCGGTGCGCTTGTCGAATATATTGAGGTATATCAACGGCAATTGCCAATAGTCACCTTGGTGCAAGTGGCGCAAGCCGATAAAGCGACATGCGCTATCGTGACGAGTATCGCCGGTCTGGACAATATGAAGACCCTATTGGCAACACAACAACGCAAAATACAACAGCAACCCTTGATTGTGATCAGTGAACGGATTGGCAAGCATGCGGTACAATGTGGGTTCAAACAGGTTATAGTAGCCTCAGGAGCGAGTGATGATGCGGTCATGCAGGCGCTGAGTAGAATAAAGATGGAGGAATAGAAAATGGCGAGAAGAAAAACAGCAGCGAAAAAAAAGACAGGGGTGCAAAAAGCCATTGATGGATTGGATACGAAGACAGTCAATACGGCGAAAAAAACGACAAGCACGAAGGCAAAATCATTGAAAACGCCGGCCAAAAAATCAGATGTAAAGTCTGCTGAGAAATCGACAGCTAAAGCAGCCACACCGTCGACCGATACCACAGCAGCTAAAATATCCAATGGCAAAAAAGCAACGGGATGGATCCTATTATCATTACTATTAAGCGCAGCTTTAGGCGGTTTAGGTTGGCTATTTATGCAACAAAAATCGGCAGTGGAGGGGTTGAAAACAGACGTGGCGGCAAGCCAAACAAGCATGACAGCATTACAAACGAATATGAGTGAACAAGCCGCCTCACAAGTTGCCGCATCGGCAGAAAAACCAGAATGGACAGAACAAGCGGCATTGATGCAGGCACAATTGGATATGCTGACACAAGCAGATGAACAAACTGTGGCATCGCTTACCGCGATGAGTGAGGCGAATAAGGTAGCGCAAGGTGTACATGTTGATGCCCGCACCGAGTGGGCACATGCAGAACTAAGTTATTTGATTAAACTTGCCAATCATCGTGCCGCCTTGGCGCAAGATGTGTCGGGTGCGAAGACAGCATTAACATTGGCAGATGATCGGGCACGAGCGCTCGGTGAGCCTGGGTTATTCCCATTACGAAGCTTGTTGGCAGATGAAATACAGGCATTATCTGCTTTACCAGAGGTTGATATAGTTGGCTTGTCTGCAAAATTACAAAGCGCGATTAAACGGGTTGATAGCTTGCAGATCCTGATTTCGCCTGAAGTGAATGAATCAACGGCGGTGGCGCCAGAAGCATCTGCAACAGATGCTGCAGCAGAAGAAGGAAAATGGGAGCAAGCAGCAGGAGAAGCATGGCAAGCGTTGCGATCCTTAGTTGTTATTCGTCATCAAACGGAGGGCGACAAAGCCGTATTAGCACCAGAACAACGTTATTTTTTATACCAAAACTTACGATTAAAATTAGATACTGCAAAATTGGCATTATTGCGTGGTGAAGAAGCTATTTACGCGGATAGTTTGCAATCAGCAAATCAATGGACGCAAGATTATTTTGCAGGTGCAGAGCGAGATGCGATGGTGCAAGCATTAACGGACCTACAAGCGCAAAAAATTGCCGTTACCCTGCCAGATATTTCAGGCTCATTACAATGGTTAAATCAGCGGGGTAATCATTAATGAAATTGATTGTTATTGTCTTACTCGCCCTTGCCGCGGGTACGGGATTGGTTCTATTAGCAAAACAAGAATCAGGCTATGTATTATTGAAATATGGTGATTGGACAATCGAAACCTCAATTATTGTTTTAGTTGTTGCGTTATTAATCTTATTTACCTTACTTTATATGTTATTTCGGAGTTGGGGTGTAGTGCGCCGTAGTCCGAAGGAAGTGGGTAAGTGGAATGAAGATCGCAAACAGCAAAGCGCGCGGAAAGCGCTAACAAAGGGCTTGATTACGTTAGAAGAAGGCCGGTTTGCAGAAGCAGAACGTTTACTTGTACGTCATGCGGGTAAAAGCGACACACCATTACTACATTACATGGCTGCTGCGCGTGCAGCACAATATCAAGATGCGTCGGAGCGACGAGATAATTACCTACGTCTTGCGCGAGAAACAACAGAGAAAGCAGATGTAGCCGTGGGGTTATTGCAATCAGAACTACAATTGGCCGCCGGCCAGAAAGAGCAAGCGATTGCGAGCCTGCAATATTTGCGAGAAGCCGCGCCAAAACATCCCCAAGTATTGAAAAATTTACAGCAAATTTATGCAGATTCAGATGAATGGCAAGGGGTGCAAGATGTGTTGCCTGATCTGCGGAAGCGTCATGTATTACCTGCCGCAGAAGTGAAAGAATTGGCAGGCGATGCAACAGCAGGTCAATTGAATAATGCTTTGGTGCGGGAAGATTGGGAAATGATGTCTACAATCTGGCGAGACGCACCGGTGAAACTCCGCCATACTGAAGCGTTATTGGTGCCTTATGTGAAAGGCCTAACGCAACAAGGGCAGCCATCCCAAGCGCTGCAATTGATCGAAGGATTCATGCGGAAGCAATGGAGTGATTCACTGGCTTATTGTTATGGTCAGATTGAATCGGGAGATTCGTTGAGCCAGTTAGCTAAAACAGAAAAATGGTTGAAAAAGCAGGCCGATAATCCGTGGTTATTGCTATCGGCTGGCCGGTTAGCGCGAAAGAACCAACTCTGGGCAAAAGCCGAAGACTATTTGCGGAGCAGCCTAGCGAAAGGGTCTCGCGGCGAAACTTACCAAGAGTTGGCACAAGTGCTTACCGCTGAAGGTAAGCCAGATGAGGCCGCTGAAATGTATCAGCTAGGTTTATCGGTGATGGTCACGGAATCTAGACCGTTAGGATAATCACTTTAAATTGATGAGTGTTAAATCCGCATCGGCATCACGACATACTGCCGATCAACTTCTGATGCGGTTGGCGTGACTAATAAACTACCACCATCACTGCTGAAGGTGAGGGTGACATTTTGATCGTCAATGGCGCCGAGTAAGTCGAGCAGATAGCCGTTATTAAAACCGATTTCGAGTTCTTCGCCCTTATAATCAACCGTCAATTCTTCTTCAGCTGTTTCTTGTTCTTGATTGGTCACCGTGGCTTTGAGTAAGCCTTTTTCTAAGTTAATCCGAACGCTACGTTGTTTGTCGCTAGATAAAATGGCGACGCGGGAGAGTGCTTGGCGCAGTTCATCTCGATTAGCGACCACAACTTTATCATTATCATTGCTGAGTGGGATAACCCGTTCATAATTAGGAAATTGGCCGTCAATGAGCTTTGAGGTGAAGTGAATATTATTCAATTCAACTTTGATTTGCTGTGAGCTGAAGGCAATTTTAACGGGTTCATCTGATTCTTCTAATAGGCGACCTAATTCAATCACAGCTTTGCGTGGAATAATGATGCTGTGTTTTTCTGCTGCCTTATCATTCGATTCTAAACTACCGTAGGCAAGTCGATGGCCATCTGTGGCGACAGCACGGAGCTGATTATCTTCGCGTTCAAATAATAAACCATTCAGATAATAACGGACATCTTGGCTTGCCATTGCGAAGCTTGATTCATCTAACAGGGCTTTGAGAACAGATTGTTTTAACGTGATTTCATCGTTATAGTCAGCCCCTTCGCTGCTCGGAAAATCTTCGCTAGGCAGGGTGGCGAGACTAAAGCGACTTTTCCCTGCGCGAACCACGGCTTTATTATCTTTACTATTTAAACTAATACTCGCATCACTCGGAAGCGTGCGGCAGAAATCGGAGAGTTTCCGTGCAGGAATCGCAATCGTACCCGGCTCATCTACTTTAACGGGTAGCGTAGCGATAATTTCCAGCTCCATATCGGTACTGGTGAGTGAGAGACTATTATCGTGTGCTTTTAGTAAGACAGTGGATAAAATAGGCAACGTTGAGCGTCTTTCAACGATGCTACAGACCAATTGTAGTGGACGAAGTAGGATTTCTTGGGAAACGGTAAATTTCATCTTTAATTCTCGTTAAGGTTAACTCGAAAGGGTCCGAGATATATTGTTATAATCTTCTTCAATTCGGCTATCAGTTTCTTTCAATTCAGCTACTTTTCGACACGCATGGAGAACGGTAGTATGGTCTCGGCCACCAAAGGCATCGCCAATTTCTGGCAAACTATGGTGGGTAAGCTCTTTTGCTAGTGCCATGGCAATTTGTCGTGGACGGGCAATAGAGCGGGTGCGTTTCTTTGATAATAATTCAGACACCCGGATTTTAAAATATTCAGCAACGGTTTTTTGGATACTTTCCAAGGTCACTAGCTTTTGATGTAGTGCAATCAGATCTTTAAGTGCTGTTTGCGCCATATCAATGGAGAAATCTTGGTGTGTGAAGCGATGATGGGCTAAGACACGTTGTAATGCACCTTCCAATTCACGCACATTTGAGCGGATCCGCTTAGCAATAAAAAAGGCCACATCATCGGGCAAAATACAATCTTGCTGCTGTGCTTTTTTGATTAAAATGGCGACCCGCGTTTCTAATTCGGGTGGCTCAACGGCGACGGTTAGCCCCCAGCCTAGGCGAGATTGTAGTCGATCATCTAGGTTGGCCACCTCTTTAGGGAAACGATCGCAGGTGAGGATGATTTGTTTTTGATCTTCTAGCAAGCTATTGAAGGTGTAAAAAAATTCTTCTTGAGAGCGTTCTTTTTTTGCAAAAAACTGAATATCATCAATTAATAACGCATCCGCGCTACGATAATGTATTTTAAATGCATCCATCGCATTATTACGCAATGCTGTCACCATATCTTGTACAAAGCGTTCAGATGATAAATATAAAACACGCGCATCTGGGTTTTGTTGCTTGATATGGTTGCCGATAGCTAACATTAAATGGGTTTTACCCAGCCCAGTTGCCCCATATAGGAAAAGTGGGTTATAGCCACTGTTGCCTGGGTTTTCTGCAACATGAAGTGAGGCCGCGCGCGCCAACTGATTTGATTTGCCTTCAATGAAGGCGTCAAAAGTTTGTGCAGGGTTGATTGGGGAGCCTTCGGCAGGTGCTTTGGTGGTGGATTTATTAGATTGCGTGGTCGCGTTTGTTTTCGTTGGTGCATCATGGCCGACCACAATATTGACCTGACTAATTTTACCCTTGCTTAGCGCATTTATTAAATCATCAATTTTAGGAGAAAGTTGCTCTGCCACCCATGACTGTACATAGGCATTAGGCGCCAGCAAGCGCAAGCTCGTCGAGGTTTCGACGGCTTGTAAGGGGCGCAACCAAGTATTCAAGTCTTGCGCGGATAATTCGGTTTCAAGATGAGAGAGACATTTCTCCCACAAGGGTGCTGACACGGCGGTTCCTTTAGTGTTGTCCAGTTCCTGACAAATAAAGCAGGATTTGTTTTTTGAAGGAGTAAGTGATTATCTTATCGTATAATGACACAAAAAACAGGTCGAAAAATAAAAAAATGGCCAAAATAAATGTCGTTGTTGTTCTGGATGGCGGCTGAGACTTTTATCTCAATTAAAGGCTTGGTTTGATTGACGTCTGGGGTCAGATCGACTATAATTTGCGCCCTTTTGCCCGATATTTTAAGTATGGGTGGAAACACAAACATCGCCGATCACTGTATGAATGGGGAAGCGGCAAGATTATTTTTGGAGCAGAACGATGAAAAGAACATTTCAACCAAGCACGATCAAACGTAAGCGCACACATGGTTTTCGTGCACGCATGGCGACTGTTGGCGGGCGCCGTGTACTCAACGCACGTAGAGGAAAAGGCCGCGCTAAGCTCTCTGCCTAAATTTTAGGCTTAGCGTATTCATCTTTTAACGTGGTGCGGCGTTATTTTTGTACTCAAGCAGTCACGCATTAGTATGCGCTCCTGCTTTCCGTGCAAAAATGCCTTGCTCCCCGTCAGAATCTAAACACGCGAAACCTAAAATTACGTAATATTGTTACGTTATTAAACTATAAATCTAAATCATATAATCTTGACAAAATTTAGTCGCGAGATGCGTTTGAGCGGGCCTGCGCAATATGGGCCTGTGTTTAAAAAGGGCACGCATACAGGCGGCGGCGGGTTGACGGTGTTGTTTGTTGAAAATACATTGGGCTATCCACGATTGGGCTTGGCGATAGCCAAAAAGCATATTAAGTTTGCGACGGGGCGGAATAAGGTAAAGCGGCTTGTTCGCGCTTCTTTTCAGGCGCATCAGGCGCCGCTAGGCAGTGTTGATGTGGTGGTGTTATCCCGCAAAGAGATTACCAAGCGCAGCGCAGCGCAAATTAACACGGCATTGCAAGGCCATTGGTTAACTGTTGCCGGCAATGATACCAGCGCAATGAAAAAAAGCGCAGTAAAATAAAGCGCAATGAAAAAAATCATTATTTCTCTGGTTCGTGGATATCAGTTTGTGCTGAGCCCTTGGATAGGGCAATCTTGCCGATTCACCCCGACTTGTTCCCATTATATGATTGAAGCGGTTGAACGCTTTGGCGTGTTTCGTGGTTGTAGTTTGGGGATTTGGCGTATAATGCGCTGTCACCCTTTTTGCGACGGTGGGCATGATCCTGTGCCGCCTTCTTCTAACCTTAAAGATAAAGAATCATAAATGGATAATATTAAAACCTTTCTTATTTTTGGCTTGCTGGCTACCTCGATGTTGCTTTGGAGTGCATGGGAAAAAGACTATGGCGCGCGCAGTCAACTGGCGACAACAAATCAGGTGGCTGACGATATTCCAGCGCAAGTGACAATAGGTGGTGGAGATGATAGTTTGCCAGGCGTGAGCAATATGAGTACGGCTGAAGATTTATCGAGCTTGCCTTCATTGGATAACAGTGTATCCGCGATAACGGCACCCGCCGAAATGAATAGCGAGATGGTACATGTGGTGACCGATACCTTGGATATTTATATCAGTAAACAGGGGGCGGACATTCAACGCTTGGCATTGAGCCAATATCCTATTGAATCTACTGCACCCGATGTACCTGTACAATTGATGGATAACACGGCAGATGTGTTTTTTGTTGGCCAAACAGGGCTACGTTCCCAAGTAACCGTACCGAATCATTATGATGCCTTTACGGTGGCACAAACAAGCTATACCTTGGCCGATACTGCAGAGAGTCTAACGGTGCCTTTCCAATGGCAGGGCGATAACGGCGTAATCGTAACAAAAACCTATACGTTTACGCGCGATAGCTATGAGATCCAGTTAGATTACCAAATTGAGAATGGCTCTGATGCTGCTTTTTCGGCTTATCCTTATGCCCAGTTTAATCGTAAAGAGCCTTCAGACAAGCGTGATGGCTTTGTATATACCTACACGGGTGCCGTTTTCTCTGCAGGTGATGAAGCCTATGAGAAAGTGGATTTTGGTGATTTGAAAGATGATGGTTATAATCAGACTGCAAACACAGGCTGGGCGGCGATGATCCAGCATTATTTTGTGGCAGCATGGTTGCCCAATGCTGATGAACAAGAAAAAATATTTTATGGTAAGGCGTTATCTGGCGGTAATTTCACGGCAGGTGTGAAGATGCCTGTGTTATCTGTCGCACAAGGCGCAACGGCACAAACCGGCTTTCGCTTATATGCAGGGCCTAAAGAACATGAACGCCTCACTGCAGCGGCAGAGAACTTAGATTTATCAGTTGATTACGGTATGTTTACGATTATTGCAAAACCGTTATTTTGGTTATTAGAGTGGTTTCATAAGCTGACGGGGAACTGGGGTTGGGCAATTGTCTTACTGACGGTTTCAGTGAAGGCCATATTCTTTAAGCTTTCAGCAAAAAGCTATCGCTCAATGGCATCCATGCGTAAACTAACACCAAAATTGACGGCATTAAAAGAACGTCACGGTGATGATAAGCAAGCCTATAGTAAATCGATGATGGATTTATATCGCACAGAAAAAATTAACCCACTCAGCGGTTGTTGGCCAATTTTATTGCAGATGCCTGTATTCTTGTCGCTTTATTGGGTATTGGTTGAGAGCGTGGAGATTCGACAAGCACCATTTATTTTGTGGTTGCAAGATTTAACGGCAATGGATCCTTTCTTTGTATTGCCCGTTGTGTTCGGTTTGAGTATGTTCTTCCAACAAAAATTGAATCCACCGCCACAAGATCCGGCACAAGCAACAATGATGAAAGCGTTCCCGATTATCTTTACGGTGTTCTTTGCCTTCTTCCCTGCAGGGCTGGTGTTGTATTGGGTGGTGAATAATTTATTGTCCATCGCACAGCAGTGGTATATAACGAAAAAGCTCGGAGCTCTTTAGTTTAAAAATGTCATCCCGAACGTAGAGAGGGATCTTTGGTTTAACACCGAAGATCTCTCGCGATGCTCGAGATGACGTAATCTTGCCTTGCTCTGAGACAAAATCTAAATATGTTTTAGTTCTATATATTTACGATCCCTCCGCTTCCTTCGACAGGCTTAGGACGAACGGCATCGGGATGACATAGCTTGTTTTGAGTGAGATAGTAAACGATGACCACAGACACAATTACTGCAGTGGCAACGGCGCCAGGTCGTGGAGGCGTGGGTGTGGTGCGTTTATCTGGGCCACAGA
>CAZRAY010000030.1:0-21268 GCA_964598235.1 uncultured Piscirickettsiaceae bacterium
GCTTCAGTGCAATATACATCCCATGGTTCAATGTGCTCACGCAACATCAAAATACCCGTTGAGTGATCAATTTGAGCATCAACAATAACGATAGCTGCAATGGCCGTATCACGTACTTTTCGAGCGGGTTGAAACGCTGGAAAGTCATCCATTTGCTTCTTAATATCTGGTGATGTATTAAATAAAATCCAATCATCACCATTAGCACTAACAGCAATTGATGACTGTGTGCGAGGTGTTGCTTTAATAGAGCCATCACGCACACCCTTACAGTTCACACAATTACAATTCCATTGTGGAAAACCACCGCCAGCGCCTGAGCCTAAAACATGTATAAACATAAACTTATTATTCCGTTATATCCTATCTAAATCAGATAATTCTGACCCACAAAATTATTTGATTTAGAGGGGAAAGTATAAAGGGGCATAAAGCCCCTTTATACTTAAGATTTAAAAATAAATCTTAACGGTTACAGATATACATTGTAACTTCAAAACCGAAACGCATATCTGAATATTCTGGTGTAGTCCACATAATAAAATCTCTCTATAAAATAATTATTAAAATACTGCTGAAGAATTTCAAACAGTGAATCCATAGTACACATTGCTTAAACCGATTACGTCAGGAATACCCGCCACATTCATCAGGATTTTCCTTGTTTGTATTCCACTTCGTTTCTAACATAAAAAAGCCTCAGGATCTTTCGATCCTGAGGCTTTTGTCTTGTAACTTAATTTTATCGGTTACAGATGTACATTGTTACTTCAAAGCCAAAACGCATATCTGAATATTCTGGTGTCGTCCACATAATAATTACCTCAATTAATTAAATATTTAAGAACCAATTTCGTCTGATTCACGGTTACCATGATACGAGGATAACCATATTGTCGTTAGCGGAAAAAACCTAAATAGTCTCAGGATTTTCCTTGTTCTTTATGCTCCCACTGGTTCCCGCATGGTGACAAACTCCTCGGCGGCCGTAGGATGGATCCCCACTGTCGCATCAAAATCTGCTTTTGTTGCGCCTGCCTTCATCGCAATCGCAATACCTTGCATAATTTCACCAGCATCCGCACCCACCATATGCACACCAACCACCTTATCTGTATCACCGTCCACCAATAATTTCATCAATGTACGCTCTTCCGAACCGCTGATCGTATGCTTCATTGACCTAAATTCACTGCGATATTTCACCACATTGGGATAGGCTGCTCTCGCTTGTTCCTCTGTCATCCCCACCGTGCCAATATTTGGCTGGCAGAAAACCGTAGTCGCAATATTGCTATAGTCTATTTTGCAAGATGCATTATTATAGAGTGCATTAGCCAACACCATACCTTCTTCCAATGCGACTGGCGTTAACGCCATACCAGGTGTCATATCACCCAAAGCATAAATGCTAGGTTCACTGGTTTGAAAGCAATCATTCACCGCAACATGTCCAGAATCCGTTAATGCTATATTCACATTTTCTAATCCCAAATCAGTCAATTGTGGTCTACGCCCCGTTGCATATAACACCACATCGGCTTCTAAAGACGTGCCGTCTTTTAAATTCACTGTAAGCGAACCACCTGCCTGCTTCTCAATAGAATCAACATGCGTTTGTAAGCGTAAATCAATTCCCTTTTTCACCATCTCTGCCATCGCAAAGTGGCACACTTCACCATCAAAACCATCCAAAATAAGATCGCCGCGATGCAATTGGGTCACTTGTGAGCCCAAACCGTTAAATATTCCTGCGAATTCAACCGCAATATAACCGCCCCCTACCACGACCAATCGCTTCGGAAATTCAGCCACATCAAAAATCTCATTGGAAGACACAACATATTCATTCCCTGAAAATTCAGGAATAAATGGTCGGCCACCGACTGCCAGTAAAATACGTTCTGCCGTATAGAGTTGACCCGCCACTTCAACCGTATGCGCATCCACAATTCTGCCGCGCCCTATTTTTAAATCCACATTTGCACGTTCTAAAACTCCCTCATAAATACCATTTAATCGACTAATCTCAGTTGATTTATTATCACGTAAGGTTGCCCAATCAAAATCCGGCTTTGGAGATTGCCAACCAAAGCCAGCACTCTCTCTAAAATGGGCTGAATATTCAGATGCATACACATATAATTTTTTAGGGACACAGCCCACATTAACGCAAGTGCCTCCCAAATATAAGTCTTCACACACAGCCACTTTTGCACCAAATGAAGCAGCCATCCGGCTAGCTCTCACCCCACCAGAACCGGCACCAATCACAAATAAATCATAATCGTATTGCATCTGTTTATCCCTTAACATTATGGGGCAAAAACACCGCTCAACACGCGGCATCTTTGCCCAAAATAATTTCTATAATGCGTTTAGCATGGTATCTGCATCACTCACCGTAAATGGATCATCCGGACAATTATCCATCAATCCTGGCTCAGCAAATAACTGCTTAATTTCACAATCCACTACATGCATTGCATAGCGCCATGAACGATCACCAAAACCAAGATTCTGCTTCTTCACCAGCATGCCCATCAAGCGTGTGAAATCACCATTGCCATCTGGCAACATCTTCACTTTTTCCACGTCCAAACGCTGCGACCATTGGAACATCGTAAATGCATCATTTACGCTCAAGCAATACACCTCATCCACGCCTTTTGCTTTCAGCGCATCATATTTTTCTTCAAAACCAGGAAGGTGTGTGCTGGAACACGTTGGAGTAAAGGCGCCTGGTAACGAAAATAACACCACACTTTTGCCTTTGAAAATATCGCTTGTCGTCACATCCTGCCAGCGAAAAGGATTATCTCCTCCTAGGCTTGCGTCACGAACACGGGTTTTAAACGTTACTTCAGGTACGGTACGAATCATTATAAGTTTCCTTAATTTAATTGATTGGGTAACAGCACCCAATCACGGGATACATTATCCAAGCAATATTATTATTTGTGAAACAACTTATTTCGATTATATAAATCGTTTTTTACGATTTATATAATCATTATCCACATAAAAAAGCACCAACATCCACTTAGATGTTGGTGCTTACTAAATCACCCTATTTTAAAGTTCAGGCATTGTGGCAATTTGCTGACATTGTATCGGTAATATTTTGGGTGGTCGTGGCTTCCTCGGCTTAGACGGCGGTGCATTCGGCCACCATGCTTTAAGTTCGGCACCACAACCATCGCCTGGTGGTGGCGGTTTTTGGGCTGTGCAATCCAAAGTGCCTTCTGGGCAATGCAGGCGCACATGGAAATGTGAATCATGCCCCCACCAAGGTCGGATACGATTTAACCAGCTACGATCATTCCATTCCTGCTGACATAGCTTCTGCTTAATTGCTGGATGCACAAAAATACGTGCCACCCGAACATCTTCTGCTGCCAAGCGAATCAAGTTTGAATGTTTTGACTTCCAATAATGATTTACCTTAAAGGCCTTGCGATCCACCATCAATACAGATTGCAACCTTTCACCACTTTGTGCTTTCTCAAGGCTATATCCCAAAGGGATCCAAATATCCGCATCCAATCCTGTTTGGTGGCTTTTATGACCACTGGCAAAAGGTCCGCCACGCGGCATGGCAATATCTGCCACCAACATCATGCCTAGCTTCTCATCCGCCACCCTATTTCCCATATCAGCTAGAAAGGACACTAATTCAGGATGGCCATAGAAGCGATTTCGCCCTGCACGCACCACGGCATATCCCCGACCGACTAACGGCACCCCTTCGCCCCCAATCAAACAGCCATTCGCATAGCCCCCAATAGAATCTGCTTCTCCAACTAATGGTATATCGAAGGCTGCCCAAGGCGCTGGATCCGCCGCCCAAACCCCACTGGCAACCACCCACATCATTAAACCCAATAAACGCACCATTCCCCCTCTCCCCCACTATTTCACGCTACCATTTTAACAGATATCACTGCGTCAATTGCTCTCAATAACACCATGCTTTATTGCTAATCTCACCAATTCAACAGGGCTAGAAACACCCAGTTTCTGCCTCAATAAAGTTTGGTGATTAGCAACTGTTTTCTGACCGATACGTAATATATTGCTCACTTCTTCCGTTGTATTTCCTTCCACTAACAAGCGAAAAACTTCAAATTCACGTACAGTCAATTTCTGCACGGGATTATCATCCCCATTTGTGCTTTGTAAGGCGATATTATGTGCCATAGTACTACTGAGATAGCGCTTACCTTCCGCGCCCGCCCGAACAGCCGATACTAAATCATCTGCTTCTCCTGATTTGGTCACATAGCCTACTGCTCCCGCAGCCATCGCTTGCGTAACAAACGTAGTGTTCTCATGCATCGAGAAAACAACGATATTCGCATTCTGATATCGCGCCAAAATACGCCGTAAGGCTTCCAAGCCCCCCATTCCCGGCATCGACATATCCATCACTACTACATCTGGTTTTACCTCTCCAAATAACTGATATGCCTGTTCTCCACTCTCTGCTTCTGCTACGACGCGAATACCTTCATGTTGCTCCAATAAACGACGCAACCCTGACCGCACTACCGCATGATCATCTGTTAATAACACCCGAATTGATGTGCTCATTTTGGTTCCTTTACATCACACGGCAGCACCACACGCACTTGTGTGCCTTTCCCTCGAGCTGTTTTTATTTCAAAGGTACCCGCCAAACCTTCAACTCGTTCCCGCATCCCCATCAAACCGAATCCTTTTGGCTTAATAGCTTGATTAAAGCCTAAACCATTGTCTGTCACAGACAAGCTGATCTGATCAGCTTGTCTGTGCACAATAACATCAACACTTCCTGCTTCCGCATAGCGCGCAATATTGGTCAGACACTCCTGCACTAAACGATACACCGTAATCACTACTTGCTCGCTTACACTATTAAAATTGCCTGATAAGTCGCGCGTAACCCGCACTTCATTATGCCGCTGTTGCCAGCCATCAATTAGCTCTTGCAACACGGCTTCTAGACCTAATTCATCCAAACCACTCGGCCTCAATCGTTGCAAAATACTGTGCACAATATCCATCATCTGGCGTACAACGCCATCAATGGCATCTGCACTCTCTTTTACCATTGCCACATTCTTAGCTTTTGCAATCGCCGCTGCATCAATGTGAATCGCCGTTAAATGCTGGCCAATTTCATCATGTAACTCCTGCGCCAAGTTTTTCCGCTCGTCTTCTTGTAGACTGATCATCCGTTGCGTTAGATGTCGATTATGCTCAACACTCTCCTGTAAGGTTTCCGCCATCACATTAAACTTGCTACTAATACTCGTTAATTCTGGCAATGCAAAGACAGGTAATCGAGAAGAAAAATTTCCCATCTCTAATTCTGTTAACGCTGAAATCACATTATCAATCGGTCTCAACCCTCGGCTTACCGCCCAATAAACAAGCAAATTAACCACAATAAAAAACAAGCTCATCAAACCCAGCATCCCTTTTGTATCTGCCCACACCTCAGCAATTTCATATGAGGGGTCAGGCGTAACCACTAATTCACCAATCACATTCTCATTTTGGTACACCTGTCGCCTAGTGATAGGCATTTCCGTTGTAACAGAATCCATTGCCTGGGAAAACCACAGCGGCGGCACATTTTTCGCCGCACTATCACGCATCCGATTACTGTCTTTCAATTCTCCTTTTACATTGAAAAATTCAATTTTAAGATGACGGACATCACTTAAATTACCTAACCTAAAAAAAGATCCATGCATCACATTCGCCGTACTAAATGACCCCATGTTTGAAGCAATTTGTACAATTTCCGCATCCAACATATGCAACGCCAACACCGCGGTCGATGAAATTTCAGCCTGAATGTTTTTTCGTGCATTTCGGATAGTATGTGTCGCACCAATCATCATTACAATTAACAATAAAATTGTAATAATTAAATTCAGGCGTAACTTTAAATTCATTTACTTCTCTCTAAGTAGGTACATTATTGTAATCCATTTCCCAAAAAGGGCTATAGGATAAACTCCCAATCTATCCTAATCTGAAGGCAAAAAAAAACCCCGCATCTTTCGATGCAGGGCTTTTCTAAATCTGATCAGTTTTACTTAACGGTTACAAATGTACATTGTTACTTCAAAACCGAAACGCATGTCTGAATATTCTGGTGTAGTCCACATAATTATTCTCCAATAAAGTTTAGTTCATTACCGAAAATATTTCCGATAACCACGGTTCACACTTTACGCCGCTTATCACCCTAACGTTAGAGGAAAAAACCTAAAAACACTCAGGATTTTCCTGAGCCCATCTCTGCGATCTATTTATGCTTCTAAAATACCATTGCGAATTGCCAGCCGTGCCAGCTCAGCGGCATTGGCGACGCCTAATTTCTGTTTAATGTTGGTATGATGTGTGCCGACCGTTTTGGGGCTTAAATTGAGTATTTCTGCAATGTCATTTACCGTTTTCCCCTCTGCCAATAAGCGGAACACTTCAAATTCACGTTGACTCAGGTCTTCAATGACATTGCTTTGTCCACCCATTTTCTGCATGGCCAACTGCTGGGCAATTTGGGGATCAATGCTCATTTTACCCTGTGCGACTTGTAATACCGCATGACGCATTTCTTCTGGCGCGCTACGTTTGGGAATAAAACCCATCGCACCTGCTTGCAGCGCACGCGTCGTGAATACCGTATCTTCATGCACACTCAGCACTAATATTTTCGCATTAGGATCCCGTGCAATAATGCGCTCAATCGCACCGATGCCGCCAATGCCTGGCATGGAGATATCCATAACAACCGCATCCGGTTGATGTTTCTGATAGTCTTGGCAAGCTTGTTCACCACTGCCCGCTTCGGCAACAATTTCAAATTCATCGCCATCTTCTAATAAGCGCCGAAATCCTGCACGGACAAGTTCATGATCATCCACTAATAATATTTTTAGTTTTGTCATGTGCTTATCCTTTCTCTAGCAATAGGCTATCATTAAGTGGGAGCGTAATTTGAATCGACAACCCGGCATCCGGTGCGCTCACAATATCAAACTGACCCGACAAACTTCGCACGCGCTCTCGCATACCCAATAAACCAAAATCCACCTCTGAATGAAAATCTTGCACCACCATCCCTTTACCATTATCTGTAATCGCTAATGATAACAAATCACCTGCTGTGATGGCTTGTTTTTGGCGCTGTATCTTGACTACAAGTTCTGTTGCATCGGCGTGGCGCACTGCATTGGTAATCGCTTCTTGTACCACCCGATATACTGTCATACTCAATGTTTCACCCAGATTATCCAACTCACCATCTAACTGTAATTTAAATTCAATTTGCGCTTGCCGCTGTTGCCATTTCGCAAGGCTTTCTTCTATTGTTGCCACCAACCCTAAATCATCTAATGGACTAGGGCGCAAGCGTGTAATCATATTATGCACCACATCATAAATATGGCTAGCCACGTCAATAATGGCCCTTGCACTCACATGGATCTTCGGATCGGTTTCCTCGCTGCGATTGCTAATCAATACCGCATCCGTTTTAATCGCCGTTAAACATTGCCCTAATTCATCATGTAATTCTTGCGATAAATGCCGCCGTTCTTTTTCTTGCACCTCGGCCATATGTTGTGCCAATAGCCGCGTTTCATGCAATTGCTGTGCTGCCGCCTCTGCTTTTTTATGTTCTGTGATATCCCGCAAAGTACAGACCAATCCAATTGCCTGATTATCAGTATCTAATAAAGGGGTTGCTGAAAACAATAGTGACGCTGGATTCCCTTCCAAACTGGTCTGAATATTTTCAACAGATTGGCATGCGCTCACAATTCGTCTTATTTTCGCTGCATTATCCGTAAAGCCTAAATTTGTTATCAATCCGCCCATCAATGCCGTCGTTTTTTCGCCAAACAACACCCTTGCGGTCGGATTGCAAAAGTCAATTTTTCCTTGCAAGTCAACGGAAACAATCGCATCGCCTGACTGGTGAACCAACATCGCCATTCGTCTATTCTCGGCCATACTCTCAGAGAGCGTTTCTCCCATACGATTGAATGTTTGGCCGATTTTATCCATTTCTTCTAGGCCAAAATGTGGCAACCGTAGATCAAGATCACCTCGCTCAACAGATGCCAAACCTTTAGAAATACGATCAAGTGGTTTGGTTAGCCGCCCTAAGCCCCAATACAATAATATCCCCATTGCCAATAAAGTGATTAGTCCCAGTGCTAATAACCCTCGCACATTACGCCAATGTTTATCTATTTCTTGCATTGGAGAGGCATAAATCACCATATGACCAGAACCAAATCGTCGTGTTAACGGCTTAATCTTTGGCGTTAATAATCGAACAAACCAGGTTGGCACCTGTTGCTCAATCAATTCTGGCTCACCCTCAAATAACAAACCATTACGTCCAAACATAAGAATATGTAAGCTCCTGAGGCGGCTCACAGCAGGCACAATACGCTCCA
This sequence comes from uncultured Piscirickettsiaceae bacterium, assembly GCA_964598235.1. Taxonomy (GTDB): domain Bacteria; phylum Pseudomonadota; class Gammaproteobacteria; order Nitrosococcales; family Methylophagaceae; genus UBA652. Next base: position 8,463 of record CAZRAY010000030.1, read on the forward strand.
TATGCTTATGCATGCTCATCTCTTTACTCAAATGTTCACCAGATAAAATAACCGAAATAAGCTTTGCAGCAGCATCCATTGCGCCTTCCATTTCTGCCTGTACAGACTGGCGCGCATTGAAGGTCAATACCGCTGTACTCGCCAGCACTGCAACGAGCAACAAGAGGAACACCCCCGTATTAGCCTTGCGTTTTAAACTCATTTAACTATCGTTTCCGCGGCACCTTTTGCCCCTTTATTATCCACCCATGTAATCCGTATTACATCTCCCGCAACCCCAGCTGCTAGCTGAAAGGAAAAATAAGGATTACGGGCAATGCCAGTGCCACATTTCACAGACAATACTTCTGTCTCATTCCGCCAACAGCGAATATCCTGAATAAATTCAATTGGAATCAATTCCTCTAATGCATCTTTTACGCGGCCTGTGTGCATGGGGTGCGATAGCAATACCCGCACCACCGTATTCCCTTCTTTTAATTTCGCGCGGATACGATCTTTGCTAATAATATTTGTTCCCATTAGCCACACCCCCCAATATCCACTTCCACAAATCGAGAGGTTGAATACAATTTCCCACCAGCACACACCACCGCAATCACATTCGAATCTTCGGCAATTTTAATCATCGTTTTAAAAGGCATCACCATCTCTTTTGTAAAATCCGCACTCATAATTAACGGCACCGGATTTTTTTCCACCAAAATGACCACCCGCTCAATATCTTCTAAATCACTCTCAATTTCAACAGGAACCGAGGCGCCATTAACGGCATAACTCGGTGGTAAGGCCGTTTTAAATTTTATTTCTTTGCCCGTGACGCTTTCCGTTTTTCCTAACAAGGCTAATAAAGCATCTTCAACTGATAATGCAGAAAAAGCGGCTTTGGGCCAATGTGCAATCACCTGGCGCGGCAATAACAATCCACTACTCATCGCCAATGCCAGGGTTACGGAAGATACCCCCGCTTTAAGTAATAATCGACGGTTCTCGTTTAATTTTTGTTCGGTTGCTGTGTTCATTGTCATAACTTATCCAATTCCATTTCATCAATGGCGATTTCCACCTCTCGCAAGCGTGAGCTAATTTGCGCACGCACATATTCATCTCGCCCAGATGCCTCTGCAGCTAACCGCAGCTGATCTGCAGCCTGTTCAAGTCGCCCTGAGACATAATAATACTCTGCCAACCAACGGTGTGCACGACCATTATTGCCTGCATCACCTGTCGCCTGTGCTAATAATTTATACACCAAAGCAGGCGTTTGACTCGTCACCTGGCTTTTTAATAATTCAACACTCTGCCTTGTATTTCCAATCTGCATTAATGTTTTTGCATGCTGAATCGTTAGCGCATAATGGCCTGGATACAACGCCAAATTATCTGCGTATATTTTCAATGCCGTTTTTGTGTGTCCGCCCGCCCGCTCAATCTCTGCTAATGCCAACAGATAATTTATCTGTTCTGGATCGTGTTTTAACAACGGTTCGAGCGCTACCCGCGCCTCGGCATAACGTGTGCTCGCCAACAATGCCAAACATTGCCCATAGCGCATTGCCCGTGCTTTTGCTGAATCAAGTGAGGGATTCAAATTCACTGATGCTGCATAATGTTGCACTAACTCTGCTAAATTATCTGTTGTTAATACACGTAGCTTCTCCCGCATTAAATAAAACTGTTGTTGATCATGCGGATCAGTTTGCGGCGGATAAGTAACCGCACGTCCACGGGCATCTGCAATCCGTGCAGTCGTAACGGGATGCGTTAACAAAAATTCAGGGATGGCCTCCTGGCCTTGATAAAAACGGCTCGTTTTATCTAATCGTTCAAAAAACCGTGGCATCGCATTGGGATCAAAACCTGCACGCACTAGCGTCTGCATCCCCAGATTATCAGCCTCTCGCTCATGTGCACGCGTAAAATTCAATTGCATTTGCACCCCACCAGCTTGAACCGCCATGAGCGCGGCCTGCCCTGCTGCTGGATTCGCTGCAGCCAGCAAAATAGCGCCCACTGTTGCCGCCATGATCGGTATATCTAATTGTTTTGATTTTTCAAAAGATCGTAATAAATGACGCTGGGTAACATGCGATATTTCATGTGCTAGCACCGATGCCAGTTCATCCTCTGCTTCACTGGTCAACAATAAACCACTATTCACCCCAATAAACCCACCCGGCGCCGCAAATGCATTCACTGATGAATCTGGCACCATAAAAAATTGGAATGCTTGACGCTGCGCATCACTATTGGATACCAAATTCTGTCCAAGGTTATCCAAATAAGCCGTCACTTCTGGATCATCTACTAAATCAACCGACTGCTGCAGCCGCCAATAAAAAGACTGCCCCACTCGAAAAGCCTGTTGTGGCGATACCAGTGCACCCGAGCTATCCCCCAAATCAGGTAATAATATCTCTTCAGCATATATCGGCGCAGCAATTGCTATCCCTAATATAAAGCCCAATAATCCCAATGTTTTTTTCATACTTCTTATGACACTATCTTGTTTATGGGGTTCCAAGCAAATATTTACCCATAAAAATGCTAATATAATTCAATTGTATTTGAACCCATTCGTTCGGAACTTGTCGAAAAACTTGATATAACACAAGGATAGATTATGGCTGATTTTGATATAGAACTCGATGCTTCTGGCTTAAGTTGCCCCTTGCCTGTGCTAAAAGCGCGCAAAGAACTCAATGGCATGACTGTTGGTCAAAAGCTCCGGTTGATTGCCACTGATACTGGCGCGGATAAAGATATCGCTGCTTTTGCTAAAATGACGGGCAATCCCTTGTTAGACTTTCATATTGAGGGCGAAAAACGCTATTTCCTCATTGAAAAAGGGGCTAACTAATGGCCAAGAAATTTGCCATTATTGCCAGTAAAGGCACTCTAGATGGCGGCTATCCACCGTTTATCCTTGCCTCAACAGCGGCGGCGCTCGGCTATGACGTTAAAATATTTTTCACCTTCTATGGCCTGCAATTGCTGCGTAAAGATCTCAATCCCAAAGTCTCGCCACTGGGCAACCCTGCAATGCCTATGCCCATTCCTGTGCCCAGTATTATCCAAATCATTCCTGGTCTAGAATGGATTGCCACCTGGATGATGAAACGCAAACTCAAACAAAAAGGGGTGGCCAGCATTGCTGAGCTACGCGATATTTGTATTGAATCTGGGGTGGAATTGATTGCCTGCCAAATGACCGTCGATCTGTTTGATTTTCAAGAAAGTGACTTTATTGACGGTATCTCAAGCGGTGGTGCTGCCACCTTTTTAGAGTTTTCCAGTGAAGCGGATACCACGCTGTATATCTAATGAAACGGCGTGATTTTTTACAGTCCACCGCACTCATTACAGGCGGATTTCTGAGCCACTCTCCTTTATTGTTCGCACAAACAAAGCGCACAGGGATTACGCTCGATAATGTATATCTAACATACCATATCAACCCAGAGCATCTAGAAACGCCCGAGCGCTATCGCGCCATTCGAGATAAACTTCAAGCAGTCCCCTTTTTTGATGCGTTACATGCTTTAACACCACTCACCAACATCAACTACTGGCTCCGCACCATTCACAACCAAGCCCACATTGATAGTATCAGTCAGAATTTACCCACAGCACACACAGTCGCCAGCCATGCTACCGCCAGCGTACTCGCTGCGGTTAAAGCCGTGTGTGAAGGTGAAATTCGTAATGCCTTCTGCCCTTCTCGCCCACCCGGCCATCATGCCCACAACACAGGCAAAGAAGAAGGTTTTTGTTATTACAATCATATTGCCATCGCTGCGCGCTATGCCCAACAAGCATTCGGCTTAAAAAAAATAGCCATCATTGATTGGGATTATCATCATGGCAATGGCACCGAAGATGTGTTCTACAATGATCCCAACGTCTTATATTGCTCCACCCATGATTGGCATGCTTATCCTGGTACAGGCGACCCAGCCCGTAAAGGAATAGGGGCAGGAAAAGGGTATAACATTAATATTCACTTACCGTGTGGCGCAGGTGATGCTGCCTATCAACAAGCCTATCAAGACACGATATTACCCGCCATTGATGCCTTCTCGCCTGACCTTATCCTGATTTCCTGTGGCTTCGATAGCCGAACCACTGACTTGCTCGGCTGCCACGAAGTTAGTGATGCAGGTTACCAATGGCTAACCAATAGCTTACTCGCCCTTTCCAATAAACATTGCCAAGGCTATCTCATTTCAATCTTAGAGGGAGGCTATAATATTGAAGGCATCTCTACTGCTGCGGTTGTGCATGTACAAACACTCGTAAACGCATAGCGATTCGTCAGATTTCACACCATCCGTGCGTGCGTGTTAAGCACATTGATAAACGCATCTGGTTCAGGCCGAATACGATAATTGTTCGTCAAGTCCGTATAAATGATGTCGCCATTTGAATCTGTAATAATGACGGTAGGATAAACGGTATCTTTATCATAACCAAACATTTCCATCCCAGCAGGCAAACCATTTTTCATCTCAATGCCCAGTTTCTGAGCAGCATGATTATCTTTGTCTGTTAAGAATGTAAAGGGCACATCAAATTTAGCCGCTAGCGCCTGCGTTTTTTCTTCCGGTTGCGGTGCAATAAAAGCAACTGTTGCCCCCGTTGCCGCTATTTCACGGTATTGCGCAGCGATCTCCTTGATTTGTGCCATACACAAAGGGCACCAATTCCCCCGAAAGAAAATAAATATTGAGGGCGTGCCTTTAAAGGAATGGGATGAAACAAGCTTGCCTTTTGTATCCGTCATATTAAAATCTGGTAACGGTTGGCCAATTTGTAAAGCTGAATGCTGTCCGCGGCCCAGCGATGAATACCAAAAGTTATAGAGTAAATAAAATATAAACCCCATGAGCGCTAATGCCATCGGTATTTTTGCGGTATAAGCTGATTGTAAAAAACCATATATTGCCAAGACTAAGCCACCTATGGCAATGCCTGTTAATAACGGGAAATGGGGGGTTGTTCTGGCCATGTTTTTAAACATCATAACGCGACCAATAAATAGCATAATGGGTAATGAGGTCAATACCGCACCTAACCATACAACACCCGCTTCAGATGGGAAGGAAAAAAACTGGTAAAGGCCATATCCACTGACCCCCATTGCAAACATCGGAAACATGCCAATAAAAAGTGATTTTAATTTGTTCATGATATACTCCACTCAGCTAGGTTAGTACGGAAGACCTATATTAGTACGTACGTACTAATATAGCAACTCTTAATTTTAGGGTTAGCTAAAATAAAGGTAATGGAGAAAGTTGTAGCAACGATGAAACAAGGCGAACAAACACGCGATAGAATTCTAAAATCAGCCAATAAATTATTTTATCGGCGTGGATTCCATCAAACTGCGTTTAGCGATATCGTATCTGAAACCGGTTTGAGCAAAGGTAATATCACCTATCATTTTAAATCTAAAGATACGATTTTAGCCGCCGTATTTGAGCAGCGTATCGCGCAAACAAAAGCCACCCTTGCCGCATGGGATCGACAATACCCTGATGCGGCGTCACGTCTCAACTGTTTTATTGATAGTTTGTTAGAGGGGAAATCAACGCTCACACGCTACGGCTGTCCCAATGCAACGCTAGCGGGAGAATTAGGAAAGCAGGATGAAGTTAACCGAGAATTAAGCCAACGGATTTTTGATACTATTTGGAATTGGTTAACAACCCAGTTTGTACACTTAGGCTTATCAGCTGAAAAAGCCAAGGATAGTGCGTTAGAGCTCTTTACCAGCGCGCAAGGTCTTTGTGTGCTCGCCCATGTCTATAATGATGAAAGCTTGTTTACCCGAGAATCTACTCGGCTCAAAAAACTAATCCAAATATAGACTCTTAATCACTGAATGGTGCCCCCGACAGGAGTTGAACCTGTTACCTGCCCCTTAGGAGGGGGCCGCTCTATCCAAGTGAGCTACGGGGGCGTTCAGACCTTAATGCGGATGATTGCCATGTCCATCATCATGGCCACGGTCATCGCTACTCGGTTCTGGCGCATGGCTATGATTATGTCCATCTTCACCCGCTTCAACCATAGGCAAAGACATCACGCCCAATCCGTGGCGGTAAACCGCTTCACCCCCCAAATAACCAGTCATCGTTAACATGGCACCTGCAATTGCCATCAAAGGCAAAAAGAGACTGTTTTTCCGAACACGACGCATCGCCAACACACCGAGCACCATAAATAACCCCGCGGAAGGTAAAGCCCAGTTTCTATGTAAAGTCATGGCAGCATGAGAGGCTTCATCATGTGCCACACTATTATAGGCAATCCCACCCGCGATAACTGTTGCCAACGCAACCAAGCAACCACCCCACAAAGTCCAATTAGCAACAATCTGCCATTGTGCTTTCCAGTGATGGTTTGTCGGTAATAAAACCGTCGCAAAAGAAAAGATAACAGCCGCACCCAGCAAACCAATGGTGTAGTGTACGAAGATCGGGTGCCAATTTGGAATAATCTCTATCATCTCTTTTCTCCTGCTTAATTGTCTGAAGTGTTTTTCATTATCATAAGCGAAAAAATAAACTTCTGAAACTAATTGGCGCCAAACCCGCCCGTCACATCTGCTGGCATCGGGATGCTTTGTTCTGATTTTGTGACAATATCTGCTTCCGCACGCATTAGGTTTGTGCCCACAAAACCCGCTAAACGATAAGCCCATGGGGAGACCTTCTCATTGATCGCAACTACTTCAGCTTGCACTTGTTCCGCTGTTTTTAACACATCCATGGTTTGGATGGCTTCAGGCGCCGATTGTACGGCACTGGCATCGAAGCGTGCTTTAAATGTAGCAAAATATTGGCCATCAATAAAAGATGTCTCCGAATTGATTTTCAAACCATCAAATGTCACAAATTCGGCTTTCACGACATCCACATCACCACGCGAAAAATCTGCAATCGGTTGCATATCTTCTAATTGCAGTTCATGAATCGTGCCTGCAATATCATAGCCAAGTTGCGGATATTTGAAGCTAGTACCCGCCGGCATATTGGGCACACCAAATTTATTTTTCTCACCAATGTTTTGCACCACCGCTGTTTGACCATTTGGTTGGCTGATCGTCACCTGTTGCACCCGCTCACGGGCTACATGGAAAATCTCGCCTTGCACCCAGTTTAGAATCACTGGATTCAACTGCAAATAACCTTGCACCAACCACGATTCCGCACCCTCTACTTTACGCACATGATATTGGCTTGGGCCACTGGTGCTATTCGTTTCTCGTTGATTACCCACGATTAAATCAGCAACTACTTTGCCTTTTGACAATAACGTGACTTGTCGTGCTGTCGCATCACTACCTTCATCAATATTGGCCACACCCAATATGCCATAATATGTAGGATCGCTGGTTTTTTGCTCTAAGATCCGTGCTTCCGCAATATCAATCAAGGCACGCTTTACTTTATTAAAATCCGCCAAATAACCCCAGCGTTCTTTAACAAACCAATCCGACTCTTTTTTCTCTAGGGTAAAGGCTTCTTGACCAACAGCCTTAAATTTCACTTGATCAATATCGCTTAATTCCGCTAATAGATCAGGATAGAGCAAGCTATAATCATCACTGTTTGTATTCGGACGCTGAATGGTTATCAGCATCAATATCACCATTAAAATAGTGAGTGCCAATAATATTGTGAAGCTATTTATTTTTTTCATCTTTGACTCCTTATGCCTGTTGTGACCGGCCTTGGGTGCGTTTTTTTACCCGCATCCAACCCGTAATTAAGGCAAATATCGCCACGATAATAGGCACAAACCCAATATTAAAGAATTTCACTTTGGCATCTAATTGATCAATGTCTTTACGCAAATTGCTTTGCACTTCCCGCAATTGTTGGCGCGTTTTATTCACTAACACTTTATGCTCTTCAAGCTCTTGCTGTTGTTCGACATTCAATAATGCATCACCACTGCTATCACCACGCTCGGTTTGTAGCCGTGCAATCAACTGTTCCGTTTCTTTCAGTGTTTTCTTCAATTCACGTTCTTTGGTTAAATAACGCTTGTCGGCATCTCGCTGCAAAGCCAATACACGATGGAAAGGCCGCGAGAATCCTGAGCGGGAACGTACGCTGACTAAACCGTTACTGCCGGCTAATGCATCCAATGAATTCACTAAGAAATCAACATTATTTGCTGTACTGTAAGCAATTTGTTCACCATAAAAATCCTGCAATTGCACCCAAAAACGATCTTGCAGCATATCCACATCGGCAACCGCAATCACATCAATTGATTCCGTCGCTTTGTCTACATGGCCAGGTGGTTTTTTCATACTGCCATCCGCCCCTTTCAAACCCTCTGGATAGGCTGAAGTTGTGAGCCCATTAACGCGCACCGCCATTGGATAACTCAAGGTGCCTGGTGCATATTTGGTTAATAATGCCATCGGATTATTGCGGAATTGCACTACCCGCTTATCCACCAACATGGCTTCATCTGTTGATGACAATAGTGTGGTCACTTCTGCCATCGCATCTTCTAATATTTTAAATCTACCCGGCGTTGCCAGCACCACTTTACGCAAATCACGGGTAATCACTTGTTCTTGGTTAAACTGATCGGCCACTAAACCTTGCCATAAAACATAATCAATCGCTTGGTGATTCGAGTTGGCACCAAAATTGACTTGTTCTGCTGTTTTCAAATCGGCCACAATATCGGTGCTCACACGCTCAATACCCCATGCTTTGAACAATTCAGGCATATTTGAACTACGCGATGTCATCATCGCCGCCATCGGCTTATCAGGATCTTTTTCAGGGATATCAATTTCCGCATAAGGATCCACAAATATAATGGCCTTTCCGCCTTTCAATACATATTGGTCAATGGCATATAAGGTTTCATCTGAAAAGTCTTTCGGATGAATAATCAATAATACATCCATCGTGCTTGGAATGCGGCGAATATCGCTGGGCAACACATCCACATTAAACAATTCACGCAATTGATTCATTACTGGCCAAGGGCCGCCAGCATCCGCTGAAGGCGCATAGCCTTTAAGTGGGTCATATTCTTCACCATTCACTTCTAAGGCACTCAACACACCCACTGTTTTCCGCTCAACATTCGATAGGGTATAAACCAGTTTGGTTAAATCATATTCCAATACATCTTCTTTTTCAGGTTGGAAAAAGGTAATACGTTCTAAACCATTCAATAAGTTATTACCCGCCAATCCAAAATACATCGGATCTGCTTCACCATTAATCGGCACAGCCTGTAAACCATATTGCTTCGCCCGTTCTTCATCATCTGAATAGGGTTTCGGATCAATAATTTGTAATTTTATTTTTCCTTTTGCCGCACGTTGGTATTCACCTAATAGCTCTTGGACACGTGTCGCATACGCTTTCAATGTCGGTAATTCTTGCGCCACTTGTTCGGTGTAATAAAAACGTAAGGTAATGGGAGCTTCGAGCTTATCTAGAATGCTCAATGTGCCTTCTGATAAGGTATACAATTTATCTTCAGTTAGATCAACGCGGGCAGATTTTAAATTGCCAGTCGTCACAATATTAAACGAAATAAATAAAATAATAGCCAATATCAGGCCTGTTGTTGATAACAATTGTTTCTTCATGTCTCTCCCCTAATCCGCTTTGCGGGAATTCACGACAATGGCATTCGCAAATAACCATATCGCAATTAACGACACAAAATAAAACACATCGCGCATATCAATCACCCCTTTAGATATCGCATCAAAATGGGTCAAGAAACTAAACGAGCTGACCGCTTCAACTAATGCCTGAGGCGCCCAACCGCTAAAGAAATCCAACACAATGCCATAACCACTGAGCACAAAAATCAAACTCACTACCAAGCTCAATACGAATGCAATCACCTGGTTCTTAGTAAGTGCGGAAATACAACCGCCAATTGCCAAGAAACCACCCGCCATAAATAAACTGCCGATATAACCTGCGAAGATAACGCCATTATCAGGCTCACCCAGATAATTTACCGTGATCCACAACGGAAAACTCAATAACAACGCCAAGCCGGTAAAGGCCCAGGCGGCTAAAAATTTACCCAGCACGGCTTCAAATACTGAAATAGGTAACGTCATTAATAATTCGATCGACCCTGTTTTGCGCTCTTCCGACCATAAACGCATCGAAATCGCCGGGATCAACAACACATATAGCCAAGGATGCATAGAGAAGAAAGGATATAAATCCGCCTCACCACGCTCGAAGAAGTTACCCACGAAAAAGGTTGAGAAACCGGCGAGCAATAAGAAAATGATGATGAATACATACGCCACTGGCGTTGCGAAATAGCCGTTAAACTCGCGCTTCATAATAAACCAAATATTTTGCATTATGCTGCACCCCGTATTGCTTGACCTGTCGTAACCGTGCGGAACACTTCGTCTAAATGCCCTTGTTCAACATGCAACGTAGCAATTTCCCAGCCTTGGCTACGGATGGCTTGTGATAATTCAGCGACCATCGCTTGCCCTGCCACTGGATAAGCGCGACAACCTGCGCCTAATGGCAATAATTCTGTTTCCGATATTTTATCCAACCCATTTAACATTGCCATGACTTTTTCAGGTTCAATACCCACCACTTTAACGCTCACGGCATTATAATAACGCGACATCGCCTCTAATTCAGTTGGGGTGCCATCCACTTTAATTTTGCCATTGGCAATCACCAAAGCCCGCGTACAAATTGCATGCACTTCTTCTAATATATGGGTCGAAATAATAATGGCTTTGTCTTCTGCCATCTCATTGATCAGCATGCGTACTTCATGTTTTTGATTCGGATCTAAACCATCGGTGGGTTCATCCAAAACGAGTACAGGTGGATTATGCAAAATCGCTTGCGCTAAACCCACGCGGCGTTTATACCCTTTCGATAAGGTCTCAATCGGTTGAAACATGACTTGTTTGATTCGTGCCCGTTCCGCCGCTGAGTCAACCGCACGCAATTTTTCCGCACCGGATAAGCCGCGAATATCGGCAATAAAGCGTAAAAAACTATCCGGCGTCATCTCTGCATAGGCAGGTGCACCCTCAGGCAAATAGCCCATATTCTTTTTCACTTCAATCGGATTTTGTAACACATCAAAGCCACATACCCGCGCAGTGCCGCGTGTTGGCGTTAAAAAGCCCGTCAGCATTTTCATCGTGGTCGACTTACCTGCGCCATTTGGCCCCAAGAAACCTAACACTTCACCCTTTCGAACGGAAAAGGACACCCCATCCACTGCTTTAATCTCACCAAAATGTTTGGCCAGATCCTCAATCTCAATTCTTAAAGTCATACTTGAATGTATCCGTTATATAAAACGACTGCTCAACCCTCTATTATCCTTAGGATCGTGGTATTAAGTCAACTTAAGATGGGATTAATTCCCAAGACAATATCAATATATTGCGAGCATTGTTTCAACTTAATTTTTTATCTCCAGCAAAGATAGCTTACTGCTATGGTTTTGCATCACCATAAAATAGCTGCTGACCCTTAATCTGATAATCATCAATAATTTTCTGACCAACAGATCCTGTAATAAAATGAATATAATCTTGCGCTAATTGATATTGCACATGGGGATGTTTTTGAGGATTCACCGCCATCACATGGTAAGCATTAAATAAGGCATCATCCCCTTCAAATAAAATAGGCAAGGCGATCTTATCCGCATAGGCCAGATAGGTACCACGATCGGTCATCGTATATACCTGCTTTTCATCTGCAATCGTCAGCACCGCACCCATGCCTTGCCCCACTTTCCAATACCATTGGCCTTCCGGATTAACACCTGCTGTCTGCCATAGTTTTAATTCTTTTTTATGCGTGCCTGAATTATCACCCCGTGATACAAAAACAATCTCTTCTGTCGGCATGGTTGCAATCCGTTTCAAAGCAGCTGCCGCAGAGCTTGACTCTGAAATATTAGCGGGGTCACTAGCCGCACCAATCAATACAAAGTCATTATGCATCACTGCTTTTCGATCAATAAAATCGCCTGATGCAATATATGCCAATTCTGCTGCGGGCGCATGTACAAACACCACGTCTGCATCGCCTCGCGCGCCCATTTTCAAGGCTTTCCCTGTCCCAACAGCAATCACTTCTAAGCGCACATCGTAAGCAGCCTCAAAAGCAGGGTGTAATACCGTAAATAAGCCTGAATTATCTGTGCTGGTCGTAGTTGAAATGCGTAGCGTTGATTCTGCCCATGTATTCATACTCAATAGCATCAACAAACCGATATAAAGGCTACTTTTAGTCATCCTTAACCCGTTTTTGTCCAATTGCCAGATTTGCCACCGCGCTTTTCCAATACACCAATATCTGTCATTACCATGCCGCGATCGACCGCCTTACACATATCATAAATCGTCAATAGCGCCACTTGTACCGCCGTTAAGGCTTCCATTTCCACACCTGTCTGCCCACTGGTTTCTACTTGCACCTGACAATGTACAGTTGCATTCACATCCTGCACATCGAAGTTCACAGACACCTTCGTTAGCGCCAAAGGATGGCAGAGTGGAATTAAATCCGATGTGCGTTTTGCTGCCATGATGCCTGCAATACGCGCAATGCCCAATACATCCCCTTTTTTATGCGTGCCCGCTTGGATCAACGCTAAAGTTTCAGGCAACATCGTAATATTACCGTCGGCAATCGCTACCCGCTTGGTGATAGCCTTATCACCCACATCGACCATATGCGCTTCACCTGCTTGATTAAAATGCGTTAAATCGGCCATTTCTGGTATCCTTA
>CAZRAY010000030.1:21368-22624 GCA_964598235.1 uncultured Piscirickettsiaceae bacterium
TATGACTATTTCTGTTAAATTCTTCGCTAGTTTACGCGAAAAAATTGGACTCTCCGAATTGCGTTTAAGTTCTGCAACATCTGCTGCCGATGTGTGGGCGCAAAGCACAAATGATGCAACACCGCCCGATAATATGCTGGTCGCGATTAATCTAGAGTATGCACAGCTTGATGATATCGTAAATGAGGGGGATGAAGTCGCCTTCTTTCCACCTGTTACCGGCGGCTAGAAATGACCATACATATTCTCGACCATACTTTTAATCCGTGGGAGATGATTGCCACACAGCAACATTCTGCCGTTGAAGCGAAAAAATTTGGTGCCACCACGAGTTTCATTGGCACCATGCGTGATTTTAATGATGATGAAACCGTACAATCGATGCGCCTCGAACATTATCCTGAAATGACATTACGCTATCTCACCAAGCTCGAAGCAGAAGCACATGAACGCTGGGACCTATTAGACCTCCTCATTATTCACCGTGTTGGTGACATTCAACCCAATGACCCCATTGTTGCCATCGCCTGTTGGTCTGCCCACCGCAGGGCATCACTTGATGCCTGTGCATGGCTCATCGAAACATTGAAACACCAAGCCCCCTTTTGGAAAAAAGAGCAGCGACAAGACGGTGAATACTGGGTAACAGAAAATACCGACGGATTGTGATTACACAAATTCTTTGTTATGGTACGAATACAGGAGCAAAGCATCGCTTTCTGAACTAAAATAATTATACATTTTATTAAAGAGGAAAATAGCATGGAAAGTTTATTACCCATTATTATCCAACTTATCAGTGGTGCGGCAGGTGGTAGTGCAGCTGGTGGTTTATTAAAAAACATGTCCCTAGGCGGTTTAGGTAACTCACTTGCTGGTGCGGTCGGTGGTGGTCTACTCGGTGGAAAACTGGGTGGATTACTTGGCTTAGGCAGTGCAGCGGCAGGCAGTGGTCTCGATCTTAGCAGCATCCTCAGCATGGTTGCGGGTGGTGGTGTGGGTGGTGGTGCAACGATGGCTGTTATTGGTATTCTTAAAAAATTATTAATGAAATAAAACACCACACCTCAAAATAAAAAAGGCTTTGCAATATTGCAAAGCCTTTTTTATTTCATCAACTTAATCAGCCGCCGATCTTCGTTTAACCCGAGGCGGCCTGTTTCGACTAACTGTCGTCGGATCCCTTTTACGGGTGCAATCATATATAAATCACCATTCGACCCTATCAATTGCTTCGATATACCCACTGATTTTGC